>NZ_JBWKYD010000022.1:0-112320 GCF_059423585.1 Janthinobacterium sp. GW460-12-1-14-LB5 | reverse complement strand
GGATATGGAAATGACCTGCAACACTGGGACGAGGAATATCGAAAACAATTGAATCGTAAAAAACAATATATAAATGAC
This sequence comes from Janthinobacterium sp. GW460-12-1-14-LB5, assembly GCF_059423585.1. Taxonomy (NCBI): domain Bacteria; kingdom Pseudomonadati; phylum Pseudomonadota; class Betaproteobacteria; order Burkholderiales; family Oxalobacteraceae; genus Janthinobacterium; species Janthinobacterium sp. GW460-12-1-14-LB5. Next base: position 112,242 of record NZ_JBWKYD010000022.1, on the reverse strand, counting down.
GAAATTCAAAAGCGCAGAATCAGTTATTATATATTTAATTTTCCCCACCAAGAAAATTGTAAATGAAAGCGATATCCATAATAGAAACAGATGAATAAAAAGAAATAATAATTTATATTTAAAACTGTATTTTGGCCAACTTGAATCCATGGGGTTGAATAATGGAACATCCAACGAAAAAACCATTATCCAAATCAGAATACATGCGCAGAATATAAACAACACTGCCTTCAACCTCTGAAGACTGAATAGCTTACCTACATATTTCACAAGGAAATTATATGCGAACTCTGCCTCCGCTCTGGAATAGTATTTGGAAGGCAATTCAGCCAATTTAATCCACCAAGTTTCAACAACTTTGCGCACATTCTTTTGCCCAGCTTTTCCAATCAAAAAATCAACAAATGCCCCGCAGCCCCCACAAGCTGCAGTAAAAGAAAGAAAATGTGCCCAGTTTTCCAATTTTTCATTCCAACAGCAAAAATCAATTCCCGCTGAGAAAATAGTAAAGGTAATAATTGCAATTTCATGATCGATATTGAAGAATAGTTTATCCTACTGACTATATTTAGTCCGTAGTTCCTCAAGGGTTATTCTTCTTCCTTTGAGGTTCATCAGATCATTCAGCGTGATCTTGCCCGCCTCGTACATCTCGGCACGGCCCGGGCCCAAGTACTCGGCCCGCCAGGCCTTATCCTTGCTGGCCAGGAAGCTGGCGAAATTCATCTTGCTACTGACTGCTCCGCCATCGCTGGGTCGAGTGCTTTCGCCCGGCTCGTCCAGCTCGATGCCCAGGTCCGCAAAGGACTTGGTGCGCGTGCTGAGCACGCAGCGGCAGCTGAAATGGATGGCGCCAGGCCCGCCCGCCCATTCGTGTGTGTGGTTGATCGGCTCCAGATCGTGTAGCGAGTACTCCATTTGGTCGCGCATGGCACACAGCAAGCAAGTATGCGAGTCCAGCGTGCCGAGCCACATCAGGCACTCGATCAAGTCCGCATTCGCCTGGAAGCTAGCAAGCCGTGCGGCGTTGGCCACGGCCTGCACCGAACTGTGCACCAGCGCGCGGGCGTTCGCTTCGGACGTCTTCAGGATGCCGGGCATGACCTCCGCATCGCCGCCGGCGGCCTTGGCACTGGTGCCGATGACTCGCGCCACAATCTGTGAAGTCGTTTCGCCCTGTGCAGCACCGAGCCGCACCTGGTCAGCAAACTTGAACTGAGTGGCCAGCTCCTGGCGCTTCCACCAGTTCGCGGACGAGGCGCCCTTGATCAAGGTGTCGCCGACCAGCTTTTCAAGATAGGTAGCCGGCGGCAACTTGGCGCCCAGCTCTATCTTGAGGCCCTGCGTCAACACCTTGGCCGTGTAGTCCGCCTCGATGCGGGTCATGCCCAGCAGATTGCGCATGGCTTCCGCTTCCATGCCACTGTAATGGGAGGAAATCACCGCATTCGATTCGCGCAGCAGCGCGGCCAGCCGCTGTTTTCCATAGCTCGACACCTCGCCTTCACCCAGCTTGCCCGCGAGCTCCTTCGACATGGCGCCCATCAGCGCAACGATCTTGCCTTGCACGTCCGCAGAAAAGCGCTGCAGATTCAGGGAATGCACGAGGAACATCTCGGCAATCCACTCTTCGAGCGCGCCCATTTATGCCCCCACCAGGTCGGGCGGAGCCGACTGGATGCGCTCCTGTTCCGTTTCCCAGTCCAGATCCGGCGACAGGATGCCGCGGCGCTGCAGCTCGTTGAAGTACGTCTCGCCCGAGATTTTCCCGCTGGCAGCACTCTTGAACAGCAGCTCGGCACTGGCCTCGGCCAGCGATGCGGCACCGAAATCCTTAAAAATGGTGATATGGCCGCCTTCGGCCTCGCCCACCCATTCAGCCATGAACTGCAGCGCTTGGTCGCCGGCATCCTCGACGTTGCCCGCGATCTTCTGCAGCGCGCATGCACCCTGCTCGTTGTCGGCCAGGGTCTGCGATTCTGTCACGTTGCCCGGCTTGATCACCAGCAGTTCGGCGCCGGCCTGGCGCATGCGGTCTTCCAGATCGAGGATTGACAGACGGCCGGCCTCGATGGCCTTGCCGCCGTGCTCCACGAATTTCAGGTCGCCTTCTGGCGATTCGGATTTCACCGCGCTGCCGGCGCCAACCGTGATACCGCCCTCGCCCAGCATCTTGGCAAACAGGATCGGCACGCGCGCGACGTGCAGAATGTTCTGCTGGTCGCTCTTGCTCTGCCAGTGCTCCACGTTGCTGTGCGCCAGCTCGAGCAGCGGCGGCGTGGCCTGCATGTAGCCCAGGCGCTTGCCATAGACCGGCACGAATGCGATGCGTTTCAGTGAGGTGATGCCCTCCTCGTGCAACACCCAGTCCTTTTTGCCAGCCGTTTCGCGCTGGCGCCAGGTCTGCCAGGTGCCGCGCCCGAGCACGCGCACCTGCTCGATTTCCTTGGTATCGAAGTCGCCATTCGGCTCGGACACGCTTTCCAGCAACCGCAGCTGGGTCAGCCCGTCAAGACTGGTCGCATTCTTCGGCAGCCAGCCCAGGACGTTTTGCACGTGCACCTGGACGAAGTACGGGCGCACGCCGGCGGCCTGCTCTTCGGCCTTCGTGACCAGGTTGCCAGCCTTGGGGAAGTCGACCAAGATGCCAGCGAAGCCGTAGCCCATCGCCTCCTGGGTAATTTCCGACAGGAAGCTATGCAGGTCGCGGCCAGACAGGTCGACGTCTTGCAGCCATGGCTTGATCCGTTCCGGCACATCCTCGCCCAGCGTCACCGGCTTGCTGAATGGCTTGGCCGACAGCACGTCGATGGTGCGGGCGTAGGCTGGGAACAGTGTGGCGACGGCCAGGCGCAGATCGTAGCTTTCGCTGTCCTCACCCGGCCACTGCGGCAGATACTTCCTGCCGGCCGCCCTCATGGTCTTCGTGCCGCCCAGCAGCGCGACGATCAGCGCGCAATCCTCGTTCAGCTTCGCGGCTTCGGCTGATTGTGTGCGTACATCGGTCATGGAAATCCTTGTTGTTACATGCGCAGCGGCGCGGTGGTCGTCGTGCGGCTCGTCACTGGCCAGCGCTTGGTGATGAAGTAGCCGCCGGCATCATTGGCATGGTCAAAGCCGCCCTTCTTGTCCGGCTCGCCCTTGTCGTCATAAATCTGACGCTCCAGGCTGAGCGTGTATTTCGGGCACTTGGTGGCATTGACCAGCATGCGGCGCTGGTCGTAGGTGTTGCACAGCATCGCGTTGACGCTGTTGATCCGGTCTTTCACCGCAGGATTTGCATGGTCGACCACTACCGTGAAGCCAGCGGCGCGCAGCAGCGACAGGTCCGATTCGCTGGCGCCACTGCTCTTACGGTTCTGGCCGGACGCATCCGGATAAATCGTTATCAGGTGCTGCTGGCCGGCCTGCTTGTAACGCCCCTTGATCTTCTCGATCATAGCCGGCGTGTCGAACACCTCCATCAATTCATCGACAGCACGCGGCAGGTCGTCGCGAATCACGAAAACCACCGCGGCGCCTTTGCCGACGTTGAAGTCCATGCCAATATGCAGCGCGTCGCCTGGCTTGACCGTGTCATCGGTATGGTTGCGTCGCCGATCGAAGCAGTAATAGATGACGCCTTGGTAATTCTCGAAGCTGGCCAGGTACTCCTGGCGGAACGTGCGCGGATCCATCTTGCGCCGCGCCGCTTCGATCTCTTCGGCCGGGACGTTGCCGCCATCGACCGACGTGTAAAGCCAACTCTTGTGGTCAGGCTCACGGCCCTGGCCATCAAGGTAGCTGTCATAGCAATGATTGAAGCCTTTCGGCGTGCCAATGCGCAGCGCATAGCCACCCACCCGCTCCTCGCCGTTGATGACGAAGCGACAGGTCGACAGCATCGGGCGGAGCACCTCCTCCCAGGCCGCGTACACGCAGTCGGCCCATTCATCGACCAGCGCAAAGAACAGCCCGGAGCCGCGGAGGTTGTCGTACGCGTCCAGGCCGACAATGCGGATGACGTGGCCGGCCTTGGTGGTGATCGAGCATTCCGTCTCGTTCGGCTTCCCGGCGCGCCAGCTAGGCGGAATGGCCTGCTTGAGGCGCTTCCAGAAAACCCGTTTCGCCTGCTTGAACGTAGGCGCGCAATACCAAATCTCGTCCTCGGTGCTGACGCCCCACTCGGCAGCCAGGCGCGCAGCACGGCGAATCTCGGCCTTACCCAGGAACGTCTTACCGAAGCGCCGGCCGCACACCGCATCGCGGAACCGAGCCTTCTTTTGCCATCCCCAGCAGTAAATGTTCGCCTGTTTCGGCGTCAGCGCGACGGGCCCTTCAGAGAATCGGGCTGTCGGGGAGGTCTTCATCGGGCTTCAATATGTATTCAGGTGCGGACGGCAAGCCTTCGCCGGTATCACCTGGTGCTTTTGGCGCATCGAGGCGGCGATTCACGTAGACGTCGCCTACTTCCTTGGCTGCCTGCTCGATCACGGCGACGGCCAGCGCGATATTGCGCATGCCCTCGGCCTGCTGCGCCATCCTGGCCAGCGCGCGCAAGCGGAAAGCGCGGCTGGCAATCGGAATGGCCGCCGTGTCCTCTCGGAACCTGGCCCGCGTGTCGTTGAAAATAGTCTTCCATTTGGCGCTCAACTGGCGCCCCACATACTTTTCCGGGTCGTAGGTGGCGACCTGCTGTCGCGGCACGTCGAGTCCGAATTCATCCTTTACTGCCACCGACACCTGCGTCGGCGTGTCGAAACAGGCCAGCGCTTGGACGATAAACAGCTTCACCTCGTCACGTAGTGCTGCCATGAGTTGCCTTCCGGTAAATGGCCGGTCAACCTTATGCAGCCTTCAGCAAACAGGTTCCGCAAGCCCTCGCGATGTTGATTCTCGCCACTTCTGGCGGTGTCTTTGCTGCGTCGATGATGCGCTGCACGTCCTCGCTGGCGCCGTAACGCCGGACCACGCCGACGAACTCTTCGACGTCATGGCCGCGCATGCACAGCTTCGGCAGCCCGTATTTGTTGAAGGCCGGCGCACCGAATTCATCCTGCTCCTGGGCGATGTGATAAAGCTCGTGCTCGACCAAGGCGCAGAACTCGGCATCGCTGCAGGTCAGGCAATACGATGCGTCCAGGGTGATGAGGAAGTCCGGCACCGCGCCGAACCAGTCGGCCATCTGCTGTTGCTGGCGGCCTTTCTGCCACGGCCCGCAGCGGAACGTCATTTCCTCGCACTGGCCCAGCACGGTGCGGCCGGCCTTCACGAAACCTTGAGGCGCCCACAGGAACTGCACGTCGGCATATTCCAGGTGGGCATGATCTTCGTTGTGGAGCGCGCCGCCTTCAGTGAGGATGGTTGCGCGTGCCCACTTGAGCACTTCGGGCGCGGGCATGTAACGGTTGTTCAGCGGGTCGACAAATTCAGCAGGCGGCAACGGGCGCGCTGAGGCGGGCGCGGCGGAATTTCGGCTTTTCTTCATTCCGACCTACTAGATGTAGTGTTTAACGGTAATTCTGGCGGTCTCAGCCCGGCGATTTTTGACACTTTCGCTCTCGACCTACTAAATGTAGTGTCTCACGCGCCTTCGACGCTTAAATTGACCGGTGGCATGCTCGCGCCCAGCACCCACAGCGCGATAGAGCCGCCGGAATTCAGCACGGCCAGTTCCTCGACGCTCGGGCGCCAGTACGACACCACGGCGGGCAGATCGCCAACGTGCGTGCGCGTGATCGGCAGAGCGCCGCACGGAAGCTCGCCCTGGTCCCAGCCCGCCGGCGCTCCGAGAACGCCGTTATTCGATGGGTGTTGGATTTTCTGCATGGCTGCCTTCGTTGTGTCACCGCCCGCCCCCAGCAGGCGCCGCGGTGCATCGCGGCTGGAGTCCTCTGGATCTTTGCTACGTCGGTGAACTGCGCCCGTTTTGTAAGCCCTGCCACTGGAGCGCGCTGGCAGCCGCAAAATAAGCTAAAAATAAATAGTTTCGTACCACGAACTGCAAGGTAAGATTTCATTTATCAATTAATCAATGCCCATTTGGAGGAAATCATGCCTGGAATTGAAGATATTAAATTAGCACTTGCGCTCTTGGTCAATGACCTCGCAGAGAAGGCGCCCAATGCTGTGCAGGATGTTGGCCTCTTGCTGGCATCAATTGCGGGACGCTCGGAAAGTGAACTCTGGGACAAAGCCGGAGACCAGCTTTTCGAAAAAGCAAAATCAGCGAAATACAAGGATGAAACAAGTTATTACGTATTTTTTGCATGCGTCTTTCGCGGCGGCGCAGTTGACCTTGCCCAGGCTGAGCGAGCAAAAGAGCATGCCGCTATCTAGCCTTACGACATAACCGGGCGTGCTTCATCATGGCTTGGTGCGCGGCCTCGCTACGCTCGCGCATCCAGGCGTTGAAGCCGATAACCTCGGCCGGGTGAGGCTCGACTGAAGCAGGCGTCTCGCGCGGCACCAGTTCATACTCGGCCAGCACCAAGTCGAAACCTTCCGCCTCTTCCGGGTAGAACTCACACTTCACCGTGACGAGCTCGCCAGCGGCGCAACGCAACTCGAACGAAATGCAGTGCTTCGGCAATCCGAGCAGCGCGATCAGTTGCGGGCCCAGCGTGTTGACAGTCATTAGGCTGCTCATGCTGTTACCGCATGCAGCGCTGGCCTGGCCATGGCCCACAGCCAGGGCCAGGCCACCATGACGAGCGCGACGATGGCGCCGCCGATCAGCGCGCCCATCAGAATCAAGGTGATAATCATCTGGCGGAAGTCGATATCGAACATGCAGCACCTCAAATAGAAAAGCCGCCAGCGTAGTGATGCGGCAGGCGGCGAAACCCGGCGTGCCGGGCAAGGAGAGCTGGAGCGGGCGGCGGGAATCGAACCCGCGTGGAAAGCTTGGAAGGCTTCCGCTCTACCATTGAGCTACACCCGCGGTTTATATGCTTTACGCGATTGTGTGCGACTGTAATTCCACCCCATGTAAGACGAGTGGACGATAAGGAAATATAATCTTCTGTTTTTTCGAACTAATGGTTCTGTTAACTTCCATTTTTCATGGTCATATCCTGCTGTACTATTTATTCCGTAGACAAAAAATCTACTGGAACCAACAATCAGTGGGCGATTTACGTCAGAAAATTGCCATAACGCAAAATCCAATTTCGATAACACAAAAAAGGACAAATATATGGGTATTTACTTAATTACTTATGACTTAAAAAAGGACAAGAACTACGATGCCCTGTATGAAGCCATCAAAAACATCAGTGGCACTTGGTGTCATCCGGCCGAGTCGACATGGTTTGTTTTCACCAACTTGGACTCTGTTGAGATACGAAACCTGCTTGGGCTGGTAATCGACAATGACGATGTTCTTTTCGTCTGTCGCATGGCACATGGCGACGCTGCTTGGTACAACATACAAGAGCCAGCACTCGGCTGGATACACAAATACCTTTCCTGAGTCGAGTGAAAAGCAAAGCTAGACCAACGGCATTCTTACCCAAATTGAATGGCATCATGAAAAATAAAGGCCCACATTCATCACAAGGCGGACTTTTTTGCACGTCGGCAAAATGATCAAGTTAAAATAGACAAAGCCACCTCACGGGTGGCTTTGTTTTTTTACTCCCATGGCCATAGCGCGTGGTGAGCGGCAAATTCAAGGCGTGCAGGTGCGGCGCTGGGTCCGGGTACTGTCGCGAGTTCCAGCTATCGGTGGCGCGATGCGCACATTACGATTTCCGGAAGAATTTTTATGAACGAAGGCCTGCAGTATACCGTAGAAATACTGTTTGTAAACACAGGCCTAAAGAAAACCTGCGCTACATGTCTCCGCCGCGTAACAAACCGCCTGCCCGGCCGGAATGGCTGTCATAAATGGCGCTGAGTTCGCTCACCATGTCCTTGACGCGCTCCAGCTCCAGACCGGCAACGCCGTACACTGGCGCTACACCGGTTCCTTTGCAGGAAGTGCACTGGCCATTCCCCAGCAGCACCTTGACGCCAGTGCCGCTGCAGCCCTTGCACTTGCCGTCGAGCCAGTGCGCGAGCGACTTTTCGGCCACCCGGTGATACAGCGCCTGGGCAGATTGCGCATCCCAGGCCGTGTTTTCCGGCAGCCAGCGCCGCGCCCGGCCGCGGCGAATGACTTCAGCAGTCCAGATGCGCAGCAGCTGCGCCAGATTCTGCTGGTTGCCCTCGAACATGCGGTTGAGCGTGCCGTCTGCGTACTTCACGCGGCACAGCAGCGCACCGATGTCGCCGGCCAGCGCCGCGGCGGCCAGCGGGTCCGTCTGGTGGTGCTGCGCGTCGTCCATCAGGTTGCTCGAACCGATTGCTGCGATGTAGCGGTCTGTAAAGCCCATGTCTTGCCTTTCATTTTGTATGCCAACGTTAACACCCTTTTTAGCCCTGTGCCAGCCCTGCCACTCTCCGGGACCGCTCATACACGCAGCACGCCGGTCCGGTTGAATTCGCGCACGGCTGCTAGGCCAGCGCGCGCAATTGCGACATTCGGCACGCCGCGCAGGAAGACCATCGTCTTGCCAACGCCATCGCGCAGCACGCGCATTTCATCGCCGTTGACGCCGAAGGTGCCCGTGCGCTGGGCGCGCGCCTGGATCTCGGCAATCGCCTCGACCATTGCTTGGGCCACCGGCAGGATGGCATGGCCAATTGGCGCAATGCGGCGCGCCATATCGGCGTTGCTCAGCAGGTCGTAGACGTGTTGCTCCTGGAAGTGACCCTTCCCCATCGCCTCGCTGGCCTGGAAGCCTAGCATTTCGAATGCCATGGCGGGGCGCGCGCCCGGCGGCAGCACGGCCGGTTTCGGGATGTACCGCTTGCGCGGCTTCTTGTTCGCAGCCATCAGAATTCCTCCACTTTCCAGCCCCCGCCCGCCTTCTTCGGCAGCGCCTGCACGGCAATGAAGCGCAGCGGGTACATGTCGGCCGCGATCTTGATCTTCGCGCGCGCATCCTCTTGCCAGTAGCCCTTCACTTCGTGCGCCTCCAGCGCGCCGTCGGCCAGCTGTACGGCAAAATCCGGCGTGTAAAAAGTGTTGTCGGCCAAGCGGAATTTCAGGCCTTCGAACTTGTACCAGGCCACCTCGCCGGCGGCCTTGCGCAGCTCCAGCGTCCTGGCGTAGGCCGCCTCCGTCTGGTTCATGGCGCCGACCTTAAGACGGCCCAGCGCCTGCAAGCCACGGGCCATCATCGCGCTTTCTCCAGGCGATGCGTGACCGCCTTGACGATTACTGCACGGGCCGCGGCATCCCTGTCCGGATAGAAACGGTACCACTCCAGGAAACCGGCTGCATCGACGCCCGCCGACATCGGCATCAGCCGGATCTCGAACTGCGCGAGCAGCGGGCCGGCCGCCGCCCAGTCGCCAGTCCAGTCTGGCACCATGGCCTGGCCGCGACTTGCGACGGCGCCCGCCGGCGGCGTGCCAACCAAGGCGCCGCCCACCTCGACAATGCTGGTCCAGCCCAGCAACTCGGCCAGGCGTTTGTTTGCTGCGATTTTGTTTTCTTGATTTTTCATTTAAAGCCTTTTAAGCCGTTTTTTCTGATGGGTACGTCACTTCGTAGCGGCCATAGCCCTTGCGCAGTGCGGCGGTGCCTCTGGCAAATCCTGAGCGGCATTCGCGGCCTGGACGCTCGGGCGTTTCCCCCTGTGCGACTCCCAATCGAAGACCACCAGCCTGCCGCCGCCTTCGCGCAATCGGTCAAACGCCCGCGCACCCAGGAACTGCTCCAGGCCGGCCGCGTCCAGGTTGCTGATGACGATGGTCGGGCGCGCCGCCTCATAGCGGCCGTTAATGATTTCGAACAGGATCAGCTTTTCCGTGTCGCTGCCGTGCTGCACGCCCACCTCGTCGAGGATCAGCAGATCAGGGTCGACCAGGTCGCGGATGGCCTGCGCCTCTGTGCGCCCTGCCCCCTTGGCGTAGGTCTCCTTGACGGAGCGCACCGCGCGCATCACCGACGTGAAGACCGCCTGGCGCCCTCGCGCCATGATGTGGTGGGCGATGCCCACGGCCAGATGGGTCTTCCCGGTGCCGACGTCGCCAGCGAAGATCAGGCACGCGCCAATGGCCCGAGCATCTTCGAAGTTCTCGGCGTACCGGGTGGCCACGGCCAGCGCGCGCTCGGCGCCAGGGCAATCCGGCCGGTACGATTCGAGGCGGCGATCAGCAAAACGCTCGGGAATAGCGGCACGGCCGAGCTTTGCGCTCCATTCGCGCGCCTTGAGCTCTTGGCGCCAGGCGGCGCGTTGCTCGGCCTCGCGCACCTGGTCCTCGACGTTCATGCAATCTGGGCAGCCGGACCAAGCGCCGCGAATCAGCATGGCCGTGTACTCGCCGTGCATCGGGCAGCGCTCGATCTGCGCGCTGGCGAAGCGCTTCTTGCCTTCAAAAGGTGCCATCTGCCCCAACGCCCTTGTGGTAATCCTGCTTGCCAAAGTTTCCATGCTTTACATTCTTTCCGCCCACGGGCGCTCGCTTCATCGTCAGTTGATCCCACTTTTCTCGCAGCTTTGCCGGCGAGAGGATGTTCGAACACCAGAACGCGTCTCCCTGCGCCCATTGGAAAAGCTCGCAGATTTCCGCGTGGGTGCGCTTGTCGCGCTCGCGTAGAAGCCGCACGTCGTCGGCCCAGGTGTCGAAGTTCGGCTGCCTGGCGGCGGCGTTGTTCGCCAGCACCCGGCCGAAAAGCCAACGTGCACACTTCTCATCGTCAGCGCTGTGCTTACGCTTTTCCCGTGCGTCCTTGATATCGACCACAGGCACCGTTGGAATCGCCGCGTCGGGGATTTTCTCCGACAAGGTTTTATATATTGGTGTTTGGGTATTGGGTATTGGTGTTTGGGTAGCCGTTGCAGGCGTTGCAGGTGCCGTTACAGGTGGCGTTTCAGGTTCCGGGATTTTCGGGGCCAGCAACGCACCCGCCATCGCCCGGAGTTCCTTGATTCCGATATTCCAGGCAGCGTGCTGCCCAGCAGCCGTAAGCTGGGCAAACAGGGCTGCACGCTCGTCTCTATGCCGCCTCATGCGTGTTTCCTCGTTCGCCTTCTTCGCCTCGCGCTCTGGCTCGCCGGCCTGGAATGCGAAGATAATTTCGTCGCACGTTTTGTGGTGCCAGCCATCGGCAGCGAGAGAAAAAAACTCTTTGAGAACGACGTCAACCGCTTTTTTTTCTTCGCGGCTACGTGCGCGGACGACACGTTTTATTTCCTCGACGTCGGAATCGAGTGGCATTTCCTTGTCGAGGTAGCGTCGAATCATGCGGCAATAGATCCCGTCCTCGCAGGCGGAAAGGTGCGAGGTATTCTTGTCGTAGTCGCCAATATGGTGCTCGAAGTAGTTCAAGGTCGAGCCTCCTGCACACGCGCCGCGCCGAACAGCGCAGCCACCAGCGGATCGCCCGCCGCCCCAGGCATGGTGCCCTGCACTAATTCACACAAATTAGTTTGCGTCACGATACATCCTCCGCGAACAGGTCAAATTGCGACATCGGCTCAACGGCGCCAGCGGCTGCGACAGAGTCGATCTCGTGCTGGATGCGACTCACGCAGAGCGGGAAGTAATCAGCGGACAGCTCGACGCCGATAAAGCGGAAGCCTTCCCGCATGGCGGCCTTGCCGGTGCTGCCGCTACCCATGAACGGGTCAAGTACTACGCCCCCAGGTGGAGTGACCAGGCGGCACAGGTAGGCCATCAGGTCGGTGGGCTTGACGGTCGGGTGAATGTTGCCGGTCTTTGGTGCATCCTCGATCTTGCGCAGCGTGGCACCATGCTTAAACTGATGTCCGGGGTCGACCAGGCCGGCGTTGCGATCGGAGCGGCTGGCCTTGGCGCAGTAAAAAAAACGGGCGGCGCTGCCAGTATCTCCGTAGAAAGCGTTGCAGGCTTGCCGATTGATCTGACCAAATACTGGCGTAGTCATGCTGCTCGGCTCCGTGCCCAGCACTGGCGCGCTCGCACCGGCCTGCGCCGGAAACAGTGCCACCACCTCGACGCTGCCGTCATGGATCAGGGTTGCTGGCCAGCGGCCTTCCGGCTGGACAAAGTTAGATTTTGGTCGCGCGCCAGGCGAAAACATGCCGAGCGCCGCACCGGTGCGCTCATCACCAGGCATCGGCGCAGCCTTTCCGCCTGGCGAGTATGTTCCGCCGTTTAGGTTATCGACAGTCTCAACACGGCAGCCGTCAATGTTGATAGCTCCGGTCCCGAATGTCAGCACGTTTGCCGCCACGGTGTGGCCCTTGCCCAGTGGCTTGCGCGCTACGCAGATCGGCTCGTGTGCAGGCTTCAGCGCGGTACCCCAGCCGTCCCACTGTGCGGCGGCATCGCACGCCGGCGCCGTCACATGCGGCACATACTCTCGTCCGTTGTCCTTCATCCAGCTGCCGGTCGCGTCCTGGTCGGCACCAGGGATCATTCGCTTGACTGCACGCCCTTCGCTTAGCACCACGCGCTCGGCGCCGGCGGCCTTGTCAAGCGCCTTGCTAACGTTTTGCGATTTCGGAAAGCCCGAGCCGAACACCCACATGATCTGATCGCGTATTTCGAACCCGGCATCCTCTATGCCCGACGTCATACGATGATAGGTGCGCGCCGACGAAAACGACAGCAGATGCCCGCCCGGCTTGAGTACGCGGAACGCTTCGCGCGCCCACTCTTCACTGAAATACTGAAAAGCCCGCATCGCCGCAGGCGTCAGGTCGTATTTTCCGGCCTCTGCCGCAATCGACTTGTGACCGCCATTCGGGCCGGCATCAGGCGCATGCGATGCGAAGCCGCGCCGGCGCTCGGTGCGCGCCACGATATCAGCGCCATCCCAGGCCTTGCCCATGAAGGAAATGCCATACGGCGGGTCGGTAACGACGCTGTCGACGCTATTGTCGGGCAGCGTGCGCATCAGCGCGATGCAATCAGCGCGATACAGTGTGGCGTCGCCAATGACGACGCATTTGGCTGTTTCAGTGACTGCGGCATGTTCTTGAGCGTTAAAGGCACTCATGGATTCTCCAAATTGGGTGTGGTGGTGGGTACTGCATCGAGCAGGCCCATCGACCGTAAGATTTCGTGTGTGCGGCCGACGGCCGAGCGAAAGGCAGCCTCCAGGCCTTCCAGCGACAGATCAGCCGGGCGCTGGCACCGGCCGTCGAGCACGTCGTGGCAGGCGCTGCAGCCGAACGCCGCAGCGGTGTCCGGCGCCTTCAGGCCCATGCCCTTCCCGTCTGCCAGGAAATTGCTGTGGCAGAGCACGGTGGTATCAGGGTCAAAGTTGCAGACAGCCAGGCGCAACGTGCAGTCTTGGCCGCGCGCGGCGCGCCGGGTCGGCGTCGAGCGTGGGCCTTTGGCCTTCAAGCCGGCCTTGCGCTTCGGCGCCGTGCGCTGGTGCGACTGCACGGAGAGCATGCCGGTGCTAGGCATGGGTGAGGTGCGCTTGAATGGCGTGCGCGCCATCGGGTTGCCCCGCTTTATGGGAGATCGTTTCATCGTGGTAACCTTTTCATTTTGAAAGGAGTAGCGATGCAAAACCCACGAGAACGGATTCGGGCCGAGTGCGAAGTTAGAGGGGTACACTGGGCAAAATCAGTTTTGCCAACATTTCCACCAAACAACGAGGTATTGCCATACATCCTGGAATGGATAAATGAGCGCGAAAGCTTCGCTGCGCAGGCACTTGCGGACGCCCAATTGCAGCTCGCTGAGCGAAGCACCACTGCTGCAGAGGCTTCCTCAGAAGCCGCCCGCGATTCTGCAAAGACGTCGGGAACTTCCGCGCGGGCGGCCTTGTTCTCTTCGGTGGTTTCACTCTTCGCGCTTGTGGTCGCAGTCGCGGCATACTTCAAGCAGACATAGCTCATAAATCGGCCTCTGGGAATAGTCGTGGCTGTACCGCTCCGTTGGCGTAGACCGTATCCATGATGGTCGTGGCGATAGGTTCGTCGCGGTAGCCACGCCATTTGTCGCTGGTCATATTCTTCATCATTCGCAAAGTCCGTAAGCAGAGCTGCACGCCGTTGGCTCGTCCAACGCTGTGAGCAATGAAAACTGTTTGCCGCCGCGGCTTGTCTTCGACCACTCGACAACCGACTCGATGGTCGACGCCTGGCCAGCGTGCGCTTTGGTGCCCATGTGGAAAAACGACACGGGCGAGCGTGGCCGGCACACTTCCGACACCAGAGCCTCCCATTCCGCGATTCGAGCGATGTGCTCGGGAAACCGGCGCCATACCTCGTGCAGCTCCCCTTTGCTGCAATTGATACAAGGCATGCAGCCGACGCGCGACATCCCTTGCTTGTAGAGCGGATTCGGCTCGATGCCAGCCAGCCGATGGGCCTCGAACACGTCACCGACGTTCCAGCGCAAGATTGGCCGGTAAGTGAACAGGCCGCCACCCACCACTTCAAAGTGCTTGACGCAAGCACCAGTGCCTTGCAGCCGCTCGCGGCGCGACTGGCTTTCGTCAATCCGGACGCCCTGCCAGGACCAAATCGCATCGCACTCATGATCAATCAATTCCATGGCGAACTCCGTCAAGGGTTTAGTCTTGAGGTATTCCGTGCAAAACTGCCGGGGCCCGCTGGTATCCTCGCCCATCGTCTCCACGGAATCGATTCTGGAAGGTGATAATCGGCTGCCCGCGCCCAGTTCCATCCTCGCTCGCATCGAAGCCTTCGGCCTTCAGAGTGTGGGTGATGTCGCCGGTGATGCAGATGGCGAGATTTGGCCCCAGCGCGGAATCGCTACCATCCGGCTGCTTGCCGTAGCTACTGGTCAGCGCGCCAGCCACTTCCCGGAAGCCGATTGCCTGGCACACGGCCTGCGCCTGCGGGCTGGACGATCCCAGCGCGCCGAACACTTCGGTGCTACTGATGGTGTTCTGGCGGGCGTCGAAGGCGATGGCCGGCGGGCTGCCCGCGTTGGCATGACTGCCGGCGTGGTTTCCGGCGCGCAGCGTCGGTGACAGGTCGTAGCAGACGTCGCCACCGTAGTCCTTGCTACTGAAGGCGATAGGCGCCAGCGCCACGCC
This sequence comes from Janthinobacterium sp. GW460-12-1-14-LB5, assembly GCF_059423585.1. Classification (NCBI taxonomy): domain Bacteria; kingdom Pseudomonadati; phylum Pseudomonadota; class Betaproteobacteria; order Burkholderiales; family Oxalobacteraceae; genus Janthinobacterium; species Janthinobacterium sp. GW460-12-1-14-LB5. The sequence goes on along the minus strand of NZ_JBWKYD010000022.1, from coordinate 97,202 downwards.
GTGCTGTGATCCATTGTCCAAGGTGTACATTGGCGCGCCAGAATCGCCAATTCCCAGGCCGTTCTGATTTTTGCCACGTGTAGCGTTCTGAATCGGATAGGCGGCGATAGGCGCTTCGTGGTTGCACGTCAGCGTCGGGCTGCGCTCAACCGAAATCTCGGCGCCGCCTTGGCCGTGAGCCATGCAGATTACGCCAGCAATCAGCGTGTCCAGACCGTCGCCGCGCGGGCGCTCGACGCCGCACGCCACGGGAGCGGCTACGGTAGCACCGAAAGCAAGGTTTTCCCCGTCGCTCTGTCGTGCTCCGCCAATATCCTCGGCACCGACTGGCTGGAGGCCGAGTCCACATTCATCTTGCACTCCGCCACGGCGCGCAGCGCTCGCTCTAACTGTGCCGGCAATGTCTTGCGGCGATTCTCGGCTCGGCGGAGAATCCCGGCGCACGCCGTCGAACTCAAAAAGTACCTGTGCGGGATCGAACCCTGCTCCAGCACTTGCGATAACGAACACACGGCGGCGGCGTTGGGCCACTCCGAAATATTGGGCGTCGAGGATCCGCCACGCGACTGTTCTTTTGGGGCCATACACACAACCAGCGTTCGCCCATTTGCCCCCTGGCGGTTCGATTGGATCATCTTCACCGGCAAGGCCAGCAAGGAAGCAGCCGAAGGCATTGTCTTTTGTGGAGAGGACTCCGGGGACGTTTTCCCAGAAGACAACGGCTGGAAGAAGTCCAGCTGCAGCGCGTCGTGCGTCAATTTCATCTGCAATCTCGCAAAAAACAAGGGAAAGGTTGCCGCGCTCGTCGTCGAGCGAATTGCGCAGGCCCGCAATCGAGAATGCCTGGCACGGCGTCCCACCGCAGAACACGTCCGGCGCAGGCACGAAGCCGTCTCGGACCAGGGCAGCAACCTTGGTCATGTCGCCCAGGTTCGGCACGTCCGGATAGTGGTGCGCCAGCACGGCGCATGGGAATGGCTCGATCTCGGCCAGCCAGGCGGCGCGCCAGCCGAGCGGCCCCCAGGCGACGCTGGCAGCCTCAAGACCGCTGCATACGGAGCCGAAGGTAATGGGCATGGCCGTAATGAAGGAATCACGCTTCATGCTAAGATTCCTTTCAAATAACTTTGAATGTTCTCGTGAAGAAAACCTATGTACTTCTTGCTATCGCTCTGATTGGAGGATCGGTTGCTATTGCGCTCATTGGCAACCATATGGGCCTTACAAAGGACAGTTGGCCGGGATGGGTCCAGGCGATTGGCTCTATCGCCGCTTTGGGGGTCGCGATATTCGTGATGGCTAGGCAAAATGCACATTCCGCTCGCCTTCTCGCCGAATCTGATATTCGCGTGATGACCCGCCGAGCTTCTGCAGTTTCTGCCCTTCTTGTCCGCGCCAATGAGCGACTGATAGAAGCAACTAAAAATCTCAAAGAAGCCGCGCGGGATGGCGACCAAACTAAATTTCACGTCACTTGGATCGTTATTATTCCAGTGCTTAGGCAATGTCGAAGCGCCTTGGAAATGGTGCCTGCGCATGAGCTGGGTGCCTTCAAAATGGTAAGCGGGCTCCATTCCATGATTGAGGCACTTGATTACTTTTTGGTACTGGGCGAAGATTGGGAAACGATACCCTCTCCTTTGCACGATCCCATATTCCAAATTCAATTTTGCGAAAGCTATCGAAATAGCGGCGCTAAAGCGCTCTCTGTTTTCAATCAAGGTGTTGACGAAATCACCGGTTAGCAACTTTTTCCATTCGACAATTGCCACGTTTTTTCCGTTAGCGGCATATTTCTTCTCGTTACGGGCTTTTGAGAAACAAGCAAACATTATTGGCTTCATGGGCGCACCTCGGCCGCAGGCCGGCGAACGACCACGACAGGCATTGCGCCCACCGTACCGCGAAAGTGCGGCGTGGCGACCTGGCCGGACTGATCCGGCCCAGCGCCGAGAAGCGCCGCGCGCGAGGCGTCTATCAGCGCGTAGCGAATGCCCGCCAGGCGCACATTGCCCTGGATGAAGCGCGAAAAAATCATTCGCAGGCGGTGTTCCATGCCCGCCTCTTCGATATCGAAACCTGCGCGCTCGCAGATTTGGTAGAAGGTGCCTGGTCCGGCCAGCATCGCCTGCAGCAGCGCATATGAGCGGGAACCCTGCTTCGGGAGCGTGACGCCAGAAAGGCGGCGCTTTGTCTTATTTACACTAAAAGTCGGGCGCGTGCGATTGTCAGTTTGGCTATTCACAAGGCCACCTCGGCCAGGACGGAGTCGCGCCATTTCACTTGCTGGATAGGCGTGCCGCTGGAGTGCGCCTTGCCCGTGTCCATCACGTAGGCGTGCTCCCGGCCCTTCTTCGTCGGCACCCAGTGCCCGGCGATGTTCTCTTGCAAACCGGCCTGCACCAGCAGCTGGTTGAATGCCTTGCCGCTCTTGACGAAGCGGCTGCCCAGCTCCGTCGGCGTGTAGTAAATCTCCTGGCTGGGCGTGGCCAGGTGCGTCCGTTCCATCAGCTGCAGCATGTTCACGCCGGTCAGCGCGGCCGTGCCCTGGTTCGCGCTGATCGCCGCTGCATTCTTGTCGAGGCCAATCAGGCGTGCAATGCCGAAGATGGCGCGGAATTCCTTGGCGGGCGAGATTGCGCTGGGTGCGGGTGCGGCAGCCGGCGCCTGGCCGGTGGCCACGGCGTCAAAGGTGCGGATGACTTCCAGGTGGAACTTGGCGCTGATCCACATGGCGTATGCGTAGACCAACTCCTTGCACGCGTAAGTGCCGCCGTTGCGGCCAGTTTTTTTAACTACCGGAATTCCGGTAGTTTCCAATTCTACAACCAATTCGATAGCCTGACGGTTTTCCAGCCAATAGCCAGGGACATGGCGGTCTTCGCCACCAGATGCTTTATGCAAATCGTTCAGGCAAAAACGGCCGTCCTGGTCGGTGGTAATCACCGTTTCCGCGATGTTGATGCTTTTGTGTTGTACAATTTGGTTCATAAATTCTTTCGCGAATTTTTGATGTTTCAAGGAAGCCCGCCTGCCAGCGGGCTTTTTTCATTTCTGGCCTTGCAGTTCCTGCAGCATTGCTTCGTAGTGCTGGCGCGTCCGAACGTGGCCGGGGTCGACCGGCAGTTCGCATTCGGCATGCCCTTGCAGCTGGGCGCCTTGCTCGGCCTGCGCCGCGCTGGCGCCGCCTTCCGGCTGCATAGTCGTCCAGGTCAAGCTGCCCCCTCGGCGCGCGCGATGCGCTTGAGCTCGCGGATCGACACGTCAAACACCTCGTGCATGCGGATCAACAGCGAGGCGCCGATCGGCAGGCGGCCGTGGCGAATCTTGGAAATCACAGGCGGCGCCACTTCCAGCACGCGGGCCAGGGCTGCATCGTTCTTCGGGCCCTTGGCCAGCAGCGTGTCGAGCAGATCGTTGTTGCCGGCAGCGTTGTCCAGCGAGCGATATGGCGTAATTGCAGTTGTTTGCGTCATGTCATATTCCTAATTGATGGTGATTAAAGTGGCCGATTCCGGCCGTGCGATGCTGTAGCTGTCGGGTGCGGTTCCGTTATGGAGGCTCGCGCCGCGGCACCTCGTATTTCTTCGCCACCCTGTCGGTGGCATCGCGCCATTTCTGGCGCGCTTCCTTGTGCGCAGCTTTCGCCACGCTCTCGCCCTCCCCGTCCTTGGCGCCCTGCAGGTCTTTCTCGGCCTGGCGGTAAATCATCGAACGCTGGAAGACCAGCTCCTTTTCCTCGGCTGTGACCTCGGCTGGTTTATTCAATAGCTGCCTCCATGCCGTTAAACCCGCATCCGCACGACGCGCGGGACGACGCCAAAGCACGGGCGCGGTACCGGCAAAACTTGGGCCCTGATATTTACTGATTTGGGCCTAGCTCCGCTGGAAAACGGCGGCGTATCATTCCGTTTCGGCCTGGCGTCCAGGTGATTGCGAATGATCACGATCGTGCATTCGTTCAACACGTCGCTGACGGTCTTGCGCATCGCCGTGCATGCGGCTTGCAAGGCATCCTTGTTGTCGTCAGTGATATAGCCCTTGACGAGTGCGGTACGTTTTTGCTTCTGTTTCATGGTTTTCTCCTGGTGGTCGGTGTTACAGGGTTTGGATACAGCGAAAATGCAGGGTGGTGCTTGGTGCTGTTTTACGGTGGGCGCTCGCTTGCTGGCGATGCGCACTCCTCGAGCGGCGCGCCGCGAGGCAACTGGTGCGGCTCGAGAATCGGAATGCACACGAAGTCGTCTGCCGAACGAGGCGGGGAAATTGGGATCAGGCGGATCATGGCTTGACGCCCACGTCGATGCCGACGGCAGCCCGCAGCGGCACGGTGTCGAAGATGGCGTTGGTAGTGGGAGGTTGGCGGCCGGCGTGGCTTGGCGCTGGAACCGAATCGGTGGCGCGGCGCGGCGCTACCTCATGGCTGGGTGCCCAAATATCGGGCCGAAGATCGCTGAGAGTGAGCTTCGACTCAGCTGCGACAAGCTTTTTGCAAAGTTCTGGCCCTGCCCGACGATGGCCGCCACCAATCAGGTAGAGGTATGCAACCGAAGTCCCTGCGGCGTCGGCCAAGGTCTTGCGGTCGCAAGGCGCGGCTTGCTTGAGGTAATTTTTCATATCCATTCCGCGACTTTACCATAAAGATAAACTTTCTGCGAAATTTTGTTTATCTTTTTGGTTGTTTATCTTTTTGTTAAATTAGAAGACCATCACGCGATGACCAGAGAAGAAATCAGACGAGAAAACGCCCGAAGCCTTGCCGACCTCGCAGGCGGCCAAGTGGAATTCGGCCGCGCCGTCAACATGGTGCCCTCGCAGGTCAGTCAACTAATTGGCAAGTCGCCAGTCAAGAACATCGGGAATTCAATTGCGAAGCGCATTGAGCAGGCCTTCAATAAGCCCGATGGGTGGCTCGACGTTCGGCATCGCGATGCTGAGGACGCTGAGGTAACTGATCTTTCGGGCACCAGGCTCGTAACAGATGACGATGACCTAGCCCCAGCGATGGTTGCCATCCGCATGCTTCCTGATCAATTGCGGGCAGGTATCACCGGATTTGAGGCGGACTATCTTTTCGAGGACTGTGGGCAGCTCCATGTGCCACGGCAGTGGCTCGAAGAAAATGACCTCACGCCAGATATGCTTCGTGCTGTAAAGGTAAAGGGTGAAAGCATGAAGCCCTTGCTGTACGAGGACGACATTGCCGTGATCAATATCAGGAATACCAGCCGAGTGAATGGCGGGGTTTTCGCACTAAACTTTAATGGTGAGCCAGTAGTAAAACGCCTGGAATATGATCGTCGCGAGTGGTATCTATCTTCCGTGAATCCGGCATTTAAGCGGGAGCCTTGTCGAGCAGGCGAGTGTAATGTCGTCGGTCGCGTCGTCCGTTTCGAGCCGCGCAATTTCAAAGATCGGTTATGAGCAACCGCGCCAAAGTGGTTTCGGCCAACTTGAACGAGGCTTAAGGTGCACGAGCCGTCGGCAAACCAATGCAGATACAGCATCAATAACCCTATCGACTGACGCCATGATCTTAAAATCATTTTTGTTTGCTGCTTTCCTGGCCCTACCACTCGCGGCCAACGCGGCGCCATGCAATAAGGCTGCCGCCGAGGATGTACGGCGCGGCCTCAGCGAATTTGCCAAGTCTCACATTGAGGGCGACCACCTGACAGTCCACTGGACGTACGCAATCGAGAAGCAACCCGAGGCGAAGCGCCAGCAGATGATCACGACCTATGCTGATATGGATGCTTGCCTGGGCGGTGCTGCGCGCGAGATCATGTTCTACCGCAAGGGTAAGTTGATAGGCATTGCGTCGCCCAGCGCTGGCGTACGCTTAATAAAATGATGCAATAATTCATTAGAATTCTTGTTGGCAATTTTATATATAATTGAATAAAAACCACTTTCTTTACAGCGAAGTGGCCGCCATTTACTGCCGTAAAAACAAGGACTTAACGATGAATTCCGTAGGCCAACTGGCCACTCAAAAACAAATCCCTCTAGATCTCGGCATCGAAATCCAACGTGATGTCAACGGGATTGAGATGGGGGTGCTTGACAATGGCATTCCGTACTTAACCCAGCGCGGACTCTCCGGCATCACTGGAATTGCTAGAAATGCCATTCAGAACATAACAAAGGAATGGGAGGAGCACTGGAGCGATGTTGTATTAGGAAAAGATCGGATTTCGTTCTTCAAGCAATACCTGAATTCCAAAGGGTTCAATGAACCTAAATTGCATCTGGAAAGCATTCAGAATGGGACTGTACACTATGCATATCCTGATATCGTATGCATGGCATTCCTTGAATATTATGCTTTTGAATCCAAAGCCGATAGCTCTACAGCGCTGGAAAATTACCGAAAATTTGCTGCTTTTGGACTCAGGACATTCATTTATGATGCCCTGCATTATGTTCCGAGCGACAAATGGAAATATTACAATGACAGAGTATCACTGCTAAAAGATAGTGCTCCATCAGGCTTCTTCACAATTTTCAAAGAAACAACAGGTCTTGTCGTCGATTTAATATCTGCCGATCTTACGGTTAATGATAAAACCTTGCCAGATATCAGCGTTGGAATTGCATGGGCAAAACATTGGAAAGATAACAACCTCGAAGCACTATATGGCGAACGAATTTTGTACGAGCATAATTATCCAGACTATTATCCTCAGGCTTTTAGCAACCCACAAAAACCAAATGCCTATCCAGATCCGGCACTACCAGAATTTCGCCAATGGTTCAGGGAAATTTACTTGCTAACTAAATTTCCAAAGTACATTCTTACGAAGGCAAAATTGCTACCTGGTGGAGCCGCTGAAGCTCAAAAAATCGGCGGCATGTATCAACCAGTCTTGATACCAGGATCAAAGTAGCCACCAGCCCGCACCTGCGGGCTTTTTTTTTCGCATCTAGCATCCACTTTCCCAACTCCCATCTTTGCATTTGTCCTAGCTCAAAGCATAATGCAGAAATGCAACTATGCGCCGTCATCATCAAGATCAAGCAAATTCAGTTGGCCGTGGTCCAGGTCGAGCCGGAGCACACCTGGCCAGGCACCGGCCCGGCCGCGCTGCGGCATGCACGGCGTTTCTTCCCTACCCTGCCTATTTTGCTGCTGTCGCCGCGCGTCGGCGGCTTCTCGCGCAGCTACTCCACGTTCGACGTCGGACCGCTGATCAACCAGATCAACGCTGACGAAATCGAGTGGCAGACCTACCGGCCGCCACCGCCACCCGAACTACCCTTCTAAAGCCTTGCGCCCGCCCCTTTACCGGGGCTTTTTTTCGTCCATTCATTTGCCAAGAGCTGCATCGAAAATATAAATTAATCTTTTTGGTAAATTTAGCTTGCTGCATGTTTATCTTTTTGGTAAAGTCACTCCATCGAAAGCAAACACAGGAGTACGACATGTCCCCAGCAGAGCTTGCAGCACTCGAAGCGGTCCTCATCGCCCACGGCGAAGTGATTCCGGCAATCGTCCTTCCAGCGCGCGGCTAATCGCCATGAAGATCACCTCGAACATCGGCGTCACCAAAACCACCAACGACGGACATTGCGCCGGCCTGGTCGCCAGCATCGGCAGCCCGCGCCGCCTGGAGATTTGCAACTCGTTCGGCGCCACCCTGCCACGCGGTCGGTTGCAGTACCTGGAATGCGGCGCTGCTGACGCGATGCGTGCCGAGGCGGCCCGCAACTACCTCGGCCCTTGGCAAGCGCCAGCAGTATGAGCGCCCGTGATGCCCTCCACGGCCTGTTCAGCGCCCCACCGGCGCGCGCAACGCTGCGCAAGTACAACGTGTCGATCAAGTTTGAGGATGGGAATTTTGAGGCGACAGCCTGGGCAGGAAGCCCGAACCAAGCGCATGAGCTGGCGCGAGTAGATGCGCGTATGGCGTCTTGCAGCGGCACATTTTATGGCCGCGAGCTGGGCTGGACTGCTGAGCTGGCAAAAGTTTAGAGGTCGCCCGCCGCACAAATTTGGTCAATAAAAATAAAGCGAGGTAGGAGATGGATCGGATTTTGGTGAACGGAATCGAGTATGTGCGCGCCCTGCCAGCGGCAAGCGCGGCGCCTGCGGTCAAGCGAATCCCTCAGCCGAAGATGGTTGAGCGCAAATGCAAGTGCTGCCGTTCCAAGTTCTTGGCACGCGCAGCTGATGTAAAGCGGGGTTGGGGTCTGTACTGCTCGAAGTCTTGCAAGGCCATCAGACAAGAGGCACGCACCGGGCAATACCAAGCACTTCAAGAGCGGCGCGATGGGCATGAGGGTGGCGAATTCACCAACGCGCACCAGTTCAGCAACGAAGAACACGACTGCAACAAGGATTGAATCGGTCGCCCGCGCCGTAGTTCAAGGCGGGACAGGCCGGCGGGCCGGATAAATGCCCTGTGGGATCAGCATGCCCCGATTGATCTTCGTGAGGATCAGGCGCCCGGGGAAGCCCGGCGCCACAACCAACCTTTAAGGAAATACAGCATGTCGAATTTCAAAGAAAACCAGAAAGTGAACGTCAAGGGCACCAAAACCGACCCGGCGGCGCGCCCCGGCAAGTTCGTGAAGACGCACCCGGGTGTGCGCGGCGACTTCCTGGAAGTGCTGCTGGACGGCTCGACGGCATCGGCCAAGTTCCGCCCTTCGCAGGTGTCGGCAGCCTAATTTCGCCCCAGCCAGTCGCCCTGGCCCGTTTCGCCGGCGTAACCGGCGGCCAACAAAGCAAGGGATGGGCGTGAACTTCGCCTCGATCTTCGCGCAGTAAAAGCGAAGGCCGGCCTTGAAGCAGCTGGATTTGTGACCAGCCCCTTGCTTTGTTGGCGGCCCACCAGCCGCAGGAATCACACGCCCGACGGATCGACAGGGCCGCCAGCACCATGAATTGCGTCAGCGGGCACGCGATGTATCAAGCGCCGGAGTTACGACCCGCACCGGCCGCGCTTCCTGGCGTACGCAGGATTGAAAGCCCCGTAGTGGACTTGGTGCCGGACAGTGCGGCCGGCATCAGCAGGGTTCGATCCCCTGCCGGGGCACCAATTAACCAGAGGAGCAGGACATGAGCTACATCATCACCATCCGCACCGCCAGCACGGTGCACAGCTTCGCCGCCATCGGCAACCTGGGCGCGCTGATCGATGCCGCCTACGACGGCGGCGCCCTGGGTGTCACGGCAATGGTGCGGCCATGATCGCCCTCTTCCACCGCCTGCTGGCCGCACATCGCCACTACCACGCGCAGCACCAGCACCGCATGAACAAGATGCGCCTGGCCGGCGTGCGCCGCGAGCTGGCCGGGCTGGAAGAAATGCGCAAGGAACTGATCACCGCGCAGATCGAAGCGCTGATCGACCTGGACGCATCCGCCGCGCGTGTGAAGCAGCTGGGCCGCGCCCACCGGGAGGCGCAGTGGACGTCGTAAGCCAAGCCGTGATGGACGTGGCCAGCCAGGCCCTGCGCAACTGGCATGCCGGTCACGCCATCGTCTACGCCGTCCGCCTGGCGCTGTTGAAGTCGGAAATTATAAAACTTACAAGGAAAAAGTCATGAACGCAGCAACCCAAGAGGGTCAAACGGCCCTGCAAACAGCGCAGTACGGTCAGGGCGATCTGTCCGTCGCCAGTACCAGCAGCGCCTCCCTGATCCTTGATGTTGCGAGCATGGACAGCATCATGCGCCTGGCCGACATCATGGCCAAGGGCCGCTCAACCATCCCGGATCATCTGAAAGGCAGCTCTGCCGACTGCGCTGCTGTCGTCATGCAGGCCATGCAGTGGAAGATGAACCCCTTCGCAGTGGCGCAGAAGACGCACCTGGTGAATGGCACGCTCGGCTACGAAGGCCAGCTGGTGAACGCAGCCATCCAGTCCAGCGGCGTCACGCTCGACCGCTTCAACTACGAATGGTTCGGGCCATGGGAAAAAATCATCGGCAAAACACGCGTTTGCGAGGCGCCTGCCAAGGGAAAGCCGGGCGATAAAGACTACAAAAAAGCCTATCAATACCGCGTGCCGGATTACCCCATGCAAAGCGAAGAAGGCTGCGGCGTGCGGATTTGGGCAACGCTGCGCGGCGAAAACGAGCCGCGCTATCTCGAACTGCTGCTTGTCCAGGCCTCAGTGCGCAACTCGCCGCTCTGGGCGACCGATCCACGCCAGCAATTGGCCTACCTCGCCGTGAAGCGCTGGAGCCGCCTGTACGCCCCTGACGTAATTCTGGGCGTCTACACGCCAGACGAGCTTGAGGAAACGAACCGCGAAATGCGCGACATCACGCCGGCCGCGCCGGCTGCAGATGACCGCACCATCGATCAGCTGCCGGAATGTACTGACGAACTGTTCAAGCAAAAAACGCCGGCATGGCGCCAGACCATCCACAGCAAAAAGAAAACGCCGGCGCAGCTGATTGCCATGCTCAGCACCCGGGCGACCTTCACCGAGGCGCAAAAAATGACGATCGACAGCTGGGCGCACGAAAACGACTAATCGCCACACCACAAAAAAATCACCAAGGACACATCATGCAACGCGAAAATACTCTCACCCGCGAAATCCACAATCTGCTCCAGGGCAGCGACGACTGGCACGCCTTTCGCTTCGATCACCATGGCGCCAGCGAGGCGGCCGCAATGCTCGGCCTGTCGAAGAAGGTCACTCGCAGTGAACTGGTGCGCATGAAGGCCACCGGCCTGGCCAAGGAGTTTAGCGACTGGGTGCAGGAAAACATCCTGGACTACGGCCACGAGGTCGAAGCGCTCGCGCGCCCATTCGCCGAAAAAATCATCGGCGACGACCTCTACCCGGCCACGCTGTCGCTGGGCCGCGAAAGCGCCTCGTGCGATGGCCTGAACATGGCCGAAACTATCGGCTTCGAGCACAAGCAGTGGAATGCCGAGCTGGCCGCGTCGGTTGGCGCCGGCGCGCTGCCGGAAGAGCACCAGCCGCAGGTCCAGCAGCAACTGCTGGTGACCGGCGCCGAGAAGTGGCTGTTCATGGCATCCGACGGCACCGAGGACAACATGGTCTGGATGTGGGTATATCCGGACACCGCATGGTTTTCGCGCATCGTGGCCGGCTGGGAGCAGTTCGATATCGACGTCGCCAACTATACACAGGTGGACATTGTCGAGAAGCCAGCTGCCGAGCCTATCGCCGCCCTGCCCGCCCTGGTCGTCCAGACCGAAGGCAAGGTCGTCAGCAGCAACCTCGTGGCGTACAAGGCCGCCGCCGAGAAGTTCATTGCCAAAATCAACACCAAGCTGGAAACCGACGAAGACTTCGCCAATGCCGAAAACACCGTCAAGTATTGCGGCGAGGCTGAAGATAAGCTGGAACTGGCCAAGGCTGCCGCCCTGGCACAGACTGCGACCATTGACGAAGTGATGCGCACAGTCGACCACATCAAAGCACAGTTCCGCGCCAAGCGCCTTGAGTTGGAAAAGCTGGTCAAAACCCGCAAGGAACAGATCAAGGAAACCATCCTGAACGAAGGTCGGCACGCCTTCACCGCGCACGTGGCCGCGCTCGAAACCGAAATCACGCCGCTGCGCCTGCAACTGCAGCAGCCGGACTTTGCCGGCGCCATGAAGAACAAGCGCACCCTTGGCAGCCTGCGCGATGCCGTCAGCACAACGCTGGCCAACGCCAAGGTTGCCGCCAACACGCAAGCAGCCGACTACCGCGCCAAGCAGACCTGGTGCCGCGAGAACGCTGCCAGCTACGGCTTCCTGTTCATGGACATGGCCACGATCATCGGCAAGCCCATGGAAGACTTCCAGCTCGTCATCACCAGCCGCATCGCTGATCACAAGCGCGCCGAGGAAGCAAAGGCTGAAGCCGAGCGGGCCCGGATCCGGGAAGAGGAGCGCGTCAAGGCAGAGAAGGCAGCCGCCGAAACGATCCGCCTGGCTCAAGTCGAATCTGACCGCCTCGCGGCAGAGGCGGCGCAGGCGGAACGCGAGCGCGCGGCCGCCGATACGCAGCGCCGACTGGCGGAGCAAGCTTCGCAGATCGCTGCCGAGCGCGCCGCGGAGCCGATCGGCCACGTTGCGGCGTCCAAGCCTGCCGCCCCTATCGCCGCCCGCCGAGTGCCGGCCGCCGCAGCACCGATGCCGGCGCCGAGCCGCCCAGCGCCAGCACCTGACCTGCTCGACGCCGCTGCCGATGACCTCTACCCATCCGACAGCGACATCCTTGATGTGATGTTCGACCAGTTCGGCCTGACGCTGGCCGAGGCCATCGACCGCCTGGCCAAGTTCGACTTTGCCGCCGCGCGCGCCGGCCTGGTCGCTGAAGCCGCATAAACACCGCCCCGCCCACCACCTGGAGAAACCAATGAATACAGCAGTCGCAGCACCACAAATCACCCTGCAAGCCATTCAATCCTCGCAGATTGCCGCCATCGGCCACTGCCCGGCGACCGAAACCTTGGCCGTGCAGTTCTTCCGCAAAGGCGTGCCGGCGGATGTTTATCACTACGCCAACGTAACTGCCACCGAATACGCGGCCTTCGCCGGCGCCGAGTCCGTCGGCAAGCACTTCTACGCGCACATCAAGCCGCATGCCGACAAGCATCCGTACACGAACATGGGCACGCCGGCCGCCGAGCTGGTGCCGGTCAAGTTGAGCAAGGAGCTGCTGGCCAGCCTGCTGACGGGCCGCGAATACGGTAAGGAAATGGTCCAGGAAGAAGAGCAGCAGGCCAAGGCGGCCGGCCTGATCGTGATCTTTGGCGCCAGCGATGACCTAATGGAGCTGCGCGGCGCCATCAACGACGAATTTTCCTGCTATGGCGGCGGTGTCGCCCTGATCGATGCCAAGGGCGTGCTGCCGTTCCGCGAGGATATCCAGCACGACGACGATGCACTCAAGGACTATTTCGCCCGGGCGCCGCTGGTGCGCGCCGTCGATGCCCTGTGGGACAAGGAAGACGGCTACAGCTGGACCTACCGCACCGACGTGCCGCACGCCACGTTCGAAATCGTGGATGACGGCCAGCCGTACTGCCGCGGCATCGTGATCGACGTGGCGGATTTTAATTAATGCCGGTCTTAGGAGTACCAGACTTCACCCGCCCGCCCGGGGGGCGTGCTTCCGCCCCTTGCTGCTTTTCGCGTAGCTCAAGTGCAGCAACGTCAGCTACGGCCATAAAACTCTTGAGTTTTGCAGACGAAGGCGTTGGCGCATCAGACTGCTCTGGTGGAGTGACGGGGTCGATTGTTGTCAGTGCCTCGGTCGCATCAGGCGTCTCATTTTCGATTAACTCTGCGCTGCCCTCTGGTTGTGGTGCTAACTCAGACGACAGTGGCTCGAAAGAATACTTGTCTGCCATTTTCGCTAAACAAGCCGAATCGTTATCCGACTGCCGACATTGAGTGAACTGGGTCAAAGCGGCTTTGCTAATGAACGTGTAGAGGCTGTCTCCGATACGGATTTGAGTCGCACCTAATTCCATTTGTGACACCTATAAAAATGACTATATATAACAAAAATATAACACAAAATTTGAGTACGTGGTGGGATGTTGCATCTCTCCTCTTCGAGGAAATACCCCCATGACAGACATCGTGCTCATGAAAACGGCAAACGTCCTCGTCCCGCACGACGAGGCGGCGGCCGAGTTCATCCAGAAGATGAAGGTTGGCGCGCTTATGCACGCCGATTTCAAGAAGGTACGGAATTACAAGTTTCACAAGAAGTACTTCGCCCTGGTGTCCTTCGCCTTCGACCAGTGGGAGCCGCGCGGCGGCCTGACCTACCAGGGCCAGCCTGTGGCGAAGAACAAGGAACGCTTCCGGAAAGACGTAGCGATCCTGGCCGGCTTCTTCGAATCGACGGTGAACCTCAAGGGCGAGGTGCGACTGGAAGCAAAAAGCGTTTCGTTTGCACAGATGGACGAGATCGAGTTCGAGGCGCTGTACAGCGCCACCATCGACGTGATCCTGTCCCGGATTTTGACCAAATACACACGCGACGACCTGGAAGCGGTCGTTGAGCAGCTACTGCGGTTTGACCGCTGAAAGGTATCAGATGTTTTTCAAGAACCTCCAGATTTACCGCCTGCCCGCCCCTTGGGCCATGTCCGCCGCTGCGCTCGAGCATGCGCTGGCGCCGCAACAGTTCACACCCGCCACCAGCATGGACCTGGTACGCCAGGGCTGGGCCGCACCTCGCGGCGCCGGCGCGCCGCTGGTGCACGCCGTCGGCGGCCAGTTCCTGCTGCAGCTGAAAACCGAGAAGAAACTGCTGCCGTCGACCGTGGTCAACCAGGTAGCCGCCGCCCGCGCGCTGGAAATGGAAGAAGCCCAAGGCTTCGCACCCGGCAAGAAGGCCATGAAAGAACTGAAAGAGCGCGTCACCGACGAGCTGCTGCCCCGCGCCTTCGCCATTCTCAGCACCACGGCCGTGTGGATCGACCCGATCAATGGCTGGCTGGTGGTGGACGCGGCCAGCCCGGCCAAGGCCGATGAAGTGATCAAGCTGCTGCTCAAGTCCGTGGACAAGCTGCCGCTGGAAAGCCTGCGCGTGCAGCGCTCGCCGGTCGGTGCCATGACGGAATGGCTGCAGGCGGACGAATCCCCTACCGGCTTCACGGTCGACCAGGATGCGATCATGCGCGCCACCGGCGAGAGCAAGGCCCAGGTGGCGTACAAGCGCCACACCCTCGAAGCGGACGATATCCGCCGCCATATCGCGGCCGGCAAGCAGTGCACGCGCCTGGCCATGACCTGGAGCGACAAGATCAGCTTCGTACTGGACGAGAGCCTGGCCATCAAGTCGGTCAAGCCGCTGGAAATTATCAAAGAAAGCACCACGCGCAACGACGACGAGCGCTTCGACAGCGATTTCGCCCTGATGGCGGGCGAGCTGGCCAAGATGATGACCGACTTGGTGGAGGCGCTGGGCGGTGAAGTGGACGCGGTGGCGCCAGCGGCGCGCCCTGCCGCAAACGCGGCGCCAGCCAAAGGCCATGAGCCTGTGCGCGAGCAGCGCGTGGTATTGGAATTGAACGGCCAAGCGCCCGATACCGTACCGCCAGGCGACGGCAGCGCGAGCGATCCGCTGTATGGTCAGGCCGTCGAGTTGGTGCGCACGCAGCAGCGAGCATCGATATCGCTGGTGCAGCGCCACCTGCGCGTCGGCTACAACCGCGCGGCCAGGCTGATCGAGTCGATGGAAGCCGGTGGCGTTGTCAAGGGCACCCAGGGCATCTACACGGTGGCGGGAGCCGCAGCATGAGCGGCGTGCGCACCCCTGGCCTGCTTTTCGTTGCCGAAACGGGCCAGGATGACGGCTGCAGCCGGGAAACCGTGATCCGTGGGATGGGCGGCAGTGCTGGCGTAGCGGTGGCCATTGACTTTGGCGCCAACAATCCCGGCATGCGCGAGGCCAACGCGCAGCACCTCGTTGCCTGCTGAAATGCGCTCGATGGCCTGCCCGACGGTGCGCTCGATGGCGGCTGGAACGTGCGCAGCATGAGCGCCTACGCCAAAGGCCTGGAAGAAAAGCTGCGCGCGGCGAGCGCCCTGCTACTGGAGATCAAGAAGCTCGACGACAGCGACGGCATCGCCGATCACGACGAAGGCATGCCGTGCACATCGCCCGAATTCCATGAAGTGATGGCGACCATGCGCGAAGTCTTGAAAGGCGGCGCCACATGATCGGCCCTGGCAGTTTCTTGGCTGCACCGAAAGCGACTGAGCGCCCAGCGTACAACACGGCGCCCATCCGCTGCGGCAGGATGAAATGTAAATGGCGCGGCTACGAAGGCGAGCTGACCAGCGTGCCAAGCAAGAAGTTCGGCGCCGGCGTCACGGACAAGGTTTGCCCGGTCTGCGGGAAAAACGAATATTGCTTCATGACCCCGCGCGAGATTACGACGTGGGAACGCCGCAAAGAAAAAGGATCTGCGGCATGAGCTCAATCAAGGAAAAAATATTGGCCGGTGCCCGACGCCAACACGCCAGGCCAGCGTGCCGTTCTTTCGGTGCACGCAAAGTTATGGGTCGTGTGATTGGAGCCGCTGCTGGTAACAAAATGGTTAATCGCAATTCGCGCAGCATCCTCTGCCTCGCCAGCACCTGGAATCTGCCCGGCCGGCCTCGAGCCGGAAATGCTGATCTGGTAGTCGACCGTCTTATGAACGTCATGCGCTTTGTACCAGATCAAAATTTGAATATGGCCGGCCTTCATCTGAGTTTCGGCCAAACATTTGCCGAACTTCGCGCTGTCGAAACTGAGCCGCATAACGCCTCCATTAATTGAAAGGCAATAATAGCATGATCAAAGAGCGCCCTATCCTCATGAACAGCGCCATGGTGCGCGCCGTACTCGACGGCAGCAAGACGCAGACGCGGCGCATCATGAAGCCGCAGCCGGAGCCTACCCCGCACCGTCCAGGCGACTACCAGTGGCCTTGCAACGCTTTCCAATCGATGGTGAGCGTTGCGGATACGCGTGCACCTGGCGCACACGGCATGGCCGGCGATGCCTGCCCTCACGGCGGGCATGGTGATCACCTGTGGGTGCGTGAGACGTTCGGCTATGTCTCCCCTGACGAACACCAGCGCCCGCATTCCGAATGCAATATCGAATACCGCGCCGATCTGGCGCCGGATTGCACTGATCGCCCGGGCAGTTGGCCAGTGGGTGAATGCGCTGGCGCCCCTGAGCGTCCACGTTGGCGCCCGAGCATCCACATGCCGCGTGCGGCCAGCCGGATCCTGCTGGAGATCGTGTCGGTGCGTGTCGAGCGCCTGCAGGACATCAGCGACGCTGATATCGAGGCCGAGGGCATCGACATGGACGCACTGGCCGAGGCACAGGACCGCTACGACACCATTGCAAAGGATGGCAACGCATCCGGACGCGCGACCCTGCGCATGGCCTGGCGCGATTTGTGGGAATCGACCGGCGGCGACTGGGATGCCAACGAATGGCTGTGGGTCATTGAATTTAAGCGGGTGACGCCATGAAGCGCCTGAAGGCCTACCAGGTCAGCGACGGCGAGGACATGACCGTGATTCGATACGCCACTAGCAGCGCGGCGGCGCGCCGAGAAGGCGGCAACGAAATAGGCTGCGAGTGGGATGGCGTCGATTCGTGCATGCGCAAACCGGAATACGACCAGTATGCGCCTGGCCCTGTGCCGGCCCGGGTGCTGATCGAGGCCGGGTGGCAGTTCGAATGTCGCCGCCACGGCTGCGGCAACTGGGCAAATTGGGACACGGAAGAATTGACGTTCAGCTCTGCCGGCGATCCGTATTGCTGCAAAGCCTGCATGGCCCGCTACTTCGCCCGGCAGCGCGCAAATGTCGCGGCGGGTGTGGCGCTGCAGGAACTGGTCGAGGCCAAGCTGCCAGGCTGCCAAGTGACCGAGGTTTACGTCTACGGCTGGCAACTGGAGCCAGGATATGGAGGCGGCATGCGGGCTTATGCCGACTTCAGTTTTCCAGGCGGTTGCTGGCCAGGGCGGTTTGTGTTCGGCGAAGAAGAATTCCGGGTGCACGGCGACGACTTGCCTGCCTTCCGGGCGCTGTATCCGCCGCCTGCCGACGAAACTGAAGCCATGGAGGCAATGTGACCAAGAACGATGAAGTGCCGAACAGCGAGCGCAGCCCCTGCGCCACGCGCGTGGCAGCAGTCCTGATCCTGATTTACGTGGCGGCGACCCTGGCGGGCGTCCTGGCCGCGACAACCTGAAAGGTGAATATGAGCAAGCTTATTGAATGGGCGCCGGTCGTGCGCGGTACCGAGGGCTGGTACTCGCACCCAGATATGCCAGAGTTCAACGAGGATCAAGAAGCGGAGTATCGCGCCTGGCTGGCTGCGCAAGGCCTGGAAACTGCGTATGCCACTTTGTGCGGCGAGGATGATAAGCATCCGGCATATATCGTCTACTTCGACCAAGGCGGAACGGACGTCTCCGACTGGAACCCTACGCCACCTGCCGGCGATGGCTGGTTCACCCTGTCAATTCACGACTCCGAGGATGGCCCGTACTGGGTCTGGGCGCGCCGAGCGCCGGTGGCGCAATGACTGGGCGCAGCCCAGCACCGCCGCCAGAAACCCCGGCGGAGGCGGCCTACAAGCTGGATCGGGCCGTGCTGCGTGCGATCCACACATGCCAGCCCGTGCCGTTCGAGGGCAAGCAGCACCATCTGCGCGCCATGGGCGCCCAGGTGCTGGGCGGCGGCGTGTCGTCCGTGATCTACCTGATGGGCGACGCGACACCGCACCAGCCCGGTGAAATAACCTTTTTGGAGCATGCAGAATGATCAACAACGAAAGTATCGAGGCGCTGGAGCAAGCCGCGCCCCCTTCGCTCGCGGTAGCGCCGCAGCACCTGGCCGTGCCGGATGGCTGGAAGCTGGTTCCGGTACAGCCGACGCCCGAGATCATCGCTGGCGCCGCAATCGCATCCTGGCCGACCGCAACGCTTGCCGATATCGAACTGGCACGGCAGGCTGCGCCGCTCGTCTTGATGCAGTTGGACATGGCGCCGGGCACGACGGTCGATGCAGTCGCAGGCATGTTGGCCACAATGGCGCCGGCATATCGCGCCATGCTGGCGGCCGCGCCAGCTGCTCCAGCACAAGAGCAGATGGTGGCTTCCCCCGATTCATTCCAGAGCCGCGTGCAGCCCTGGATGATGGCGTGCTTCGGCGCCGAAATCGCGGCTGACGGCGCTGAGCGCAATCACCGCTTCCTGGAAGAATCGCTAGAACTCGTGCAGGCGTGCGGTTGCACGGCCAGCGAGGCGCACCAGTTGGTCGACTATGTGTACGGCCGCCCAGTCGGCGAGCGCACGCAGGAAGTAGGCGGCGTCATGGTCACGCTGGCCGCCCTATGCCTGACCCAGGGCCTGGATATGCATACGGCCGGGGAGACTGAGCTGGCCAGGATCTGGACGAAGGTCGAGGCTATCCGTGCGGAGCAAGCGGCAAAGCCGAAGTACTCACCGCTCCCGGCGGCTGCACCCCAGCCGATCATCGGGCGGCTGATGGATAAAATATCGGCGCTGCCTGTCCTGTGGGGCTTGAATGAGCCAGGCGCGCTGCTGCGCAACAGCGACGTGTTCCGCGTGCTGGTTGCTGCTGGCCGCGAGCAAGCCGGCATCGCAGCAGCCCCTGCTCCGCGGCCTGCCGCCAAGGATACGTGCGCCGAAATGCGCGCCCTGTGCAGCGCCTGCGGCGGCACGGGCGACGTGCACGGGCTGGACGGCGAGTGGCGTGGCCAATGCACTTGCGTCCACGCATGGCAACAGCGCGCCGAAAAGGCCGAAGCCAAGCTCAAGCAGGTCAACGAATGGCGCGCCACTGCGCAGGCAGAGAATATGCAGTCAGGGGAGCGCTGGGCGAAACGGATTGCCGAGCTCGAAGTGCAGCTCGGGCGCCGCGACGCCCCGTTCTCGCCCGAGGCGCTGCAAGGCATCGCGGCCGCGCGCGCCGCTGGTCAGACAATCGCGGCGACGCCGGGCGGCCTGGTCTTCATGAACGATGGCGTCGAGCCGGATTACGGCAAGCTCGATTGTCCTGCATGCGGCAGCAGCGGGCACGCTGGCGACGTAGTGGTCGGGAGCACGTCATGAACATGAGCGAAGTCGAAGTGCGCCACATCGCCGAAATGGTGGCGGCGCTGGACAAGGCTGGCGGCAAGCGCACCGCCAACACGGCCGGCGAACTCAACAGGCAACAGATCTGCGCCGCCCTCGGCGTCAGCGAATCAACGATCCGCCGCCTCGAGCAGTCCGGGCTGCCATACACACCGGTCGGCGCGCGCTCCAAGCGCTACGACCTTGAAGAATGCAAGAACTGGTTGAAAGGAAATCAAGTATGTCAGTCTGGAAAGACAGCAAGGGTAAACTCCACGTCGGAATCATGGTTGATGGCAAAAGAATTCACAGAGAGTTGCCGGAAGGTTCAACTGCGAGTGATGCCAAGCTGATTGAAGCAGAACTCCGTGCGGCGGTTGCGCGCGCGCCGAAGCAGAAGAAAGTTCACATTCCGGGCGATCTGCCGATGACGGCCATTCTCGCATTGTTTATTGAGCACTCTCAGGGCCTTCGCAGTGCAGATACGGCAAAACACCATGCAAAGCGGCTGGGCGCGTGGGCGGAGCGCTACAAGGCTAGCCAGGCACAAGAATTTGCCGACCACGTCATTAAGGACATGAGTAAGCTAATACCGCACAAGAAAACTGGAAAGTTAGTGCCCGCCTACGCGCCAGCGACAATCAATAGATCGCTGGCGTGTGCAAAAAAAGGCCTTCACTTGGCTTGGCGCCAAAGGCTAATACCGGAAAACTACGGCCTTCGGATCGAATCGGTAGCCGTGAACAACAAGCGCGAAGTTTTTTTGACAGTCGAGCAGGTGAAAAAAATTGCTTCATTTTGCACACCGATTGCTCAAGCAGCAATATGGGCGGCACTTCTGACTGGGGCCCGACGTGGCGAACTGTTCCAGATGGAAAGCTCACACATCGGTCGCGACACAATAACGTTCCCGGCAAGCAATACGAAAACGCTGCGAATGCGCGTCATACCAATCATCCCGGCGCTTCGACCGTGGCTTAAATACTTTCCGCTGGACATGACGTTGTATGGAGTGCAATCGGCCTGGCGCCGCGCTCGCGTGAAGGCGGGCATGCCGCATGTGAATTTTCACGATCTTCGGCATTCATGCGCAAGCATCATGTTGGGACTGGGAGTTGATCTTTACACGATCAGCAAGATCCTAGGTCACGCGAATATACAGACGACTCAGCGCTATGCGCACCTGCAGGTGGACGCGCAGCGTGAAGCGTTAAATAAGCTATCGCTGCTTGTCGTCACAAAATAAATTACACTGAAAAATTACACTCAACAAAAAAGCCGACCTTTTTAAAGATCGGCTTTTCGCGTAAGTGATTGATTTCACTTGATATTCTTGGTGGGAAGTGCAAGTTTCGAACTTGCGACCCCTGCAGTGTGAATGCAGTGCTCTACCCCTGAGCTAACCTCCCGAAGCGAGGCGAATTATCGCATAGGTGTTGCGGCATCTGCAAGGGCTGGCAAGCGGAAATTTACCATGCGCCGCTTTTTTCTCAGGCGGCCGCTGGCGGCGACGTGACGGCAGTCCAGATGCACTGGCCTTTGGCGGCCTTGTCGAGGCCGGCGATGGTGGCTTCGTGGGCGGCCAGCTCGTCGGCCGTGGCGCTCTGGAAGATGACTTCGGCCAGGGGCACGATTTCCAGGGCGGCGCCGTCGGCAGCCACTTCCACTTCTTCTTCCATGCTGAGGCTGTTTTGCCCGCGCGTCATGGCCAGGTAGACGTCGGCCAACAATTCCGAGTCGAGCAATGCGCCGTGCAGCTTGCGATGGGCGTTCGAAACGCCGTAGCGGTCGCACAGGGCGTCGAGCGAGTTGCGCTTGCCCGGATGCATTTCCTTCGCTTGCACCAGGGTATCGATCACGCCGGCCACTTGTTCGTGAACCGGCGGCAGGTTCAGGCGCTTGAATTCCGCGTTGAGGAAGCCAATATCGAACGGGGCGTTGTGGATGATCAGTTCGGCGCCGGCGATGTAGGCGCGGAATTCGTCGGCGATTTCCGCGAATTTTGGCTTGTCGCTGAGGAATTCCGTCGTCAATCCGTGGACGGCCAACGCGCCCTCTTCCGAATCGCGCTCGGGATTGATGTAATGGTGGAAATTATTTCCCGTCAACATGCGGTTGTTCAGCTCGACCGCCCCGATCTCCAGGATGCGGTCGCCCGTGCGCGGGTTCAGGCCGGTGGTTTCAGTATCGAGAACAATTTGACGCATGGCGGATTCATTCGTAAAAGCAAAAAGCGAAGGGCACAGTATAGCAAACCTGTGCCCTGCGATTACAACTAGCGACGTTGGCTGTTCTTACGCGCGCACGGTTTCCACGCCCAGGTTGGCCAACTGATCGGCCCGCTCGTTGCCCGGATGGCCATTGTGGCCACGCACCCAGCGCCATTCCACTTCATGCACGGCCTGAGCCGCGTCCAGCGCCTGCCACAGGTCGACGTTCTTCACGGGCGCCTTGGCCGCCGTTTTCCAGCCGCGCGCCTTCCAGCCGTGGATCCATTCGCTGATGCCCTTCTGCACGTACTGGCTATCGGTATACAGCACCACCTGGCACGGACGTTTGAGCGCCGTCAAGGCTTCGATCACGGCTTTCAATTCCATGCGGTTATTCGTCGTATTCAGTTCCCCGCCGTAAATTTCTTTCTTGGCGCCGTCGGCCACCATCAGCGCGCCCCAGCCGCCCGTGCCGGGATTGCCCTTGCATGCGCCATCGGCGTAAATCTCTACCTTATCCATCTTGCTGTTCCCGCCTTTTATTCGTGACCGGTGCGCCTGCGGGCGCCGTCGCCGGTTTTTTGGTCCACGCCGGACCGATCAATCGCATCCCTTTGACGCGCTTGATCGCCTGCACTATATACACTGCGCCCAGATATGGCCACCAGCGCGCACCGGCCTTGTCCATGAAGGCGTTGCGGCGCAGCCATTTTTCTGTCCTGCAGGCAGGTGCGTAGCAGCCGAAGTGGCTTTGGCTGACGCCCATATTCAGCAATTTTAACCAGTCTTTCATGCGCGGCATAGAGATCAGTTCGCCAGCCCGCGGCAAGTAGTGGCGTCCCGTGATCCGCCCCAGGCCCTGGCGCATGCCCCACAGGCTGGCCGGATTGAAGCCGCAGACGATCACGCGCCCTTCCGGGATCAGCACGCGCTCGACTTCGCGCAAGACCTGGTGTGGCTCGGCGGCAAATTCGAGCACGTGCGGCAAGACCACCAGATCCAGGCTTTGCGAGTCGAACGGCAGCTCGTCGAAGGCCGACACGAGGGTCAGTCGGCTGCCCTGCGGCGATTGCGAAGGCAGGCGCGCATCGAGCAGCCATTTGTTCGGCATGCGGCTGGCGGCCAGCGCATCGAGCTGCGGCAAGCCGATCTGCACGGCGTTAAAGCCGAAGATATCGACGGTCAGGCTGTCGAGGCATTGCTGCTCCCAGGCACGCACGTACAGGCCGGCCGGCGTCTGCAACCAGCCGTCAAGCGCTATAATGGATTTTTCGGATGCCGCACTGTCCATTCAGTTTTCTCTTTTGCTCATGACACACTCCCCTGAACACGCTTTATCGGTACTTGCCGTGCCCGCCTTTGCCGACAATTACCTGTGGCTGATCCATGACGGCCGCCACGCCGCCGTGGTCGACCCCGGCGATGCGACGGCCATCCTCGATGCGCTGCAAGCCCATCAGTTGACCTTGTCCGCCATTTTACTCACGCACCACCACGCCGACCACACGGGCGGCGTCCCTGAATTGTTGCAGCATTTCGCCGTGCCCGTCTTCGGCCCGCGCAATGAGGCTATCACAGCCATCACGGAACCGCTTGGCGAAGGCGATGTCGCCCATGTGGCCGAGCTGGGATTGCAACTGGCCGTCATCGACGTGCCCGGTCATACCAAGGGCCATATCGCCTATCTGCGCCAGCGCGACGAGCGCAGCGGCGCACCGTGGCTGTTTTCCGGCGACACCCTGTTTGCGGGTGGTTGCGGCCGCCTGTTCGAAGGCACGCCGGGGCAAATGGCCGATTCGCTGGGCAAGCTGGCCGCCCTGCCCGACGATACCGATGTATTTTGCGCGCATGAGTACACCTTGTCCAATCTGCGCTTCGCCAACGCCGTCGAGCCGGGCAATGCGGCCTTGCAGGAACGCATCGCCATCGACACGGAAAAACGCCAGCAAGGTTTAGCGACCGTACCGTCGACCATTGCCATTGAGAAGGCCACGAACCCCTTCCTGCGCTACCGCGAACCGGCGATCTTGACCAGCCTGAAGGTGGAAGGCAAGCTGGCCAGCGACGCCTCGCCCGTGGAAGCATTTGCAGCCTTGCGGATGTGGAAAAATAATTTTTAAGCTTATCCTTCCGCAATAAAAAATCCCGGCAGATGCTGATGGCATCGCCGGGATTTTTTATGCGGTTATTTGATCAGGATCAGATTTCTTCGTACAGCGGCAAGGTCAGGAATTCGGCAAACGATTCCGACGTCGACATTTCCTCGAAAATCTGGCCTGCGCGTACATAGGTCGGACCGTTGCCGCCCGGCGCATCGCGCTGCACCTTGGCCAGTTCTTCCGGAATCATGGCGCGCACCATCTCGGCCGTCACCTTGCGGCCGTCTTCCAGCACGCCCTTGCTGGAGCGAATCCACTGCCACACTTGCGAGCGGCTGATCTCGGCCGTGGCCGCATCTTCCATCAGGTTGTGGATGGGCACGCAACCGTTGCCGGCCAGCCAGCTGCCCAGGTAGTGGATGCCCACGTTGATGTTGTAACGCAAGCCCGCTTCCGTAATCGGCGCTTCCGGCTGGAAGTTCAGCAGATCCGACGCTTTCACATCGATGTCGGGACGCTGCTTGTCGATCTGGTTCGGCTTGTCGCCCAGCACTTTCGTGAACTCGCCCATGGCCAGTTCCACCAGACCCGGATGGGCAACCCAGCCGCCGTCGTAGCCATCGGTGGCATCGCGCGCCTTGTCGTTGCGCACGCCGCCCATGGCGATGTCGTTCTTTTCCGGATCATTCTTGATCGGGATCAAGGCCGCCATGCCGCCGATCGCTGGCGCACCGCGTTTATGGCACGTTTTCAGCAGCAGCAAGGCGTAGGCGCGCATGAATGGCGCCGTCATCGTGACTTTCGCGCGGTCGGCCAGGCAGAAATCCTTGTCCAGCTTGAATTTTTTGATGCACGAGAAAATGTAATCCCAGCGGCCCGCGTTCAGGCCCGAGCTGTGTTCCTTCAGTTCGTACAGGATTTCATCCATTTCAAACGCCGCCAGGATGGTTTCGATCAGCACGGTCGCCTTGATCGTGCCTTGTGGCAAGCCCAACTCGTTTTGCGTCATGACGAAGATATCGTTCCACAGGCGCGCTTCCAGGTGCGATTCCATCTTCGGCAGGTAGAAATACGGGCCGGCGCCGCGCGCCAGCTGTTCCTTGGCGTTATGGAACATGAACAGGGCGAAATCGAAAATGCCGCCGGAAATACGCTTGCCGTCGACCAGCACGTGCTTTTCATCGAGGTGCCAGCCGCGCGGACGCACGACCAGGGTGGCAATCTTGTCGTTCAGCTTGTACGATTTGCCATTTTGCTCCAGCGAAATCGTCTTGCGCACGGCGTCGTACATATTGATCTGGCCCGTGATCTGGTTATCCCAGTTCGGCGTGTTCGAGTCTTCGAAGTCCGTCATATAGCTGTCCGCGCCCGAGTTGAAGGCGTTGATGACCATCTTTCGCTCGACGGGACCGGTGATTTCAACACGGCGGCATTCCAGCGCCTTCGGAATCGGTGCGATCTTCCAGTCGCCGTCGCGGATGTGCGCGGTTTCTGGCAGGAAATCAGGACGCTCGCCCGCGTCGAGGCGCTTGGCGCGTTCCACACGCACGGCCAGCAATTGCTGGCGGCGCGGTTCGAATGCACGCGTCAGCTTGGCCACCAGCGCCAATGCAGCCGGCGTCAAAATCTGTTCGTAGCCGGGGGCGATGTCCCCCGTGATTTGCATGCCTTCTGGAAGTGCGATCGTGTTCTGCGTCATGAAGTTCTCCGGTTTTTAGTAAATATAAGCAAAAGTAATCTGGTGATCCAAGTATAAGCCGAATGATTGCGCGGGCAAGCTGGGCAGCGGTGCAAAAACACTCTGCCAGGCGGCGCGTTTGTTCTATAGTATTGCACTATAAGGCATGGAAACGAGACTAAAAATCACTTCATCTATGCATTTTTATCACAAGTGACGAGATAACGAGAGCATCTTATGGGCCAGTTCAGACAAATATCGACCTTCGTGGAAGTGGTGGCCAAGGGCAGCCTGTCGGCCGCCGCGCGCGCCGAAGGCATCGCGCCGGCCATGATAGGCCGGCGCCTCGATGCGCTGGAGCAGCGCCTGGGCGTCAAATTGCTGCAGCGTACGACGCGCAAGCTGGCGCTGACAAACGAAGGCGCCGCTTTCCTCGAAGATTGCCAACGCATCCTGGGCGAACTGGAAGAGGCGGAAGCGGCCGTGGCCGAGCGCAGCGTGAAGGCCAGTGGCCATCTGCTCATTTCCGCGCCGGCCGGCTTCGGACGCCAGCACGTGGCGCCACTGATCCCCTCGTTCGTGGCCGAGCACCGTGACGTGACGGTGTCGTTGAACCTGAACGACCGCCTCGTCGACCTGATCGGCGAAGGCATCGACGTGGCCATCCGCATCGCCAGCCTGTCCGATTCCTCGCTCGTGAGCACCAAACTGGCGGATAACCAGCGCGTGCTGGTCGGCTCGCCCGCCTATTTGAAACGGGCCGGCACGCCGCGCATCCCGGCCGACCTGGCCAAGCACAATTGCCTGGCGATCAGCAGCGAAGGCAGCCAGCGGGGCTGGACCTTCCGCGAAAACGGCAAGAATGTGATTCTGAAAGTGGCGGGCAATATGGTCTGTAACGACGGTGAAGTGCTGCACGACTGGGCGCTGGCCGGCAAGGGCCTGGCGTGGCGCTCGATGTGGGAAGTGGGGGCGGAAATCGAATCGGGCCAGCTGGTGACGGTACTGGACCAGTTCGCCGCGCCGGGCAACGATATTTACGCCGTGTTCGCCCAGCGCCGCCACTTGCCGCTGCGCATACGGGCCTTCGTGGATTTTTTGCGGCATAGCTATGCGCAACCAGATTACTGGCGTGAAAGAGCAATCTAGCCATGCTGGCCGGAATGGTAGAGCGTAGCTTGGCGCAGGCCGGCGTAGGTCGGCTTAGCGCTCGCGCGTAAGCCGACACTGGTGGTGTTGGCAAGATGTATGGGCTGGTGTCGGCTTACGCTGCGCTAAGCCGACCTACACGGCGACGCAAGCACGCCGAAAAGAGCGCGCTGCCCACGCAAAACCCCTGCTTTACGGAAATTCAGGCGAAAAAAAATCCTCGGAGACCGAGGATTTCTTTATTTCGTTTGATCCAGCGTATTAGATTGGCTGAATGTTCGAAGCTTGCTTGCCTTTAGGGCCAGCGGTCACTTCAAAAGAAACGCGTTGGTTCTCTTGCAGGGACTTGAAGCCGTTCGACTGGATAGCCGAGAAGTGAGCGAACAGATCTTCGCCGCCTTCGTCAGGGGTAATAAAGCCGAAACCCTTCGAATCATTGAACCATTTTACGATGCCAGTTGCCATTACAATTTCCTATTTCAGTTAAGTTGGGCTTGCGCCCGTTATATCGTTTGAAGCAAGAAAGAAATGACAGACAAACTGCACTACTACCTCGAATCCAACGATGCCCAATTATACCAACAAAACTGAGAAAAACCATTCTTTCGCAAAATAAACTTGCGAACACTACTTTAATAGCCAAATCCCCGTCTTGCGGCGCCCTGTACCAGCGGCATGGACACACTATATCCTAATCTGCGACGCGGGTGCTTTGCGTTGCATCAAATGAATCATTGCAACCACATCGCTATGGCGCTGTCATTCACGCACTGAAATGGGTGGCGCCCGCATCGCGCGCGGCCCAGGCCAAGAGCGCCTCCACTTGCGCCCGCACGGCTGGCCAGTCCGCCACCGCTTGCGCAGGGGTATTCAGCATGGCGCGCACCAGTTGTTCGATGCGCCGGCACTCCTGCCCCAGCGCGGCAAAGCCGAAGGTAGCGGCCGAGCCGGCCACCGCGTGCAGCGCGCGGTGCAGCTGCGTCAACGGCTCCAGACGGGGGCCTTCGCTGTCGCAGCGGCCGTTTGCCTGCGCGATCGCCTGCATCAGGGCCGGCACGCCGGCCGCATATTTTTCATTCAGGGCGCGCAAACGCGCGCGAAAATCCGGGTCGATCAAGGTTGCCATCGCAATACTCGCCTGAATGACTTACTTGGTACCGAAGATACGGTCGCCGGCATCGCCCAGGCCCGGCACGATGTAGGCGTGGTCATCCAGGTGCGAATCGAGCGAGGCGCAGAACATCTTGACGTTCGGATGCGCATTCTGGAACACGGTCACGCCTTCCGGTGCGGCCACCAGGGCCAGGAAGATGATCTGCTCGTCCGTCACGCCCCGCTTCTTCAGCACGTCGACGGCGTACACGGCCGAATTGCCGGTCGCCACCATCGGGTCGCACAGGATGAAGGTGCGCTCGTTCAGGTCCGGCAGGCGCACCAGGTATTCCACGGGCATGTGGGTGGCCGGGTCGCGGTACACGCCGATGTGGCCGACCCTGGCCGATGGCACCAGGTTCAGCAAGCCGTCGCTCATGCCGATGCCGGCGCGCAGGATGGGGACGATGGCCAGTTTCTTGCCAGCAATGACGGGCGCATCGATGGTCACCAGCGGGGTCTTGATTTCGCGCGTGGTCAGCGGCAGGTCGCGCGTGATTTCATAGCCCATCAGCAAGGTGATTTCCTTGAGCAATTCGCGGAAGGTGCGCGTCGACGTATCGTGCTCGCGCATGTGGCTCAGTTTGTGCTGAATCAAAGGATGATCGGTGATGAACAAATTCGGGAAGCGTGGATCTTGTTTCATATTATTTTTCTTTCTCTGCTCTGGCGCGCCGGCAAGCATGCACCGCAAGCGCGCCGTGTGTCGATAAAATGATGGATTGCAGCATTATCCCAGCCTGCAGCCCGCCTGTGGCCGGAATTTTCGAAATAATCGGTTTTATTGAAATCAATACTCGCGCAAGGCGCGCGCCAGGATGGCCGCGCAATCGATGCCGGCCGGCAAACGCCCATACGCGCCGCCCGGCGCTTGCACCAGGCGCGACCGCAGGAAAGCCTGTGCAACGAACGGCGGCGCATGGCGCAGCAGCAAGGCCGCCTGCACGGCCAGCACGATGCGTTCGGAGAGTTGCCTGGCACCAAACTCATCCGTCTGCGGCCCGTCCAGGTCGGCCAGCAGGCGCGCGCGGTAATCTGCAAAGTCGGCGTGATCATCGCCGGCCAGCGCCAGCTCGGCCGCCAGGGCGTCGCGCGCGGCCGGCGACTTGCCGAAGGCGCGCAAGACGTCGAGGCACATGACATTGCCCGAGCCTTCCCAGATCGAATTGACGGGCAACTCGCGGTACAGGCGCGCCAGCGGCGCGTCTTCCACGTAGCCCGTGCCGCCCAGCACTTCCATGGCTTCCGCGCCGAAGCCGGGGCCCCGCTTGCAGATCCAGTACTTGCCGGCCGGCGTGAGCACGCGCGCCAG
This sequence comes from Janthinobacterium sp. GW460-12-1-14-LB5, assembly GCF_059423585.1. Taxonomy (NCBI): domain Bacteria; kingdom Pseudomonadati; phylum Pseudomonadota; class Betaproteobacteria; order Burkholderiales; family Oxalobacteraceae; genus Janthinobacterium; species Janthinobacterium sp. GW460-12-1-14-LB5. The sequence goes on along the minus strand of NZ_JBWKYD010000022.1, from coordinate 68,007 downwards.
CATCGCCTGCTGGGGATCGTCCTTTGCATCGAAACAGCGGGCCAGGCGCAGCGCAAACGCCGTGGCGGCCTCCGACTCGAGCGCGAGGTCGGCCAGCACGTTTTGCATCAGGGGCTGCTCGGCCAGCGGCTTGCCGAACACGGCCCGCTGGCGCGCATGGTGCAGCGCCTGCGTCAGGGCGGCGCGCATGATGCCGGCGCTGCCCAGCACGCAATCGAGGCGCGTGTGGCTGGCCATTTCCAGGATGGTGGGAATGCCCCGCCCCGGCTGCCCGACGAGCCAGCCATAGGCATTGGCAAACTCCACCTCCGACGAGGCATTCGAGCGGTTGCCCAATTTATCTTTCAGGCGCTGCACGCGGATGGCATTGCGGCTGCCGTCGGGCAGGTAGCGGGGCAGGAAGAAGCACGACAACCCTCCCTCGTCCGCCTGCGCCAGGATCAGGTGCGCGTCGCACTGCGGCGCCGAGAAAAACCATTTGTGGCCGACGATGCGCCAGGCGCCAGCAGCCTCGCCGCCGAACAGGGATTGCGCCTCGGCCAGCGGTACGGGCACGGCGCGCGTGGTATTGCTGCGCACGTCGGAGCCGCCCTGCTTTTCCGTCATGCCCATGCCGATCAGGGCGCCCCGCTTCTGCTCCACGGGCAAGGAGCGGGGATCGTAGTCGCGCGACAGGATTTTCGGCAGCCAGCGCTGCGCGATTTGCGGCAGATCAAGGGCCTGGCGCAAGGCCGGCACCGAGGCATACGTCATCGTCACGGGACACTGCGTGCCGTTTTCCACCTGGCCCACTAATAGATAGGCGGCCGCGCGCGCCACCTGGGCGCCGGGACCGGGCGCTGCCCAGGGCGCGGCGTGCGCGCCAGCGCCCACGAGGATGGCCATCAGTTCATGCCAGGCCGGATGGAACTGCACTTCGTCGATGCGCCGGCCGGCGCGGTCGAACTGCTGCAGCTCGGGCGTGTGGATATTGGCCAGGCGCGCCAGCGCGTATGTTTCGGCGCGGCCCAGCTGTTCGCCCAGCGCGTCGAGCTCCTGCAGCGCCGCGCCGCCGCCCTCGCGCAGCAGCGCCTCGATCAGCGCCGGGTCGCTGGCGAACAGATTGACGTTTTCAAAGGGCGTGGCCTGGTTGAAAACTTCATGCGTGTCAAAGGCATTCATGGAGGTCTCCCGCGATTTGTTATCATGGCGCCCCTGCCGTCATTGGCGCACCGTCAACACCGTCTGCCAGCCAGACTAGCGTAAAGCGCATGGCGGGGCAAGCGCGCCAGTGGAAGCAGGCGCAGATAAATGTTTCCGCATGGAATGAAAATGTCGATATGTGTCGCGTAGCATGATTTTTTTCATGGAAGGCAGGAATATTTACAAAACCTGAAGCAATGTTGCTCTATTTCATGTAATCGGGTGCTTTTCAATGATACATTTCGTGTGGATCGCGTTCCGATAGCCGCCCTTCCGGCCCCTATGGCGCGCGTCACGCACGATGCACTCTTTCCGTTGGCGCCCTGCCCTGCAGCGAGCGCCGGCACTGATAACAAAAAAGGTAAAAGCCAGCACGATGTTTTCCAGTACCCCATCCGCCGCCCACCGCGAGGCCCGCCACGAGTTGGACAACCTCATGGAAGAGGCAGGCGACGTCGTGTTCCGGCTCGATACGGACGGCCTGATCCTGTTCGCCAGCAAGCGCGCGGCCAACCTGTTTGCCGCGCCCTCGGGCCTGTCCGGCCATTTGCTGCTGCCGCTGGCCGCCGAAGCGTCGCGCGCGGCGCTGCAGGCGGCGCTGGAAGACGCCCTGGAAGAACCGGGCCGCCTGGAAGTGCGCCTGCAGACGCCGGACCAGGAAATCTGGTTCGAGCTGCGCCTGTCTTCTTATATGAACGGGGAAGGCATCGCCGAATTGCTGGTGGTCGGGCGCGATACCTCGGCCCAGCACAATACGGAAGAACGGCTGCGCCACATGGCCACCCACGATGCGCTGACCGGCCTGCCGAACCGTCTGCTGCTGTCCGACCGCATCCGCATGGTGATCGCCCAGGCCGCCCGTTCGGGCCAGGGTTTTTCGGTCGCCACCATCGGCCTCGATGGCTTTAAAAAGGTCAACGATGGCCTGGGCCACCCCGTCGGCGACGCCGTGCTGCGCCTGGCCGCCGCGCGCCTGCGCAAGACCCTGCGCGACAGCGATACCCTGGCGCGCGTGGGCGGCGATGAATTTGTCGCCGTGCTGCCAGGCAGCGCCACCGACGCGCAGATCAAGCTGGTGACGGGCCGCCTGCTGGCCACCCTGCAGGCGCCGTTCGAAGTCGATGGCCACACGATCTACGTGGGCGCCTCCGTCGGCGTATCGATCTATCCGCTGCACGCGGAAGATGAAGTGCGGCTGGTGGCGCTGGCCGATGCGGCCATGTCGCGCGCCAAGGAAACGGGCAAGGCCCGCTGCCTGGTCTACAGCCCGCGCCTGAATGGCCCGTCGGAACACGATATTTCGCTGGAAGCGGCCATGTTCCACGCCGTGCGCGAAGGCGAATTCCTGCTGTTTTACCAGCCCATCGTCGATGCGCATACGCGGCAGATCCAGGGTTTCGAAACCCTGATGCGCTGGAAGCACCCGACCCTGGGCCTGGTGCCGCCCGTGCGCTTCATCCCGATCGCCGAGGCGAATGGCCTGATCAACCTGCTGGGCGCCTGGGCGCTGAAGGCGGCCTGCGTGCAGCTCAAGCAGTTCCAGGAAGTAGCCAGGCGGCCGCTGTACATCTCCGTCAACATCAGCCCGCGCCAGTTCCGCAACGACAAGTTCCTCGACGTGCTCGATGACGCCATCGCGTTTTCAGGACTCTCGGGCGAACACCTGGTGCTGGAAATTACGGAAGGCACGCTGATGATCGACCCCGTGCATGCGGAAACGATCCTCGTGAAGATGACGGAGCGCCGCGCGCGCATCGCCATCGACGATTTCGGCACCGGCTATTCTTCGCTCGCGTATCTGAAGCGCTTCCCTATTTCCGTGCTGAAGATCGACCGCACCTTCATCAAGGACTTGCCCGAATCGAGCAAGGACGCAGCCATCTGCAACACGATTCTCGACCTGGCCAAGCATTTGAATTTGTCCGTGGTGGCCGAGGGCGTGGAAACGGAGGAGCAGATGCACTTCATGGAGTCGCGCGGCTGCCAGTACGTGCAAGGCTACCTGACGGGCAAACCGATGCCGGCCCACGCCGCGCTATCGGCCTTGAGCGACAAAACCTATGCGGCGCTGGTGCCCACGCCGTCTGCCAATGAACAGCGCGGAGGGGTGCAATGAATCCAGGTCATTTCACGGTACCGACACAACTCGGCAAAAACACCCTGGACCTGCTGTGGGCGCGCACGCGGCAGCAGGGCGACATGCCCGGCTTCGCCAAGGCCATCAGCGCCATCCTGGGCGCCATGCGCGGCGAGGACGACCACGAATTCGACATCACGCAAACGGTGCTGTCCGACCCTGTCCTCACGCACAAGGTGCTGCGGCTGGCCAACAGCGGCATGTATTCGGCCTTCGGCCAGCGCGTCAACACGGTCTCGAAGGCCGTGCTGGTGCTCGGCATCGACGCCATCGGCCATCTGGCGCTGGGCCTGAAACTGATCGAGGAACTGTCGCAGGCGTCGCCCGATTCCGTCAGCGCCCACGTGGAAATGGAAAAGGCCGTGCTGGCCGGGATGGTGGCGCAGCAGGTGGCCACCAGCGCCGGCAGCCTGCAGGCGGAGCAAGCCGTCGTCTGCTCGATGCTGCACACCCTGGGCCGCATGATGGTGACGTTCTACATGACGGACTTCTGGGCACGCATGCAGGCGCATGCGGGTCCCGGCAACGAGGCGGCCGCCGCGCGCGAAATCCTCGGCCTGTCGCTGCCGGAAGTGGGCTATGCCACGGCCGCCCACTGGGGCTTGCCGCAACACCTGATCAACGGCATGCGTCCGATGGACCCGTCGCCGGACAACTCTCCCGTCAGCGGCGCCGACTGGATGGCCGGATTGTCGACCATGGCGGCGCGCTGCGCCGACTCGCTGTGGCATGACGATGCGGCCGGCGCGGCGCAGGTGCACGCGCTGATCGACGATTATGCGGGCACCCTGGGCATCGCGGCCACCGACCTGGTGGTGGCGGTGGACAAGGCCAAGGCAATGGCGGCGGCCGACCTGTCGATCGCGCCGCTGTCGAAACCGGCCGAACGGCGCGCGCGCCAGCTGGCGTCGACGCGCATGCGCGCCGAAGGCAACCGCGTGCTGATCGGCGGCCTGGCCGACCTGCGCGGCGCCATCGGCAGCGCCAGCCCGGGCCAGATGGTCTCGATGGCGCTCGAAACGCTGCACCAGGGCTTCGATTTTTCGCGCTCGGTGGCGTTCGTGCGCAACCACAGGGACCATTTGTATTCGGCGCGCATCAGCATGGGCGAAGGCATGGCCGACCTGCAGGACCTGATGGTGTTCGGCGACGCGTATGAGCCGAACGTGTTCCACGCGGCCCTCAACAGCGACCGCGTGATCTTCATCGACAATGCGCGCGACCCGAAATTCGCCGCCAAGCTGCCGCAATGGTGGAAAGCGACATTGTCGGAAGCGCGCAGCTTCGTCGTGCTGCCCCTGTCAGCCAACGGCCACCCCACGGGATTTTTATACGGCGACTGGGACGACAGCTTCCCGCCGATTCAATTGAACCAGACGGAATTCAACCTGATCAACGATATCCGGGCATTGCTGGTGCAGTCGGTGGAGATGCGGCACCAATTGGAATTGGTGGCAAATAAAGTGGCTTGAGGCGCTTGCCACCGGATTGACGGGGCGCGGCCACGCCAATCCGGTACGAGTCCGTTACTTCAACTGCGGCGTCGACACCGACACATCGCCGCACTGCGCGCGGTGCATCAGAGCGTGGTCGATCAGCACCAGCGCCAGCATGGCTTCGGCGATCGGCGTGGCGCGGATGCCCACGCACGGGTCGTGGCGGCCGAACGTTTCCACCATCACGGGATTGCCCTCTTTATCGATCGAGCGGCGCGGCGTGCGGATCGACGACGTCGGCTTGATGGCGATCGACACGCTGATATCCTGTCCCGTCGAGATGCCGCCCAGTACGCCGCCGGCGTTATTGCCGATAAAACCTTCCGGCGTCAGTTCGTCGCCGTGTTCGGAACCCTTTTGCGCCACCGAATCGAAGCCGGCGCCGATTTCCACGCCCTTGACGGCATTGATGCCCATCATGGCGTAGGCGATGTCGGCGTCGAGCTTGTCGTAGATGGGCTGGCCCAGGCCGACGGGCACGTTTTGCGCAATCACGTCGATGCGCGCGCCGATGGAATCGCCATCGCGGCGCAACTGGTCCATCGCTTCTTCCATGCGCGCGATCAGGTCCGCGTCGCCGCTGGCGGCAAAGAAGGGGTTCGCATGCACGTGCTCCCACGACTGGAACGGCACGGGAATGTCGCCCAGCTGGCTCATGCAGCCCTTGAAGGTGGTGCCGTACTGCTGCAGCAGCCATTTCTTGGCGATCGCCGCCGCGCCCACGACGGGCGCCGTCAAACGCGCCGACGAGCGCCCGCCGCCGCGCGGGTCGCGCACGCCGTATTTGTGCCAGTAGGTATAGTCGGCGTGGCCGGGGCGGAAGCTTTCCGCGATGTTGCCGTAATCCTTGCTGCGCTGGTCTTCATTGCGGATCAGCAGCGCGATGGGCGTGCCCGTCGTCACGCCCTGGTACACGCCGGAGAGGATTTCCACCGTATCCGATTCCTGGCGCTGCGTCACGTGGCGCGACGTGCCCGGCTTGCGGCGATCCAGCTCGGGCTGGATATCGGCTTCCGACAGGATCAATCCCGGCGGACAGCCATCGATCACGCAGCCGATGGCCGGACCGTGCGATTCGCCGAAAGTGGTAACAGTAAACAGCTTGCCAAAAGAATTGCCGGACATAGTAGGAAGTGTGAGGACTGGAAAACTCAATTCTACCAGCCTGCGGGGCAGGCCATGCCGCTAATGCCGCGGCAAGGCCCGATATTGCCCCACCCGCCTCGCCATTTTGAGATCCCATGTATTTTTTCATATAAAAAACACCAGATATGAGTTGCAATCATGCACTCCAAGAAATATTGCTCGACGGAATAGATTTAAAAAAACATTTTGCTTATTAAATAGCTATATACTTGGATGAAAGCGCGCCCACAAAATCCGATGCCAAGCCGGATACTGGCTGCGCCGAGAGCACGTCACAAAATGCCCAGGGCTAGGCGTCGTTGCCGAAGACAGTACGCAAGTACGGCGAGGCAACGCAACAACGCCATGGGCTTTTTTGACGCGCTCGTAAAAAATATCGAGTCATCCTGGAGAAGCTATACATGCCCGCACCGATCATCCCCCTTGACGCCAACAAGGACGATCACGACGACCTGGTATTCCTCGATGAGCAACCAGCGGCGCCGCTGGCCGTCGCACCGCGCAGCGTCTGGCGGGTGATGATCATCGACGACGATGAAGACGTCCACTCCACCACCACTTTCGCCCTGGGCAACCTGGAAATGCAGCAACGCCCGCTGGAATTCGTGCATGCGTATTCGGCCGGCCAGGCGCGCGAACTGCTCAAGCATGAAGACGACATCGCCGTCATCCTGCTCGACGTGGTCATGGAACAGGATGACGCGGGCCTGCACCTGGTGCGCTACATCCGCGAAACCCTGAAAATGACGGATGTGCGCATCATCCTGCGCACGGGGCAGCCCGGCTATGCGCCGGAAATCGACGCCATCCGCGATTTCGACATCAACGACTACAAGACCAAATCCGAGTTGACGCGCATCAAGCTGTTCACCACGGTGACGGCGGCCATCCGCTCATACGAACAGATCCGTTCGATCAGCAGCAGCCGGCGCGGCCTGGACCGCATCGTCCACGCCAGCACGCAGCTGATGGCGCTGCACGGTGTGCAGAACTTCTCGGCCGGCGTGCTGGCGCAGATCGCCGACCTGCTGGGCATCCGCGCCGACGGCGTGCTGTGCGTGCAGGATTTGCAGGACAATGGCAGCAAGGAGCTGCTCGTCTCGGCCTGCACGGGCAGCTTTTCCAGCCTGCCGCACAGCGCCCTGTGCGGCCTGCAAAACCCCCGCGTGATGGCGGCCATCGAGCACACGCTGGCGCAGCGGCGCAACGTGTACGCGCACGACTACGCCACCCTGTACTTCGCGGGCAAGGCCAGCCGCGACGCGGCCGCCTACCTGGTGCTGCCGCGCCCCCTCTCGGCCATCGATGAAAGCTTGCTGGAAGTGTTTTGCAGCAACGTCGCCGTGGGCCTGGACAACGTCGAGCTGGTATCGCACCTGCACAATGCCGCCTTCTACGACCAGCTGTCGAAGCTGCCGAACCGCACGCGCCTGGTGGAAATCCTCGACGCCACCCTGGCCGGCCCGGCGCGCGACGATGCCACGCTGTCGCTGGTCGACCTCGACCACTTTGCCGAAACCAACGACGCGCTGGGGCACCAGTTCGGCGACATGCTGCTCGTCGCCGTGGCGGGCCGCCTGCAAACCCAGCTGGGACCGCATCTGACGGTGGCGCGCCTGGGCGGCGACATCTTCTGCGTGCTGGGCGACTCCTCGCAAGTCAATCCAGCCAATATCCTGGCCCTGTTCCAGGCCCCGTTCTGCATCGACGGCCAGGATGTGCAGCTGTCGGCCACCCTGGGCCTGGTGCGCCTGGGCGAGCATGCGGGCACGGGCGCCGATGCGCTGAAGGATGCCGATATCGCCCTGAAGCGGGCGAAAAGCCAGCAGCGGGCCGGGCACTTCTATTTTTCGCGCAGCATGGGCATCGAAATCCGCGAAAGAGTCCGCATGATGCACGCACTGCGCACGGCCTTCAGCCAGGACCAGCTGTTTGTCGTGTATCAACCGCAGATCGACCTGACCACGCGCCGCCCCGTGGGCGCCGAAGCGCTGCTGCGCTGGCAGACGCCGGACGGCAAGTTCATCTCGCCCGACCGCTTCATCCCGATTGCCGAGTATTCAGGCATCATCATCGACCTCGGTGAATGGGTGCTGCGCACGGCGTGCCGCGAACTGGTGCTGCTGCGCGAACAGGGCCACCGCAATTTCGTCATGTCCGTCAACGTGTCGCAAGTGCAGTTCCGCCACCCGCTGTTCCTGGAAATGCTGCGCGCCGCGCTGGAAGAGACGCAGGCGCCGCCCGAATTCATCGAACTGGAAATCACGGAATCGATGGCCATGGAAGAGCCCGATTTATTGATCAAGATGTTGTGGCAGATCAAGCAAACGGGCGTGAGCATCGCCATCGATGACTTCGGCACGGGCTTCTCGTCGCTGTCCTACCTGCAGCGCCTGCAAGTGGACCGCCTGAAAATCGACCGCGCCTTCGTCACCGAAATCACGGGCTCCGCGCGCGGCAGCAGCATCGCCGAAATGGTCATCCAGCTGGGCCGCAACCTGGGCCTGGCCGTGATCGCCGAAGGCGTGGAAGACGAGCGGCAAGCGCAGATCTTGCAATCGCTGGGCTGCCCCATGGCGCAAGGCTTTCTGTTCGCCCGCCCCATGACGGCAGCGGCGCTGGGCAGCTGGCTGAACAACGAGGCGCTGCAGGGGGCGGCGTAGGCGACGCCTTTCTCCTTTGCAATACAAAACGCCGGCAGTTGCCGGCGTTGTTTTTACTGCTTGGGTGAGGCTCAGTCGGTTGTTTCGGCCGGCCAGTCGCGGATGTACGCCTTGAGCATCTGGTTTTCAAAGCTTTGCGCTTCGAGCACGGCGCGCGCCACGTCGTAGAAGGAAATCACGCCCAGCAGGGTCTTGGCGTTCATGACGGGCAGGTAGCGCGCATGCTTTTCCAGCATGATACGGCGCACTTCATTGACTTCCGTATCCGGGGTGACGGTGATCGGATGGTCATCCATGTGCTTGCGCACGGTGCCGCCGCCGATCTGGCCCGCGTTTTCATGCAAGGCGTTGAGCACCTCGCGGAAGGTCAGCATGCCGACCAGGTCGCCAAATTCCATGACCACCAGCGAACCGATGTCTTTTTCAGCCATGGTATTGGCCGCGTCAAGCAGGGGCTGGTCAGGCGTGACCGTGTAGAGGATATTGCCCTTGACTTGGAGAATTTCAGATACTTTCATATTGGCCGTCCTGTCCGCGTGATTGGTATTTTAGTTATTCTAGCCCTTACTGCGACTGTAGCCTATGCCTGCGGAAAAATCCAGCCTTGCGCGCAATCAAATCGAGGGGGGATTGCGCGCAACTTTTCATCAGCCCCGGCGGCGGAACCATCCTGCGATCGAGAGGCGCTCGCGCGCCGTCGGCAGCACCTCGTGCAGCATCTCGCCCGACAGGAACATGGCCATGCGTCCCGCTTGCGGCAAGATGTCCACCACGGGCGCGTCCTGCGGGTGCAAACGCAGCGCGCCGCCGTGCCCGGGCAGCCAGTCGTCGTTCAGGTACAGCACGACGGACACGGTGCGCTTGTCATCGTCGCGGAATCTATCCAGATGGGCCCGGTAAAACGCGCCCGGCGCATACAGGGCGAAATGGCTTTCGTACTCTTCCAGCCCCAGGAACAGCTCGCGGTTCAGCACGAGGCGCAGCGCTTCCATGTGTGCCAGGTAGCGGTCGCACGCGCTTGACCTGCCCGTTTCCAGCCATTCGATATGGTCGCCGCGGATGTCGGGCTGCAGCAGCGGCGCATGGCCGCTGCCCACGCCGGCGCCCTTCATCTTGCCGCTGAGCATGGATTGCACGCATTCGGCGGCCAGCTGGCGGCTCAGTTCAGGGGAGATGAAATGCTCTTGCATGAGCCAGCCTGCGTGGCACAGGCCGTCGACGATGGAAGGTCCGGGTACGGCAAGGGCGCCGTCGAACGATATTGCGGGCATAAAATCTTTCCTGGTGGACATGCGATGAGAGTTCGCCTGAAGCCCAGGATTTCGCTGGCACGCAGCAGCCTTCCCTGCGGCGCGGCGCACGCGCACAAGTAAAACAGCCCGAATATCGCTGATACGATATCGTACCACCGCCGCACCGCGCCGGTCACTTTTTTTACACTTCAGGTTACACGCCAGCTGAGCCTGACCGTCCGCCAGCACGGCGCCATGCGCCCTGCACAGCAGCCCTTTTGCTCAGATGCAAATCAGGTTACGATCTTGCCACTATAAAACTTGGCGGAGACACCATGAGCGGCCCGAAATACCCCGGTTTCGACACTTTATCCCTGCATGCGGGCGCGGCGCCCGACCCGGCCACGGGCGCGCGGGCCACGCCCATCCATTTCACGTCCTCGTTTGCCTTCAAGAGCTCGGAGCACGCGGCTTCGCTGTTCAACATGGAGCGGGCCGGCCACGTCTACTCGCGCATCTCGAACCCCACCAACGCCGTGCTGGAAGAGCGCATCGCCGCCCTCGAAGGGGGCGTGGCCGGCATCGCCACGGCCAGCGGCCAGGCCGCCATGCACCTGGGCCTGTCGACCATCGCCGGCGCCGGCTCGCACATCGTCGCTTCGCGCGCCCTGTACGGCGGCTCGCACAACCTGCTGGCCTACACATTAAAACGCTTCGGCATCGAGACGACCTTCGTCGACCCGCGCGACGTGGACGCCTGGCGCGCCGCCATCCGCCCGAATACGAAAGTGCTGTTCGCGGAAACCCTGGGCAATCCCGGCCTCGACGTGCTGAACATCCCGCAGATTGCCGCCCTCGCGCACGAGCACCACTTGCCGCTGATGCTAGACTCGACCTTTACCACGCCGTATCTGCTGCGCCCCTTCGAGCATGGCGCCGGCCTGGTGTTCCACTCGGCCACCAAGTTTTTGTGCGGGCACGGCACGGCCATCGGCGGCTTGCTCGTCGATGGCGGCACTTTTGATTGGCAGGCGGCCTACGACAAAACGGGCCGCTTTGCCGAACTGTGCGAGCCGTACGACGGCTTTCACGGCATGGTCTTCGCCGAGGAATCGACGGTGGCGCCGTTCGCCCTGCGCGCGCGTCGCGAAGGCTTGCGCGATTTCGGCGCCGTCATGAGCCCGCACAACGCCTTCGCCATCCTGCAAGGCATCGAAACCCTGGGCTTGCGCATGGACCGCCATGTGGCCAACACGCGCAAAATCATCGACTTTTTGCTGGCCAATCCGGCCGTGGAATCCGTGTCCTACCCCGAACTGCCGTCGCACCCCGACTATGAACTGGCGAAAACGCTGCTGCCGAAGGGCGCGGGCGGCGTGTTCACCTTCCGCCTGCGCGGCGACCGCGCGGCGGGCCAGCGATTCGTCGACAGCCTGAAGATCTTTTCGCACCTGGCCAACGTGGGCGACGCCAAGTCGCTCGTCATCCACCCCGCCTCCACCACGCACTTCCGCGTGCCCGACGATCAACTGGCGCAGGCGGGCATCACGCAGGGCACCATGCGCCTGTCGGTGGGCCTGGAAGATGCCGACGATTTGATCGAAGACCTGGCCCGTGGCCTGAAACTGTCGCAGAAAGGCGCCTGACATGCAGCTCACCATCGACAACACCACGGCCTACTGCTACACGGGCGGCAAGCCATTCAATCCGAACCAGCCCACGGCCGTCTTCATCCACGGCGCGCAGAACGACCATAGCGTGTGGGCCCTGCAGACGCGCTATTTCGCCCACCACGGCTGGAACGTGCTGGCCGTCGACTTGCCGGGCCATGGCCGCAGCGGCGGCGCGGCAAAGGATAATGTGGCGGAACTGGCGCGCTGGATACTGGCCGTGCTGGACGCTGCCGGCGCGCCCAGGGCCATGCTCGTCGGCCACAGCATGGGTTCATTGATCGCGCTGGAAGCGGCATTCCTGGCGCCGGAGCGCGTCAGCCACCTGGCCATGCTCGGTTCCACCTACCCGATGAAAGTCTCGCCCGCGCTGCTGGAAACGGCGCTGCAGGACGAACAGGCCGCCATCGACATGGTCAATATCTGGTCGCACTCGTCGATCGCGCAAAAGCCGTCGTTTCCCGGCCCCGGCTTCTACGCCATGGGCGGCGCGCGGCGCCTGAAACAGCGCATCGCCGTCCTCAACCCCGATCACGTGTTTCATACGGATTTTTTTGCCTGCAATGCCTACGCGAACGGCGAAATCGCCGCCGCTTCGGTACACTGCCCCACTTTGTTCATTTTCGGCGCGCGCGACATGATGACGCCACCCAAATCGACCCGCTTGCTGACGTCCGCCATCGCGCATGGCACGGTGGTGCAGGTCGACAGCGGGCACGAATTGATGGCCGAGCAGCCGGACGCCGTGCTCGACGCGCTGTTTGCGTTTGCGCAAACAGCGGCGGCATGAACGCTTTTTTAGGATAGATGCACATGTTGTTGAATACCCTGTTCGATGAATTGACCGGCCGCGGCAGCGGCACGGAGGCGGCGCGGCACGAACGCTACAACTGGCTGGAACAGCTGCGCTGCGCCAATCCCCAGGCGGACGAAAACGGCCCCATGGCCGGCATCCCCGGCCACCACTGGTACCGGCTGCCGCAGGCGCTGCAGGTGGCGGGCCAGGAGTCCGACCTGCTGGCCGGCACCATGAACGCCCAGTACCTGGTCTTCGAGGGCCGCCACGCGGCCGCGTTTGCGGCCGAACTGGGGCTGCAGTACGACGCCAACAACCGCATCGACCGCCCCGGCGGCATCGACGAGCTGCTCGACGCCTATGAAGAACAGGACGACGGCAGCTGGAGCACCCTGCCGAACGAGGCGCCGGCGCCGCCGCTGGCGGGCTGGGACGACGTGTATTTCCGCGTGCGCGACCTCAGCGACGGCAAGGCCATCCAGAGCGTCACCACCATCGCCTACGAAAGCAGCCGCTTCCCCGGCTACACCCTGCTGGGCACGACCCTGGTGGGCGCAGGTGCCATCGCGCACGACGACGAGACGGCGGCATATTTGCAGCAGATCTTCGCCGACTGGGCCATCCAGCGCGATTGCGCCGCCGCGTGCCCGCCTTCGTCCACGCCCTGGCCCCACGCGCCGCGCCAGTCGCCGCCCCTGCCTTCCGGCACCCCATTTGATTTTGCCCGCAACCTGGCCTACCTCGACGCCTTGCTGGCCGCCTACGGACGCGCACAGGCGCAGGCGCAAATCGATGGCGGCGATGACGCCTACTGGGCCTGCGCCGCCGCCAGCACGGCTTATCAGGCATTCTCGCTGCGCTACACGGCCGGGCTGCCGCTGCCCGAGGTGGAAACGGCGCTGGAAGCGGCCGTCGCCGCCTGCGAAACGGCGCGCGCGGCCCTGGCCGAGGCCTACGATGACGACGCCTTGCCCGCCTTTGATTTCGAACAATTGACCGATTACGCGCGTACCCTGCAATTGCTGGGCGCGGCCCTGCTGTTCGGCCGCCACGACCTGGCCGCCCGCCTGGCTGCCCTGCAAACGGCTTTCGATGGCGAAGATGGCGTGTATGAGGCGCTGCTGTCGACCATCGACCCGCAGCGTCCGGCCGTCGACGAATGGTATTTCGCCGAGCCCTATTCCGCCCTGTTCGAGTGCCTGGACGCCGACGACCCGGCGCAGCAGCTCGAACACCTGCAACAGTACCTGGCCAGCTGGCATGGCGCGCTGGTGCGCGAAGACTGGTTCAACGGCCATGTGCGCGCGCACGGCCTGGGCGGCTACTACGGCCTGTGGGCCTTCGAGGCGGCCGCCGTGGCCAAACACCTGGGCCTGGAGCGCGGCGCGCTGGCGCATTGGCTCATGCCGCCAGCGCCCTGAATCCCCCGTTCACTTTAGATAAATATCCATGATCAATACCGCAGCCCTGTTCAGCACCGCCTTTTTACCCGGCCAGGCCGGCTTCGACACCGAGACGATCACCGGCCTGGCCGAATGGCGGCTGGAGGTACCTGCGCTGTTCAAGCTGCTCATCGGCGCCGGCACGCAAGCCGTCGCCTGGCCCATCTACGGCGATGGCGAGGACTGCCCCTGCGTGCTGGCCGCGCCGATGGCGCAGGCGCAAGCGAGCTGGCAAGCCTTGTCCGCCCTGATGGACAGGCCGCGCGACGCGGCCGCCATCGTCGCGCGCGCCGGCATCAGCGCCCTGCTGGCGGGCGGCCAGGCGTGGCTGATCCTCGATTGCGTGCAGCTGATCCCCCACGATATCGACACGCCGGACTACGTAGCCGGGCTCGACGCCCTGCGCGCCGAGGCGCAAGCCCTGCACTCTGCCCTGCAGCGCGGCGACAAGGAAGCGCTGGCGCCCCTGCTGGCCGCCGGCGCCGCATCGCCCGCCACGGGCTACTGGTCGGCCACGGCCGATGCGCAACTGGCCGATGTCGAGGAACTCGATACGCAAGATGTGCCGTTCCTGCAGGGCCTGGAAGTGGCGGGATGGGAGGAAGATGCGCTGTGCTATGCAGTGAGCAAGGCCGAACAGCCCGACATCCTGGGCCTGGTCACGCCCTATGGCCGCTGGATCGTGCCGCTGTCGCAGCGCTATGTCGACCTGGGCGTCTACTACGCGGACGATGGCTGGATCACCTTTGCCACGGCGGACGCCCCCGATGCGCACGGCGTGCTGGACCTGAACGGCACGGTGGTGCTGCCGCCCGCACCCGGCGACCTGTACGTGATCAGCCCCCACCTGCTCCACCAGGTTGCGCCGGACGGCGCCACCTGCCTCCGGCGCTTGCCGGACGGCGCACGGCTTATCGAAGGCGTGGACAACCTGTGCCAGCGCGACGATGGGTATATCGACTTCATGCGCCTGACGGGCGAACAGGACGAGCGCAATGTCCACGGTGTGCTGGACGCCGCGGGCGCGATGGTGGTGCCGCCCGCCTACAGCTCCGTGCAGGACTTCGGCACGAAAAAGAAGATCGCCATCGTCAGCCAGCGCATCGATGGCCGCTTCCTGTTTGGCCTGGTCGATAGCCAGGGCGAGCTGCTGGCGCCCTGCCAGTACGAAGCCATCGATTGCGCCACGACGTCGTCGCCGCCCAGGCTGCGCAAGAACCTGATATTCGCCATCGATGCGCAAGGCCTGGCCTGCATGCTGACCCTGGACGGAAAACAATCGTTTGTGCCTTTATATCCGCCCGCCCACCATCTGCGCGGCGTGGCCGTGCAAAGCGACTTTTTATATGTCGTCAAGGATGGCATGGCCTGGAGCATGGATTTCACGGGCCAGTTGCTGGAACAGTTCGACACCGTGGAAAACTTCAAGGCGGCCATCACGGCCCAGTTGAGCGAAGCCATGGGCCTGAGCAAGAAAAAACCCGTCAGGCGCCGCAGCTTTACGCCGGCGCAAATCCTGGCAAAGGCCGACCGCGCGCAGTTGCGCACCATGGCCGCCCTGTTCTTGCAGGGCGACGCGGACCTGGCCGCGCGCTGCGTAGACATCACGCTCGACGAGCTGGCGGAGGACGACCCGGAAGAAGAATACGAAGGAGACACGCCCGTAGCGGCCTGTTTCTTCCTGCTCTGGTCCACGGCCGCCCACACGCTGGGCCACGGCACCACCCTGGACTGGAAAGCCGTCGATGAAGTGCCGCGCATAGTCCAGCATATCGGCTTGCCCGCGCTGCGCGATTTTTCGTGGTCGGAGCGCGAAGACGGCGACGCGATGGCCGATGGCCTGGCCGCCATCGCCGCCCACCTGGCGCCGCATCAGCTGCGCCTTGTCAACATGCACGGCGGCGAAGACACGTATTATCTGGGCGTGGTGCGGACGCAGGATGCGGCCGCGTTCAAGGCAGCGGCGCTGCTGGCGGCCTTGCGGCCCGTGGTGTACTAAGACCGCTCAGTTAAAACCACTCAATTGCATTTGACGGCCCCGAAATGCTGGGCCAGGGTCAGGCCCAGTCCCTGCTCCACGGCGTTTTCCACCTGCGCCGCCAGCGCCGCAGCCTCTTCGGCCGCCTTGATGTCGCGCTCGTTGGTGGAACCGGCCGGATAGCCGGAGTTCACGCGCATGCCGCCGAAGACGAACAAGCGGTAGACGTCGGCCAGGCTGATGCGGTTGACGTTGCCCAGCAAGACCCAGTGGTCGGAACTGTCGGCCACGCGCTTGCCCCACTGGACGCGCACGGCGCCATCCACGTTCACGCGTCCCACCCAGCCTTGCTGCACCATCTTGTCGAGCAGGGTTTCCATTTCTTCGAAGCCCAGGCGCGTGCTGCGGCGGATCTCGGCCGCGCCCACCAGGGCCGAATCGGCGCAGTGGCAAGCGCGGTACAGCACTTTCAGGATGGCGACAGCGTCGACGAATTCGCTGCCCGGCGCCGCCTCGTACCACCAGCGCTCGTATTTCACGACGGGCAAGGCAGCCACCAGCAAGGCACCCACCAGGGTGATCATCCAGCTCAGGTAAATCCACACGAGGAACAGCGGCAAGGCGGCCAGTGCGCCGTAGATGCGCGAATACGTGGGAAATTCCTGGATGAATTCGCCGAAACCGCGCTTGGCCACCTCGAACGCCAGCGCCGCCAGCAAGCCGCCCCAGGCCGCGTCGCGCCAATCCACGTCGCGGTTCGGCACGGCGATGTACAGCAAGGTGAACGCCAGCATGGTCAGGCCGATCGACACCAAGGTATAAAACACGGCGCCGAGGAAGGGCACGGCGCCCACCACGCCGCTGGTGGCCATGAAGAGGCGCGACGTCACCGTCAGCGACACGCCCACCAGCAGCGGACCCAGGGTGACGATGGCCCAGTACACGAGCAGGCGCTTGGTCCAGCGGCGCTCCTGGCGCACGCGCCAGATGCGGTTGAAGACGCGCTCGATCAAACCCATCATGCCCACCGAGGTAACGATCAGGGCGCCCGCGCCGATGGCCGACAAACGCGTGGCCTTCGAGGCGAACGTGGTCAGGTAGCCGAGAATGGTGTTCGAAATGCCCTTGGGCATCACGCTTTGCACGAAATAGTCTTCCAGCGCATGGCGGAAGGTATTGAATAGCGGGAAAGTGGTGAAGATGGCCAGGGCCAGCGTCAGCAGCGGCACCAGCGCGAACACGGTGGCGAAGGTCAGGCTGCCGGCCACCTGCGGCAGGCTTTCCTCGCGCACGCGGCGGCGCGCGAACTGCAGCAGGTCGCGCGTTTCGGACCACGTCAGGCCGCGCACGACGGCCAGTCCCATGCTCAGGGCGCGCCACAGGTATTGAAAGATGGGGAATATATATTTTGAAAACATGTGCAAAATCAGAACGGCGCCATGACAGCAGTCGTATCAGGCTGTAAAGCGCCCTATAATACCAATGATGAAGCCAACCAATCTGATTATTCTCGTATTGTTTTATTCACGCCATGGCGCCACGCGCCAGTTGGCCGAGCTGATAGCCCAGGGAGTGGAAAGCGTGCCCGGTTGCGATGCCCGCCTGCGCACCGTGCCCGCCGTCTCCACGGTGGCCGAGGCGACGGCGCCCGAGGTGCCGCCCGCTGGCGCTCCCTATGTGGAACTGGAAGACCTGCAGGAATGCGCGGGCCTGGCCCTCGGCTCGCCCACGCGCTTCGGCAACATGGCCGCCGCCATGAAGTACTTCTGGGACGGCACGGCCAGCGACTGGCTGGCCGGCAGCCTGTCCGGCAAGCCCGCCTGCGTGTTCACGTCCACGGGCAGCCTGCACGGCGGCCAGGAATCGACCCTGCTGTCGATGATGATCCCCCTCTTCCACCACGGCATGCTGGTCATGGGCCTGCCCTACACGCACCCGGAACTGATGACCACCTCCACGGGCGGCTCGCCGTACGGCGCCACGCACTGGTCGGGCATAGCCGGCGACAAGGCCCTGAGCGACGATGAAAAACGCCTGGCCATCGCCCTGGGCCGGCGCCTGGCGGAAAACGCCGCGAAACTGGCAGGCGCATGATGCACGGCGCACTGCACAAGTATTTTCACTGGGGCGCCATCGCCAGCCTCGTCACCCTGATCGTCTGGTGCCTGCTGTGGGAAACCGTCGTCGCGCCGCTGCAGCCGGGCGGTTCCTGGGTCGTCCTGAAGGCGGCGCCCCTGTTCATTCCCCTGTACGGCGTCATCAAGCGCGACGTCTACACCCTGCAATGGTCGTCGATGGTGATCCTGCTGTACTTCACGGAAGGCGTGGTGCGCGGCTACAGCGACACGAACCCCACCTCGGCCCTGATGGCCTGGGGAGAAGCGGCCATCGTCTGCATCTATTTTGCCTGCGCCGTGCTGTATCTGCGCCCGTATAAAAAGGCCGCCAGGCGCATGGCCAAAGAGCTACTGGAAAAAGTGAATAAAGTGAGCATCAAGAAATGACTGAAAAAGCCGATTTCCTCGCCGCCTGCCGCGCCCTGCTGGGCGACAGCTACGTCCTCACCCAGGATGCCGACACGGCACCCTTCCTCACCGACTGGCGCGACAGGTTCACCGGCAAGGCCCTGGCCGTGCTGCGCCCCGCCACGGTGGAGCAAGTGGCCGCAATCCTGCGCGCCTGCGCGCAATGGCAAGTCCCCGTCGTGCCGCAAGGCGGCAACACGGGCCTGGTGCTGGGCAGCATCCCCGACGCGGCCGGCACGGCCGTCGTGCTGTCGCTGGCGCGCCTGAACGCCATTCGCGCGCTCGATCCCGTCAACCGCACCATCACCGTGGACGCGGGCTGCATCCTGCAAACCATCCAGGAAGCGGCGGCCGCCGCCGGCTGCCTGTTCCCCCTGTCGCTGGCGGCCGAAGGCAGCTGCACCATCGGCGGGAATCTGGCGACGAATGCGGGCGGCACGGCCGTGCTGCGTTACGGCAACACGCGCGAACTGTGCCTGGGGCTGGAAGTGGTCACGCCGCAGGGCGAGATCTGGAGCGGCTTGCGCGGTTTGCGCAAGGACAATACCGGCTACGATTTGCGCGACCTGTACATCGGCGCCGAGGGCACTTTGGGCGTGATCACGGGCGCGGTGATGAAGCTGTACCCGCAGCCGAAGGCCTGCATCACGGCGCTGGCCGCCATGGACTCGCCCGCCCACGCCCTGCGTTTATTAAGCCTGATGCAGGACCATTGCGGCGCCAGCCTGACGGGTTTTGAATTGATGTCGCAGTACTGCCTGCAACTGGTGGCCGAGCAGTTCCCGCAGCTGCCGCGGCCTTTCGCCGAGCCGCATGGCCAATATGTGCTGCTGGAACTGTCCAGCAGCCAGTCCGAGGCGCATGCGGTGGAATTGCTCGAGGCGAGCATCGGCGCGGCCCTGGAAGACGAGTTGATCGCCGACGCCGTCGTCGCCAGTTCCGTGGCGCAGTCGGAAGGCCTGTGGCAGCTGCGCGAGCACATTCCGCTGGCGCAGGCGCAGGCGGGCAAGAACATCAAGCACGATATCTCGCTGCCGATTTCCCGCATCGCCGACTTTATCGCCGTCACGGATGTGGCGCTGGAAAGCGCCTTCCCCGGCTGCCAGCTCGTGTGCTTCGGCCACCTGGGCGACGGCAACCTGCATTACAACGTGGCGCCGCCGCCCGGCATGACGGATGGCGACTTCCTCGCCAACCAGGATGCCATCAACCGCATCGTGCACGACCAGGTGCATGGCTTTGGCGGCTCGATTTCGGCCGAACACGGCATCGGCGCGCTGAAAAAGGCCGATCTCGCCCACTACAAGTCGCCGCTGGAACTGCAACTGATGCGCGCCGTGAAACAGGCGCTGGACCCGCAGAACATCATGAATCCGGGGAAGATATTGTGAAGCCGCCGTATCTCCTGCTCATGGCCTTGCTGGCTGCTTCCGCCAGCGCGCAGGACGTCTACAAATGCGTGCAGGATGGCCAGACCAGCTACAGCGCCACGCCCTGCACGGGCGGGCAGCTGCAGATCCTGGAAATCCCCTCGCCGCCGCCTGCCGTCGACAAGGGCGCGGCCACGCGCCAGGAGCGGGTCGCCAGCCAGCTGGCAGCGGCGCGCAAGCAGCAGGAACAGCGGGAAGACCAGGCGCGCGAACGGGGCGCCAGACAGCGCGAAGCCCATGACAAGCACTGCGCCCAGCTGCGCCTCGAACAGAAATGGGCGGCGCAGGACGCCGTCGGCGCCGGCGATAAAACCCGCGACGCGGCGCAATTGAAAGCGCGGCGCGCCGGCGAACGCCTGGCCGTCGAATGTCTGAATTGAGTGCGCCGGCAGCCAATCCCGCGGGTACGCGCCTGTTGTCACGCTGGCTGCTGCTGGGCGAATGGCGCGCGCATCCCGTGCGCGCCTTCGTCGCCATCCTGGCCATCGCCATCGGCGTGTCGCTGGGTTTTGCCATCCATTTGATCAACGCGGCCGCCTTCAACGAATTTTCCACGGCCGTCAAAAGCCTGTCCGGCCAGGCCGACGTGCAGGTGGCCGGGCGCGAAGCGCTGTTCGACGAAGCCATCTACCCGTGGCTGGCGCAGCGCGACGGCGTGGCCGTGGCCTCCCCCGTGCTGGAACTGCAAGCCGGCGTAGCAGGAAAGAAAGACGGCGGCCCGCTGCACATCCTGGCGCTCGACGTCTTCCGCGCCGGCTTCATTTCGCCCGACCTGATCGGCGCGCCGGCCGAAGGCCAGCCTTTCGACACCCTGGCCGACGACGCCCTCTTTTTATCGCCGGCCGCCTTGCGCTGGATCAATGTGGCGCAGGGCGACAGCATTGCCCTGCAATCGGGCACGGGTAGCGTATCGCTGCGCGTGGCCGGTTCGCTGCAGCGGGCGCGCGCCGGCCAGCGCATCGCCGTGATGGATATCGGCGCGGCGCAGTGGCGCTTCAACAAGCTGGGCAAGCTGTCGCGCATCGACCTGAAACTGCGCCAGGGCGTCAACCGCGACGCCTTCCAGGCCGCGTTGGCCAGGGAGCTGGAAGCGCAGTACCCGGGACGTTTCCAGGTGGGCCAGCCGAATGACGACAACCAGAATAGCCGCAACAATAATCTGAGCCGTGCCTACCGCGTCAACCTGACGGTGCTGGCCCTCGTCGCCCTGTTTACGGGCGCCTTTCTGGTGTTTTCCACGCAGGCGCTGTCCGTCATCCGCCGCCGCGGCCAGTTCGCGCTGCTGCGCGTGCTGGGCATGGAGCGGGGCACACTGCTGCGCCAGGTGCTGTTAGAGGGCGCCAGCCTCGGTATCGTCGGCGCTGGGCTGGGCATCGCCGGCGGCTACGCCATGGCGGCCGTCGCCCTGCGCTTCTTCGGCGGCGACCTGGGCGCCGGCTATTTCGCGGGCGTGCAGCCGCAGGTGCAGTTCACGCCCGTCGCCGCCTTTGTCTACTTTGCCCTGGGTCTGGGCGTCGCCTTGCTGGGCTGCGCGGCCCCCGCGCTGGAAGCGGCACGCGCCGCCCCCGCCATCGCCCTGAAATCGGGCAGCGAGGAAGTCGTCACGACGCGCCTGGCCAAGACCTGGCCCGCGCTGGCTTGTTTGCTGCTGGCCGGCGCCTTGACGTTCCTGCCGCCCGTGTTCGAGCTGCCGCTGTTCGGCTACCTGTCCATCGCCCTGCTGCTGATCGGCGCCATCGCCCTGATGCCGCAGCTGGCGGCCGTCGTCTTCCGCTTGCTGCAGCGCGCCTGGCTGCGCACGGAAACGAGCCAGCATGCGCCCGTGCGCAGCCTGACCGTAGCGCGCCTGGCGAACGCCTCGGGCCAGGCCGGCATCGCGCTCGGCGGCGTGCTGTCGAGCTTTAGCCTGATGGTGGCGATGGCCATCATGGTGTCGAGTTTCCGCGTCTCCGTCGATGACTGGCTGCTGCAGATTCTGCCGGCCGACGTGTATGCGCGCCCGGCCGCCAGCGGCGGCACAGCGGGACTGAATCCGCGCGAACAGGCCAGCATCGCCGCGCTGCCCGGCGTGGCCAGGGTGGATTTCCAGCGCCTGCGCTCGCTGTCGCTGGCGCCGGACCGTCCCAACGTGATGCTGCTGGCGCGTCCCATCAACCTGGCCGATCCGGGCAAGAGCATGGTGCTGGTGGGCGAAACGCTGCCTGTGCCAGCGGGCGCGAAACCCGTGTGGCTGTCCGAAGCGGCGGCCGATCTGTACAACGTCAAACCTGGCCAGCAGATGGCCCTGCCGCTGGCGGGCGGCCTGCACCAGTTCTTTGTCGCCGGCATCTGGCGCGACTACGCGCGCTCGTCCGGCGCCATCCAGATGCCGCTGGACGACTACCGCGCCTTGACCGGCGACATGGACGTCAGCGACGCGGCCCTGTGGCTGGCCAAGGATGCCACGGGCGAGCAGTTGCAGGAAAAGCTCAAGGCCCTGCCTTTCGGCGCCAGCCTGGAAGTGTCGAATCCGTCGGCCATCCGCGCCCTGAGCCTGCAGATTTTCGACCGCAGCTTCGCCGTCACGTATCTGCTGGAAGCCATCGCCATCGTCATCGGCCTGTTCGGCGTTGCCGCCACGTTTTCCGCGCAGACCCTGGCGCGCGCGCGCGAATTCGGCATGCTGCGCCACGTGGGCGTGACGCGCGGCCAGATCTTGTCCATCCTGGCGCTGGAAGGCGGCGCGCTGACGGCGCTGGGCATCGCCACCGGTTTTGTCCTGGGCCTGCTGATCAGTTTTGTGCTGGTCTTCATCGTCAACCCGCAATCGTTCCACTGGACCATGCAGCTGCACCTGCCCTGGCCGCTGATCGCCACCGTGGCCGCCGCCCTGCTGACGGCGGCCGCCCTCACCGCCCTCATCGCGGGGCGCCAGGCGCTGTCCGCTGGCCCCATCCGCGCCGTCAGGGAGGACTGGTAATGCGCCGCTTGACTTGTTTATTGTTGTTCTGCAGCGCCGCCGCCATCGCCGCGCCGCCCGCCTTCGCCCCCGTCACGCCGCTGCCGGCCGGCCAGACCCTGCGCATGCCGCACGATTTCGGCGCCCACCCCGCGTACAAGACGGAATGGTGGTACGCCACGGGCTGGGTCAAAACCGCCGGCGGCGAGCAGCTCGGTTACCAGGTGACCTTCTTTCGCAGCGCCACGGCCGCCGACGCGGACAACCCCAGCGCCTTCGCGCCGAAACAGCTGATCATCGGCCACGCGGCCCTGTCCGACCCGAAAGTGGGCAAGCTGCTGCACGACGAAAAAAGCGCGCGCGAGGGTTTCGGCCTGGCCTACGCCAAGGTGGGCGACACGGACGTGAAACTCGACGACTGGCGCATGCAGCGCCAGACCGACGGCAGCTACCGGGTCAGCCTGGCCGCGCGCGATTTTAACCTGCAACTGACCCTCGCCCCCACGCAGCCCGTGCTGCTGCAGGGCGTTGGCGGCTACTCGCGCAAGGGCGCGCGGCCCGAGCAGTCCAGTTATTACTACAGCAAGCCGCAGTTGCGTACCACGGGCACGATCGCCCGCGCGGGCGGCAAGCCGGAAGCCGTGACGGGCGCCACCTGGCTCGATCACGAGTGGTCGAGCCAGGTGCTCGATGCGGACGCCAGCGGCTGGAACTGGATAGGCGCCAACCTCGCTGACGGCGGCGCCCTGATGGCCTTCCAGATCCGCAGCAAGACAGGTGCTAAACTATGGGCGCACGCGACATGGCGCGATGCGTCCGGTAAGATGACGCAGTACGCGCCCGGCGACGTCGATTTCACGCCCACGCAGCTGTGGCGTTCGCCCCGCACGCAGGCCGAATACCCGGTCGCCACCGAGATCCGCACCGGCGCCACACGCTGGCAGATCAAGCCATTGCAGCCAGACCAGGAACTCGATTCGCGCCGCTCGACGGGGGCCGTGTACTGGGAAGGCGCCGTGACGGTGGAGCGCGACGGCCAGCCCGCGGGCCGCGCCTACCTGGAAATGACGGGCTATGTTCAGCCGATGAAGTTGTAAGCGTTATCAGCACCATCGAATATGTAAATCAAAGCGAAAAACAATGACAACCAGCACAGAAACAGGCAGCACCAGTACAGCTAGCACCGCACCAACTCTTGATACCGGCACCAGCCGCGAACTGAAGAAAGGCAGCCTGGCCGCCTTCAAGGGCTTGATGCCCTTTCTGACGCCGTACCGCAAGCAGTTCTTCCTGGCCGGTATCGCGCTGGTGGTGGCCGCCGCCTCGACCCTGGCCATTCCCGCCGCCTTCAAGCAGATGATCGACCTCGGTTTCGGCGGCGCGGCCGGCTCGAAAAGCATCCAGCACGTCGACCTGGTCTTCCTCGCCCTGTTCGGCGTGGCCTCCATCCTGGCACTGGCCACGGCGGCGCGCTTTTATACCGTGTCGTGGCTGGGCGAGCGCGTCACGGCCGACATCCGCAGCGCCGTGTACCGCCACGTCGTCACGCAAAGCCCGGAATTCTTTGAAACCACGCAGACGGGCGAAGTCCTGTCCCGCATCACCACCGACACGACATTGATACAAGCCGTGGTCGGCACCAGCATCTCCATGGCGCTGCGCAATGTGCTGCTGTTCCTCGGCGGCCTGGTGATGCTGTTCGTCACCAGCGCCAAGCTGGCCGGCATCATCATCGGCTTGCTGATCCTCGTCGTCGTGCCCATCATCGTATTCGGCCGCAAGGTGCGCAAGCTGTCGCGCGATTCGCAGGACCGCATCGCCGACGCCTCGGCCATGGCCGGCGAAATCCTCAACGCCATGCCCACCGTGCAGGCGTTTACGCACGAGAAAATAGAATCGAAGCGCTTCGGCGACTCCGTCGAAGGCGCCTTCATGACGGCCATGCGCCGCATCCGCGCCCGCGCCCTGCTGACCATGATCGCGATCTTGCTGGTCTTCGGCACCATCGTGTTCGTGCTGTGGCTGGGCGCGCGCGCCGTGCTGGAAGGCTCGATGACGGGCGGCGACCTGGGCCAGTTCATCCTGTACGCCTCCATCGTGGCCGGCGCCATCGGCGCCCTGTCCGAAGTCATGGGCGAAGCGCAGCGCGCCGCCGGCGCCACCGAGCGCCTGCTGGAATTGATGGCCGTCAAATCGGAAATCGAATCGCCTGCCACGCCGCTGCCGCTGCCCGCGCGCGCCGCGAACGGCGCCGCCTTGACTTTGGACAATGTCATGTTCTCGTATCCGTCGCGCCCCGACACGCACGCGCTCGACCACGTCAGCCTCGACATCCGCGCCGGCGAAACGGTGGCCGTCGTCGGCCCGTCCGGCGCCGGCAAGACCACGCTGTTCCAGCTGTTCCTGCGTTTTTACGACCCGCAGAGCGGCAGCATCCGCCTCGATGGCGTCGACATCAAGCAGCTGGACCTGCACACCCTGCGCGACGCCATCGGCATCGTGCCGCAGGATACCGTGATCTTCTCGGCTGACGCCATGGAAAACATCCGCTACGGCCGCGCCGGCGCCAGCGACGAGGAAGTCATCGCCGCCGCGAAAATGGCGGCCGCCCACGAATTCATCGAGCGCCTGCCGAACGGCTACAAATCCTTCCTCGGCGAACGGGGCGTGCGCCTGTCCGGCGGCCAGCGCCAGCGCATCGCCATCGCCCGCGCCCTGCTGAAAAATCCGCCGCTGCTGCTGCTCGACGAAGCGACCAGCGCGCTGGACGCGGAATCGGAACGCCTGGTGCAAAAGGCGCTGGAAGCGGCCATGGTGGGACGCACCACCGTCATCATCGCCCACCGCCTGGCGACCGTGCAGCGGGCCGACCGCATCGTCGTCATGGAAGACGGCAAGATCGTCGAGACGGGCACGCACGCGTCGCTGGTTGCCCTGGGCGGCATCTATGCGAATCTTGCCGCACTGCAATTCCATCACGTACAGCTCAATCCAGCGGAATAATCATGAACGCACTTTTCCACGCCAATCTGGGCATCACCGATTTCTGGACCTTTTTACTGGGGACCATCTTCATCGTCATCCTGCCCGGCCCCAATTCCATGTACGTGCTGTCCGTGGCCGCCCAGCGCGGCGTGCGGCCCGCCTACCAGGGCGCCTTCGGCATCTTCGCCGGCGACCTGATACTGATGGTGCTGTCGGCCTGCGGCGTCGCCTCGCTGCTGAAAGCCAGCCCGGCCCTGTTCTACGTCGTGAAATACATCGGCGCGGCCTACCTGGGCTGGATCGGCCTGCAAATGCTGATAGGCTGCTGGCGCAAGCTGCGCGCACCCGCTCCCGCTGAAGGCGAAGCGGCTGCCGTACCTGCTCCCGCCAAGGAAAGCGACCCGTTCCGCAAGGCCCTGATCATCAGCCTGATGAACCCGAAGGCGATCCTGTTCTTCATCTCGTTTTTCATCCAGTTCGTCGACCCGGCCTTCCCGAACCCCGTGCTGTCCTTCATCGGCCTGGGCCTGATCTGCCAGGTAATCAGCTTTACCTACCTGACGGCCATCATCTTTGTCGGTGCGCGCCTGGCCGAGACCTTCCGCCGCCGTCGCCGCCTGTCGGCCGGCATGGGCGGCGGCGTGGGCGCCATGTTCATCGGCTTTGGCGCAAAACTGGCCACGGCCACCCTGTAAGGAAAACACCGTGAACGAGCTTGAACTGCGCCAGCGCTGCCACACCATCCTGCCGGGCCACCGCCAGCCCACGCCAGCGGCCACCTTCGCCGCCATGGCCGCCTGGTGCGATGCCAACGATGTTGCGCACGATACCTATGGCGAAGGCGCGCTGATCGAACAGTTCGAGAACAAGATCGCCAGCCTGCTCGGCTTCGAGGCGGCCGTATTCTGCCTCACGGGCACCTTGGCGCAAGTCACTGCCCTGCGCCTGGCCTGCCAGGACCGCGGCTCGCGCCTGGTGGCGCTGCATCCGACGTCGCACATCCTGCGCCACGAGCGGGGCAACCATGAATTGCTCGATCATTTCAAGGGCTTGATGATCGGCGACCCGCACCGCCCGTGGACGGTGGACGACTTGCGCGCCGTGCCCGATGCGCTGGGCGCCGCGCAGCTCGAACTGCCGATGCGCGAAATCGGCGGGCAATGTCCGTCGTGGGATGAGTTGAGCGAGATCAAACGGCATTGCCGCGAACGCAACATCCACCTGCACATGGATGGCGCGCGCCTGTGGGAAGCGCAAGCCGGCTTCAAGCAACCCTTGCCGGTCATCTGCGACGGCTTTGACTCCGTGTACGTGTCGCTGTACAAGGGCATCGGCGGCCTCGGTGGCGCCGTGCTGGCCGGCAGCCGCCCGTTCGTGGAACGGGCGCGCGAGTGGTTCCGCCGCCAGGGCGGCAATATCGTGCACCGCACGCCCTACGTGGTGGCCGCCGCCATGCAATTCGATGCGCGCCTGGCCGCCATGCCCCGCTATTTCGAACGCACGCAATGGCTGTACGCGCTGCTGCGCGATTTTCCATCGATCGCCGTCAACCCCGCCCAGCCGCAGGCCAACATGCTGCATCTGCACTTGCCCGTGTCGCGCGAGCGGGCCATCGCCATCCGCAACCAGGTGGCCGAAGAACACGGCATCTGGCTGTTCGGCCGCGCCAGCCACGCCGCCCTGCCCGGGCACAGCGTGGTGGAGTGGTATGTGGGGGATAACTTGCTGGAACTGCCCGACGACAGCGTACGGCATGCCTTGAGCCTGCTGGACCAGGCCATGCACGCCTAGACCCCGGCTTCCCGCCAGGCCGGCTCGCTGGCCAAGCGGGAATGGCTATCGTGTCCGCAAGCCGTAGGTAAATTTGATCAGGTAGTTGACGCCGATATCGGTCGGCGCGGAAGCACCGGCAACGTGGCCGCACAAACAGCTGCCCCGGTAGTCGGGCAGGCAGAATTGCTCGTCCGAACCGCCATGCAGATAGCCGAGCACGACGAACAGCTCGGGATAGCTGGCGACGGCGAGCGTGCGGCCGTCGCACGACATCCAGCCGCTCGCCTCGATATGCGCACCGGCGCTGTCCCCGGCAAAGGCGACCACCGCGCCGACGGGCGTGTCGCCGAAGCCGGGCCGCACGAAAGCCGGCGGCAACGCAGGAAACGTGGCGCTCATGGCCAGGCCTCCCCGCCGCGGGTGGCGCCGCAGAGAGCCCATGGGCTGGCGCCCGCCAGCGCCGTCAGCGATGACGCATCGCCGCTTTGATCAATGTCAATTCGCATGTCATGCCCTTGTCGGTTTTCATGTCCATCCAGACCTGCATCCGGTTTCATTCCAATAATGAATCAACATTTTTCGAAAAGCAAGTTTCGTGCTGCGCGGCATAAAAAAAAGCGCCCGAAGGCGCTTTCTTCATTTCATGGCGGCCGGGTTGGCCGCCACTACCTGCTTAGAACTTGTAGTTATAAGCGAGACCGATCAACTGCATGCGGGTCTTGAACAGGCCCTTGGTGGTTTCACCGTTGCCGGTGCAGCCAGTGGACAACGGCGGCACTGGACCGCATTTATTAGTGTAGTTCACTTCAGCATCCTTGAAGTCGATATAGCTGTAGGCCAGATCCAGCGAGGAATTGGCGTTCAGCTTCCAGTTCGCGCCGATCGAGTACTGCATGCGGTCGCTGTCCGGCAAGGCAGGATGACGCAGTTCGGCGCTGCGCACTGGCGCCTGGTCATGCGCGATACCGGCGCGCAGCAACAGGCTTTCGCTGTACTTGTAGTTGGTGCCCAGCGAGACGCGGTAGGTATCTTTCCAGTTCTGGCGAATGCGTTCCGGGCCTTCGGCCGTCGGCGGGAACTGGATATCCAGGTTCTGCAGGCGCGAAGTACGGGTCCAGGTGACGTCGCCCATCAGAGCCCACTTATCGTCCATCTGGTGGAAAGCATTGATCGATACGGTTTCCGGCGTGCGCAGTTCGACCAGCGCCTTGGAGTTGACCTTGCCCGATGCGGCGCTGATAAAGCCATTCACGGCCGCATTGTTCGACACTTGCGAGAAGTCCCAGATCGTGTCGCCTTTCAGCTTGTGCGAAATCGACGAACGGTAAGCGATACCGAAACGCGTGCCTTCATTCAGCTGGTACAGATAGCCCAGGTTGAAGCCGAAGCCCCAGTCGTCGCCATCCATCGAGGCATGGCCATCTTTGGCTGTACCCAGTGCGGTCCTGGCAGCATTAAATGCATCCATGCCTTGGGTCTTGAGGATATTCGTAAGAAAAGCGGTCGATGCGGCTGGCGCATGTTGCTGCAGGAAAGAGACCGAACCTGGCACGTCCACTGCCTGACCCAGCTCCGCCTTCATGTATTCGGCCGTCACGCCGAAACCGAACGAGTGGTGCTGGTCCAGTTTGAACGACACGGAAGGATTCAGGGCGATGGCTTCGAGCTTGATATTGGTGATCGCATAGCGGCCACTCCAGCTGTTGCCATAGTCAAGCTTGGCGCCGTAGGGCACGAACAGGCCCATGCCGACGGTCCATTGGTCATTGATTTTCTTGCTGGCGTACAGGGCTGGCGCAAAGACGGCATCCGGTGCGTAGTCCTTGGTCGTGCCGCCTGTCAGCTTGTTCCTGAAATTGACGGAGTCCTTATCCTGGAACGTCGAATGCGGTACCACCAGGGTGCCGCCGCCCACGAACTGCGTGCCTTCCAGGCGGGACATGCCGGCCGGGTTGTAGAAAATGGTCGACGCGTCGGCCGCTTCGGCGCCGCTGGCGTCAGCCGTGCCCTGGGCGGAAACGCTTTGCGAACCAAAACGGTAGCCCGATGCTTGTGCGGTGGAAGAGATGCCGGCGAACGCGGCAACGATCAAAAGGGGCAGATATTTATGTTTCAAGTTAGTCTCTCTTTATTATATGAAGTGTCTTCGTCACATTATCCCGGGTAGCTCAACCTCACCCGTCCTGCACTGTTCTTGCCGCCGTGAACTCCAATTCACTGACGGCATGAGCGAAGCATATAATATTTTTTAGAAAAAAGCGAACGTTCGCTCTTTTTATGAAACAGCGTTGTTTTCTACGCCAATCGCGGGGCTGTACGGGGGCAGCACGGGGGCCGGCAGCGGTATCAGAAAGCGCAGGTGCATCAGCGCCAGCATCTGTTCGGCCGCCACGGGGCGCGAGATGAAATAGCCCTGCACTTCATTGCATTGCAGGGCGCGCAGAATGTCGAGCTGCTCGCGCGTCTCCACCCCTTCGGCCACCACGCTCATGCCCAGCGCATGCGCCATCGACAGGATGGCGCGCACGAACACTTCCCCTTGCTCCGAGCGCCCCAGCTCCATGGTAAAGGCGCGGTCGATCTTCAAGCCATCCATGGCGAACTTCTGCAGCTGCGACAGCGAAGAGTATCCCGTGCCGAAATCGTCGACCAGCAGGCGCACGCCCAGCGCGCGGATGGCCGACAGCTGCTCCACGGCGCGGTTCTGCTCATCCATCATGGCCGATTCCGTGATTTCCACCTCGATCAGCCGCGCATCGATGCGGTGGCGCGCCAGCGCGGACGCCAGCACCTGGTGCACGTCGCCACGGCCGAACTGGCGCGCCGAGACGTTGATCGATACGGGCACCATTTCCAGCCCGCTGGCCTGCCAGCGCGCCATCTGCAGGCACACCTTCTCGATGACGACTTCGCCCAGCTGCGAAATCAAGCCGCTGCTCTCGGCCACGGGAATGAATTCCAGCGGCGGCACCATGCCGTGCTGCGGATGCTGCCAGCGCACAAGCGCCTCCATGCTGCACAGCTGGCCGCTCATGGCGTCGACCCGGGGCTGGTAGACGACGAGGAACTGGTCTTGCTCCAGCGCCGCCACCAGGCTTTGCTCGAGTTCGCGGCGGTTGCGGATGGTTTCGAACAATTCGGGCTGGAAGAAGCGGTGATGGCCCTTGCCTGCCACTTTCACGGCATACATGGCGATGTCGGCATTCTTCAGCAGCACTTCCGTCTCGGCGCCATCGCGCGGATACAGGCTGATGCCGATCGAGGCGCCCATCTTGTGGCGTTCGCTGCCCAGGTAAAACGGTTCGTCGAAAGCGATGGCGATGCGCTGCGCCACCTGCTCGGCGCGGCTGTCGTCCTCCACAGGGTCGAGCACGACGACGAATTCGTCGCCGCCCAGGCGCACCACGTGGTCGCCCGGGCGCAGCACGGCCTTCAGGCGCAGCGAGGCGGCGCGCAGCACCTTGTCGCCCTCGGCGTGGCCTTGCGTATCGTTGATATCCTTGAAGCCGTCCAGGTCGATGAACAGCAGCGCCAGCATGTGCCGCGCGATGGCGGCCCGCCCCAGGGCGCCCGGCAGGAATTGCTGCAGCCAGTAGCGGTTGGGCAAGCCCGTCAAGCCATCTTCATTGGCCAGGCGGCGCAAGTCGCGCTCGTGCTCCTTGGCCGTGCTGATGTCTTGCAGGGTGACGGCCAGGCGGTCGCCGCTGCGCACCAGGCGCCGGCGTATCCAGCGCAGCTTGAAAGGGTTACCTTCCGGCAACTCGATCTCTTCCTCGGAAAAGCCGGACTCCATGGCGGCCCGGTAATTGTGGATCAGGTCGCGGAAATACGGCTCGTGGGCGCGCGACTGCAGCCGCATGCCCAGCAATTGCTCGCGCCGCACGCCGAAGTAACCGGCGCCCGGCTCGTTGCAATCGACGATCTCGAAATCGAGGATGCTGCCATCGGTGCCGCGCAGGGCGGCGATGATATAAAAGCCGTCGCTCGTGCCTTCGGTGGCCATGCGGTAGGCATTGCGCACGCCTTCGGACTGGTGGTGGCGCCACGCCAGGCGCAGCGACAACACGGTGGCGACGGCGGCAAAGGCCAGCAGCAGCACAGTGACGGCCAGGGCGATGCCGAGATAAATGGTGCGCGTTTCCTCGTAGGGATGCAGCATCTCGCCGTCCGACAGGCCGACCACGGCCGTAAACGGATAGGCTTTCAGCGCCTGCCAGCCCACATAGCGGCTTTGCTTGTCGGAAAAGGCGATCCTGCCGCCCGAATGCAGGGCGCCGCTGTCCGTTTCGAGGAAGCTGGTATCGAGGAAGGGCGTGCCCCGGCCGGTCTGGGTCGGCAGGACGCGCGAGCCGAGGCGCGTGCCGAACAGCTCGCCCTCTTCGCCCACCATGGCGGACATGCCGAACTTGCCAAAATTGACGCTGTCGTAGAATTCCGAAAAGTAACTGGAATGGATGGAGATGAGCAGCACGCCATCGAAATTGCCATCCTCGTCTTCCAGCCGGCGCGTGAAATGCACGAGGCCTTCATCGGCACCGGGCGCCGTGGCGACACCGCCCCCGTTGACGCTGCCGAGCGCAATGCGCAGCGCGCTGGAATTGCTGCGCCAGTGGCGCAGCAGGAAATCGCTGCGCTCGTTGACCCGCAGGCGCTGCAGCGGCGCCGTGGCCGTCACGGGGTGGCCCTTGCGGTCGAGGATGGCGACGATGGCAAATTGCGGCAAGGCATACATGCCCTGCGTCTTCAACTGGTCCAGACGCAACTGGCCGCGCGAATTTTCCCACTCGTACTTGAGCTGCAAGGTCAGCTGGTCCATCTGTTCCAGGGTGCGCAGCAGGTACTGGCTGTAGGCCTTCGACAAGGAAGACACGCTGTCGAGCGCCTGCTGCTGCGCCACCTTCTTTTCCGCCTCCAGCTGCAGCAAGGTGGCCGTCCACAGCACGGCGCACAGAACCAGCCCCAGCAAGGGCCAGGCCAGAATCAGGCGCAGGTTGGCCTTGAAAAAATCGGCCCTGCTCATCTCCACCACGGCGGCGTTATTACTATTCACAAATTGTCGCAAAAACATGGTGCAGCATCTGCCGTTTCTGTATTTCCTTAGGGACACACAAATTACCACAGAGTCATGTTTGCAGGGGATAAGGTAGTGTAATTATGTGCGTCGCCCGCATCCCGCCTGTCGCGCCTGCGTTACAATCACCATCCTTACCGTTGGAGAAATACATGCAGCAATATCAAGATTTGATCAAGACCGTGCTCGAAACGGGCAGCTGGCAAGACAACCGCACGGGCATCCGCACCCTGAGCGTGCCGGGCGCCATGATGCGTTTCGACTTGGCCAACGGCAATTTCCCTGCCGTGACAACCAAGAAACTGGCTTTCAAATCCGTGATCGGCGAATTGTGCGCCTTCCTGCGCGCCTCGCGCAACGCGGCCGAATTCCGCGCGCTGGGCTGCAAGGTGTGGGACCAGAACGCCAATGAAAACGCGCAATGGCTGGCCAATCCCTACCGCGAAGGCGAGGATGACCTCGGTCCCGTGTATGGCGTGCAATGGCGTCAATGGCCCGCCTACAAACTGCTAGCCGCGGCCCAGCCCGCGCAGATCGCCGACGCGCAAGCCAACGGTTATACCTTGATTGCCCCCATCGTCGAGGACGGCGTGCAAAAAGTGCTGCTGTACAAGGCCGTCGACCAGTTGCGCGAGTGCCTCGATACCATCATGACGAACCCGGGCAGCCGGCGCATCCTGTTCCACGGCTGGAACCCGGCCGTGCTGGACGCCGTCGCCCTGCCCGCCTGCCATTTGCTGTACCAGTTCATCCCGAACGCCAGCACGCGCGAAATCTCGCTGTGTTTATATGTGCGCAGCAACGATATCGGCCTGGGCACGCCGTTCAACATCGCCGAAGGCGCCGCCCTGCTGCACCTGGTGGCGCGCCTGACGGGCTATACGCCGCGCTGGTTTACGTATTTCATCGGCGACGCGCACATCTATGAAAACCACCTGGACATGGTGGAAGAGCAACTCAAGCGCACGCCGTTCCCGGCGCCCCGTTTCGTCATTTCCGAGCGCGTGCCCGACTACGCGAAGACGGGCAAATACGAGCCGGAATGGCTGGAAAAGATCGAACCGTCGGATTTCTCGCTGGAAGGCTATGAACACCACGCGCCCATCAAGGCCGCGATGGCCGTCTGATGGCGGTGTCACCACTGGCGGCGCTGCACCGCAAGCTGTTTGACGAGACGGACGGCGTCAAGTTTTCCAATCTGAAAGACCGGCTGCTGAAAAAGCATGCCGCAGATGACCGGCTGGCCGTGCTCGATATCCTGACCGCCTACGCCAGGGAAGGCCAGCTGCTGCACTGGCGCGCCTTCCTGATGACGGATATCGTCGCCCTGGCCGAACCGGGAGAATACGGCGATTTTTTCAGCTGGAGCCTTGATATGGACGGCCTCGCCTACTGGGGCGTGGATGGCATGCTCAAAAGCATGGGCAAGGAAGCGTATGCTCCGCTCGTGGCCCTGGCCACTGCGGAAAATGCCAAGCTGAGCGTGCGCGCCAAGGCCGTGAAAAGCCTGGCCGTCTTCAGCCGCCAGCCTTTCGATGCCGGTTTGCCGTACGATCCCGGCCATTGGAAGGAAGAGCAGCTGCGACTGGAGGCTGTGCAGGCCTGGCAGCGCGATGGCTACCCGGATGGCGCAGGCCATGCGGCGCCCGTCACCCACGCGGCGCTCGATGAACCGCGCACGCCGCTGGAAAAGGCTGCCGCCAGGCTGGAGAAAAAACTGGCGGCCCGGCGAAAAAAAGAGCAGGACCTGGCCCAGCCATCGAACTGGCTGACCATCGCCAGCGCCGCCGACATGGCCGGCATCGCGCAGCGCTGGGCCTTGCCGGAGCAGTACCGGCGCTTCCTGGCCTGCCATTCGCCGCTGCGGGTATTTATCGACAGCCAACAGTATTTCCAGGGCTTGAGCCTGTACGGCGCGGCCGAACTGGTCAAGGCCCAGCACGGTTACGCCTGGGATCCCGTCAGCGGCGCCGCCATCGCCGGCTGGCCGGAACAGTACCTGGTAATCGCCGACGCGGGCGCCGATCCGTATTGCCTGGACTTGGGCGCCATTGCCGGCGGCGATGCGCCCGTGTACACGGCCGAACACGGCATGGGCGCATGGCGCTTCGAGCGCCATGCGGACAGTTTCATCGACTTCCTGAACGAGATCGCGCTGGCGGCCTAGCCTGCCTCACCACCCGGCCCACCCGGGCCGGGACCGCCTGGGCCGCCTGGCCCGCGTCCGCCCGGCGGACCGAAGCGCGGTTCGCGCTCGCCCTCTTTCGCCGCCGACGTGGCGCCACCGAGGCGGTACGACAGTCCCACGTAAATCATCCGTCCATCGAAGCGCCGCGTGCTCGTCTCGCGCAGGGAGGCGCTGTTGATGACGGTTTCCATCTTGTTGCTGCTGAACACATCGGTCACGTTCATGACCAGGCTCAATTGCGGCGTCACCGTGTGGCGTAGACTGAGGTTCAAGGTATTGTTCGGCGAGCGGTAGCCCTGTCCCGACAAGGTCTTGCCTTGCATTTGCAGGGCCAGTTGCAGCTGGTTGGCCGGATTGATCTGGTAATTGAGGCGCGCGCGGCCGCTCAGGGCATTCGCCGTGCGCGTGCTGCGGTTGCCCAGGTCGTCGGAACTCGTCTGCTGGCTGCGCGCCAGGTTGCCGCTCGTGTTCAGGGTCAGCGATGGCGTGAGCTTGCCGCTGACGCTGAATTCCAGGCCGCTCGAATGGCTGCCCTCTCCGTTTTCGCGCGTTGTCAGCAACACATTGTCGCTGATAAAGTAGCGGTAATCGACGATGGCGTCCGTGTCGCGGCGGTGGTAGGCGCGCAAGCTGCTTTCCAGGCCGAACAATTTCGTTTCATAGCCGATTTCGAACGAATCCGTCTGCGTAGGCTTCAGCTTCGGATTGCCGGCCGACACATTGAACTCGTCGCGGTAGACCACGTACGGATTCAGGTCGCCCGCATTCGGGCGGCGCAGGCGGTGCGCATAGCTGAAGCGCAAGTTGCTCTCGTCGCTGACCTTGTAGGTGGCAAACAGGCTGGGAATGTAGTTGACGTAGTTGTTGCCGGCCTCGACGCCGCTGGTGATCTGGCGCACGGTCAAATCCGTGTACTCGGCGCGCAAGCCGGCCAGCGCGCCCCAGCGCTCGCTCAGGCGCATCTGGTAGGAGCCGTACAGCGCGATGGTGCGTTCATCCATCTCGAAGCGGTTGCTGCGCATGGGGTTGACGGTCGCAAGCAGGCTGGCCGGGTTGATGTCCGTATATAAAGTGTCGAAACTGCTCTGGTTGTCGGCCACCTTGTAACCGAGCTTGGCCGTGCCGCCCGCCAACGGACGCTCGTAGTCGCCGCTGAAGTCGACGATGCGGTTGCCCGTCTCGCTGTGCTGGCGCGCGCGGCTGTCGAAGGCGTTTACAGGCGCAACCGCGTAGGTATTCGCGTAATCGCTGTCGCTCTCGTTGGTCGACGACGACACGCGCAGGTCGATCTTGAGGGTTTCACCCGGCAATTCTCCCTTGTGGTCGTAGCGCGCGCCCCAGCTGTAGTTGCGGCTGTCGCCGTTGCGCACGGTGCGGCGCACATAGTCGCCGATGGTGCTGCCCGTGCTGTCGCCATTGATGTAGCGGTCGAGTGAGCGCTGGTCGTTGCTGCGCCCGTTATACGACACGCTGGCGGCCAGGGTGTCATTCGTGTTCAGGTTGTAATTCACGGTGCCGTGCAAGCCCAGCGAGTCGTTCAAGCCATTGTTGCTGGACTGCTGGCTGCTGGGGGCGAACGCGCCAGTGCCACGCTCCAGGCGCTCGCGGCTGACCTCGCCCACGGAATTGCGGCCGTCATGGCGCACATTGATGCCGCCCTGGTAGCCCCACGGCCCTTCGTTATAGGTGCCGGAGACGGAGCTGTTGTAGCGTCCGGCGATGCCCGCATTCGCGTTGACGGTGGCAAAACCGCCCGGCTTGCGGTTGCGCCGCATCACCAGGTTCAGGATCGGCCCGCCACCGGCCTCGTTGCCGAACTGGGCCCCGGGATTGTTGATCACTTCCACGGATTCGATATCGTCGGCCGCCATGGCGTTCAGGGTGGCGCCGCGCGAATCGCCCTGCAGCATGGCCGACGGCTTGCCATCGATCAAAATCTGCACATTGCTGCTGCCGCGCAGGGAGACGGACCCATCGGGATCGACGGCCACGGACGGCACATTGTTCAAGGCGTCGGCCGCCGTGCCGTTGCTGCTGCCCACGTCGGACTTGACGTCGTAGACTTGCCGGTCGATGCGGCCCGTGGGACGTTCGGCCGTCACGCTGACGGAAGGCGGAGACCCGGCGGCCGGCGCCGGCTTGACGGCATTGTCGCCGGTGACGGTTTGCGCCTGGACAGCGGCGCCGGAGACGAGCAGGCTGCCGCCCGCCAGGCAATGGAAAAGAAGTTTATGCATTGGCTAAAAGTAATCGAGACGCTACGGATGAGGCACTACGCCGCAGCGTGAGAGCACATGTGTGGGCACAGTTCAAGCATGCCACGATTGCAAGGAGCAAAGCAAATGCGAACCATTGTTATTTACTTCAATTTACAAATCTCTTGCACTTGTGGCCGTACAGCCTCATCCGATGACCTTTGCCCTGCCTTTGCGCTATCTTTACGTTAAGTCAGCAAGCCCTGCCCCCGCGCCAGTTTCAGCCAGCCCGGATATTCCGTCATCAACAAATCATACAGTTCCGCATCGCTGTGCTCGTCGGGCGAGCTGACGGAAAAGTAATTGGCATTGTCGACCAGGCGCCCCTGCAGTTCGTCGAGCTTTTCCAGAAACGGGAAGTCGGAATCGGCAAAGGCGGCGAGGAACTTGCTTTTCGACTTGCGCCCCTTGCCGATGCCCATGAATTGCCAGAAGATGGGCTCATTGCTGGCCCAGCGCAATTGCTTTTCCGTCGTCGCCTGGTCGCTGGTGCCGCCATCGGTCACGAACATCACGTACACGGGCAACTCGGCCGCGACGGGCCGCGTGCGCTCGCCGCCTGCCGCGTCCGGGAAATAAAAGGCGCGGATGGCCTGCATGGCGGCGCCATAGCGCGTGTCGCCTTCCAGCGGATGGCGCTGTATGGCCTGGCTCACGTAGGTATTGCAGTTGCTCAAGGCCATCGGCGCCGGATGGTGGACGTTCTTGCCAAAAAGAAAAACATCGATCTCGCCATCGTCGTCGAACTTGCAGCCCAAAGCCAGGATGCGCTCGGCAAAGCGCTGCACCAGCCCCTCTTTATATAGCCGTCCCATGGAACCGGAAATATCGAGGCACAGACACACCTTGGCGCGGTGGTCAAGCAGGCCCACTTTTTGCAGGGACACGCCCGCCTGCTTGACCAGGCTGACCAGTTGCGGCGCCTCGCGTTCGACGCGCTTTTCCAGGTTGATCTTTGCCTGCATGACGGCAGAGGCGGCTGCAGGCGCGGCAGGGGCAGCAGAAGCGGCCTGGTCGACTTCGCCGCCGAAGTGGCGCACCAGCGCATCGAGTCCCCCGTTGAAACCTTGCCCCACGGCCATGCAGCGCCAGCCGCCATCCTTGCGGTAAATTTCTGCCAGCATGACGGCTTTTTCTTGCGCAAAATCAGACCCGGCAAAGGCAAAGCGTGCCAGCTCGCGCCCGCCCGCCTGCAGGCGCACGTGGCCGGCTTGCAGCTGCGACATCACGCCGCCGCCATCGATGGACGCCGTCACGACAAGGCGGTCGATTCCGGCCGGCAAGCGCGCCAGCTGCAAGGCAAACTCGGCCATGTCGCCACCGCTGCCCGCGCGCGCTTCCACGCCGCCGCACGGCGTGCGCGGCTGGTTGAAAAAGGTCATGTAGCGCTCGTCGGACAGTTTGCCGGCCGCATCGAGGCCGAAACAGGCCACGTCGAGCGCCAGGCCCTGGGCGGCGACGCCGACCTGCAAGACGCCATCGGGAACGAGATTGGCCAGCGGCAAGCGCTGTCCCTTGGACAAGGTTTCCATCAGTATCTCCTAGGCGATATAGCGGCGCGGGTTATCGGCATTGCAATCATCTTCGTCTTCCTTGTCCTCGCCCTTGAAGACGACGGGACCGTTGAAGGCCAGTTGCAGGTTCTCGCCCTGCCAGCTCAGCCACGGCGTCGCTTCGCTGCCGGGCTCGGACGTCTTGCCGGACGGTTCCAGGATGATGCTGTCGGGCGTGACGCGCGCCATGCCGATCACATAGGTGTAGACGGAATCGTCGTCGGCCGCCTTGGACAGGCGGAAATCGAAGTCGCACTCGACGATCTGCTGGCCATATTGCATCACCATCTTCGGCCGCATGGACGCGACCGAGACGGCGCCATTGGCCACCGCCGAATACACGCTGAAGACGAGGCCCACCGTGCCGCCGTAATGTTGCGCCAGCGCAGGATTGACTTCCACTGTTTCCGTGGCCGGCTCCTTGCCCGCCGCGCCCGCCACGTCGCCCAGGTGGCGCACGAAAGGCATGCTGTCGAAGTTCCCGGCCGTGTCCGGTGCCTGGATGAAGCGCATCTGGCCATTCGGCAAGAGGATGCCCACGCGCAGGTCGAGGTCGTCGTTATCGTCGTCGCCGTCGCCGTTATCGACCCAGGTGGCCTTGACGGTGAGTTTGCTCGGCGCGCCCGCGCCCTTTTCCAGCGAGACCTTGTGCGTCTGCCCCGCCTTGGTCAGCGAAATTTTCGACAAGGAAATCTTCGCCGCCGCAGGCTCTGGCGCGGCCTCGGCCACTTCGCCGCCGAAATGGGCGACCAGCGCGTCCAGGCCGCCGTTAAAACCCTGGCCCACGGCCATGAAGCGCCAGCCGCCGTCCTTGCGGTAGAACTCGCCCAGCATGACGGCTTTTTCCTGTGCAAAATCAGGCCCGGCAAAGGCGAAGCGGGCCAGTTCGCGCCCGCCGTCCAGCAGGCGCAGGTAGCTGCTGCCCAGCTGCGCCATGGTGGCCGCGCCATCGATGGCGGCAGTGACGACGAGGCGCTCGATGGATGCAGGCAAACGGTCCAGCTGGTAGCTGAAGCCGGCCGCATCGCCGGACGGCGCCGAGGTTTCCACGCCGCCGCACGGCGTGCGCGGCTGGTTAAAGAACGTCATGTAGCGGTCGTCGGACAGTTTACCGGCGGCATCGAGGCCGAAACAGGCAAAGTCCAGCGCCACGCCGGCACTGGCGAGCCCCAGCTGCACGACATTGCCCGTGACGAGGCCGGACAGCGCCAGGCGCTGCCCCTTGATCAGGTTTTCCATGGGATTATGTATTCAGGTGTGGGAGCTTCGGACAACGGCTCAGGGCAAGGCGCGTCGTCCGAAGACAGTACGAATAGTACGGCGAGGCGGCGCAACGCCGCCATGGGCCGTTTTCCGGAGCTCTTAAGCGTTAATGCCGAACGAGCGGGCCAGAGGGCCCAGGCCGCCTTTGAAACCCTGGCCGATGGCCTTGAATTTCCATTCGCTGCCGGCGCGGTAGATTTCGCCGAAGATCATGGCCGCTTCCGTCGAGCCGTCTTCCGACAGGTCGTAGCGGGCGATTTCCGTGCCGTTGTCGCCGTTCAGGCAGCGGATGTAAGCCTTGCCCACCATGCCGAAGTTCTGCTTGCGGTTTTCCGCATCGTGGATGGTGACGGCCACGGCGATCTTGTCGATGTCGGCCGGCACGTTGGCCAGGTCGACGGCGATTTTCTCGTCGTCGCCATCGCCGCCACCGGTCGTGTTGTCGCCCGCGTGGACGATGGAACCGTCAGCCGACTTCAGATTGTTGTAAAAAATGAAATCAGCATCGGAACGGACCTTGCCGTCCGTTTTCAGCAGGAAGGCGCTGCCGTCCAGGTCGAAAGCGGCGCCATCGGTGGCGCGCGGATCCCAGCCCAGGCCAATCACGATTTTCTTCAAGCCGGGAGCTTCCTTGCTCAGGTTGACATTGCCGCCTTTTTGCAAACTGATCGCCATGGTAATTCCTCTTTAGTATTTAGTAATGAATGGGTTGCATCCGGTGTTTCAAGTCACGCCGCCGGCACGCCGGCTTGATGAGCCATGAGCCTACCATAAAGTTCCTGCTTGTCAGCCGCGCACTATTGAAAATAATGCCATGAGGAAAATACCGAACGGCTGTCCTAATGCGCAAAATGACGGATAATGCCGCTCGACAAAAATTTTCACCCCCATCAGCGACTTGAACCCGGGATGTCCTTGAACAAGATACAACTCGACTGCATTCCCGGCACCCTGTGCGACGAGCGTCTGTGGTCGCGCCTGGCGCCTGCCCTGGGCGGCGCCTTTGATCTACGGCATGTGCCCTTGCACGAGGCGCGCACGCGCCCGCAGATGCAGGCGCTGATCGCCGGCCACAGCGCGCCCCAAGCCCACCTGGTGGGCTTTTCGTTGGGCGCCTACCTGGCGCTCGAACACGCGCTGGCGCACCCGCAGCGTGTGAAATCCCTCACTTTGATCGCCAATTCGGCCAAAGGTTTGCTGCCGGCGGAAATCGAAACGCGCCAGCGTATCGTCGCCATGCTCGAGCGCAATGCCTATGCGGGCATCACGCGCCAGCGCCTGCGCGAACTGCTGCACCCGTCACACCTGGACGATCCCGCCATCACGGGCCTGATCCGGCAAATGGGGCTGGACCTGGGCAAGGACGTGCTGCTGGCGCAATTTCTCACCACCATCGACCGTCCCGACCTGATGGCGCGCCTGCCGGAACTCGATTTCCCCGTGCTGATCGTGGGCGCCGAAGACGACAAGCTCGTCCATCCCGACGACCTGCGCGCCATGGCCGCCCGCCTGCCGCAGGCCACCCTGGCATTACTAAAAGACAACACCGGCCACATGATTCCGCTGGAAGCGCCGGGTGCGCTGGCCGATGCCATGCGTGCGCATCTGGAGGCTGCCGGCAA
Organism: Janthinobacterium sp. GW460-12-1-14-LB5; assembly: GCF_059423585.1. NCBI lineage: Bacteria > Pseudomonadati > Pseudomonadota > Betaproteobacteria > Burkholderiales > Oxalobacteraceae > Janthinobacterium > Janthinobacterium sp. GW460-12-1-14-LB5. The sequence continues at coordinate 26,662 of NZ_JBWKYD010000022.1, read as the reverse complement.
TTTCAACGATAATGACGGGCATCGGGCCCCGCCCCAACTACTTTGACAGAAGCAATGAGCCATTTGACCATCATCGTCGCCACCGACCAGCAAGGCGGCATCGGCATCAACAATACCTTGCCGTGGAAATTGCCGGAAGACCTCGCGCACTTCAAGCGTTTGACGACGGGCCACCCCATCCTCATGGGCCGCAAGACCTTCGATTCCATCGGCCGGCCGCTGCCGAACCGCCGCAACATCGTCATCACGCGCAATGCCGACTGGCGCCATGAAGGCGTGGAAGCGGTGCCGTCGGTGGAAGCGGCCATCGCCCTGCTGGACGGCGCCGAAGGCTATGTCATCGGCGGCGCCGAGATTTACCGGCAAGCATTGCCCCTGACACAGCGCTTGATCGTCACGGAAATCGGCAAGAGCTTTGATTGCGATGCGTTTTTCCCTGCCGTGGACCATGCTCTGTGGCAAGAAACCGCGCGCGAGGCGCATGTATCGGAGAAATCCGGCCTGCCTTACGCCTTTGTCACGCTGGAACGCAAAGCCTGATAAGGTTGATAGTTATTGACAGAATGTTGCTGTAATACCCCTGTCACACCCATGCGTCACGCTAGCGCAAGCTTGTGAGGCTGAGGGCTGATATTTTTTTCCCGCAGACGCCGCATTTCTGCGAGAATCCCGTTCTTATTTTTTTTCTGCGGCTGCCGGGTTGTACCACCGCCTGACCGTCGCGCCCTAGTCCGCCCCTCCACATCTGTCAGGGGCGGCTTGCTTTTTTGGAGACATGCATGAAATTTCGTTTCCCCATCGTCATCATTGACGAGGATTTCCGTTCTGAAAATACGTCCGGCCTGGGCATTCGCGCCCTTGCCGCCGCAATGGAAAAAGAAGGCATGGAAGTGCTGGGCGTGACCAGCTACGGCGATCTGTCGCAATTTGCCCAGCAACAATCGCGCGCGTCAGCCTTCGTGCTGTCGATCGACGATGAAGAATTCGGCGGCGGTTCCATCGAGGAAACTGACCATGCCTTGAAATCGCTGCGCGCCTTCGTCGAGGAAATCCGCTACAAGAACGCCGACATCCCGATTTATCTGTATGGCGAAACGCGCACCTCGCGCCACATCCCCAACGATATCCTGCGCGAACTGCATGGTTTCATCCACATGTTCGAAGATACGCCGGAATTCGTCGCGCGCCACATCATCCGCGAAGCGAAATCCTACCTCGATGGCCTGTCGCCGCCGTTCTTCCGCGCGCTGGTGCACTACGCCAACGACGGCTCCTACTCGTGGCACTGCCCCGGCCACTCGGGCGGCGTGGCGTTCCTGAAGTCGCCGATCGGCCAGATGTTCCACCAGTTCTTCGGTGAAAACATGCTGCGCGCCGACGTCTGCAACGCCGTCGAGGAACTGGGCCAGCTGCTCGACCATACGGGTCCCGTCGCCGCGTCCGAACGCAATGCGGCGCGCATCTTCAATGCCGACCATTGCTATTTCGTCACCAACGGCACGTCGACCTCGAACAAGATGGTGTGGCACTCGACCGTGGCGCCCGGCGATATCGTCGTCGTCGACCGCAATTGCCACAAGTCAATCTTGCACTCGATCATCATGTGCGGCGCGATTCCCGTGTTCCTGATGCCGACACGCAATCACCTGGGCATCATCGGCCCCATCCCGCTGCACGAATTCACGCCGGAAAGCATTGCCCGCAAGATCGAGGCGAACCCGTTCGCGCGCGAAGCGAAGAACAAGAAGCCGCGCATTCTGACCATCACGCAATCGACCTACGATGGCGTGATCTACAACGTGGAAACCCTGCGCGAAATGCTCGACGGCAAGATCGACACCCTGCACTTCGATGAAGCATGGCTGCCGCACGCCACCTTCCACGATTTCTACAAGAATATGCATGCCATCGGCAAGGACCGTCCGCGCGCCAAGGAATCGATGATCTTCTCGACCCAGTCCACGCACAAATTGCTGGCCGGCCTGTCGCAGGCCTCGCAAATCCTCGTGCGCGAATCGGATACGGTCAAGCTGGACCAGGACGCCTTCAACGAGGCTTACCTGATGCACACCTCGACTTCGCCGCAGTATTCCATCATCGCCTCGTGCGACGTGGCCGCGGCCATGATGGAAGCGCCGGGCGGCACGGCCCTGGTGGAAGAATCGATCATGGAAGCGCTCGATTTCCGCCGCGCCATGAAGAAGATCGACCAGGAATGGGGCCAGGACTGGTGGTTCCAGGTGTGGGGCCCGTCCAGCTTCAACGACGAAGGCATGGGCCAGCAGGAAGACTGGATGATACGCGCCGAGGATGACTGGCACGGCTTCGGCGACCTGGCTCCCGGCTTCAACATGCTCGACCCGATCAAGGCGACCATCGTCAACCCTGGCCTGTCGCTGGACGGCCAGTTCGGCGACACGGGCATCCCCGCGTCCATCGTCACCAAATACCTGGCCGAGCACGGCGTCATCATTGAAAAATGCGGCCTGTACTCGTTCTTCATCATGTTTACCATCGGCATCACCAAGGGCCGCTGGAATACCCTGCTGACGGCCTTGCAGCAGTTCAAGGACGACTACGACAAGAACCAGCCGATGTGGCGCATCCTGCCGGAATTTGCGGCGGCCAACCCACGCTACGAAAAAATGGGCTTGCGCGACCTGTGCCAGCAAATCCACGATTTCTACAAGGCCTACGACGTGGCGCGCTTGACGACGGAAATGTATCTGTCGGACATGATCCCGGCCATGAAGCCGTCGGACGCGTTCGCCAAGATGGCGCACCGCGAAATCGAGCGCGTGGCCATCGACGAACTGGAAGGCCGCATCACGTCCATCCTGCTGACGCCGTATCCACCGGGCATCCCGCTGCTGATCCCGGGCGAGCGCTTCAACAAGACCATCGTCGACTACCTGCGCTTCGCGCGCGACTTCAACGAGCGCTTCCCCGGCTTCGAGACGGATGTGCATGGTCTCGTGAAACGCGAAGTCGATGGCAAGCGCGGCTATTTCGTCGACTGCGTTCGTCAGGACTAGAGCACCTAGAAAACGTCCATGGCGGCGTTGCATTGCCTCGCCGTACTATTCGTACTGTCTTCGGCAACGCGCCTTGCCCTGAACGTTTCTAGGCACTCTCGTGACGTTCGTTGAACTTCATTAATAGCGCCGCCTGATGTGAGTCAGGCGGCGTTTTTCATTGTGTGCCTCCCGCGCACGCTTGCGCCAGATCAAATGGCTGGGGTATCGGGCTTCTAAGATGGGCGACTCGTGCCCTCGTGATGGCTGGCATATGACGCTCAAGGTGTGGCTGGAAATCGTGCAGCAGGCGGCGGCTGGCAGTGGCGCCTTGCTGATGACGGCATTGAAGCAGGCTCAGGTAACTGTAGCCCGGCGGCACGATGGTGAAGAAGACGGCGCGGGCATCGTGTTGTTTGCCGAGGCCGATGCGGCGCTGCTGCAAGCGCTGCCGGCGCTGTGCGGCCATGCCCGCGTGCTGGCCATTGCCGCCTGCGGCCAGTCCCCCAGCTGCGCGCAACAGCGAGCCCTGATGGCCGCTGGCGCACGCGATGTGCTGCTGTGGCCAGCCGGCGGCGCCGATGCGGCCCCGGTGCTGGCGCGCCTGCAGCGCTGGCAAGCCGTGGCGCAGCTGCTGGCATCCAGCGCCGTGCGCCGGCAATTGGTGGGCGACAGCGCGGCCTGGACCACCTTGCTGCACCAGGTGGTGGAAATGGCCGCCTTCAGCCAGGCCTCCGTGCTGATCACGGGCGAGACGGGCACGGGCAAGGATTTATTGGCGCAACTGGTCCACCGCCTCGGCAACTGCAGCGGCGACTTCACCATTCTCGACTGCACCACCCTGTCGCCGGACCTGGCCGGCAGCGAACTGTTCGGCCATGAACGGGGCGCCTTTACGGGCGCGTCTGGCGCGCGCGACGGCGCTTTCGCCCTGGCGGACGGCGGCGTGCTGTTTCTCGACGAAGTGGGCGAACTGCCGCTGCCCCTGCAGGCGCAGCTGCTGCGCGCCATCCAGGAGCGCAAATACAAGCGCGTGGGCGGCAATACCTGGCAGCCAACCCAGTTTCGCCTCGTCTGCGCCACCAACCGCGAACTGGAAGACGAAGTGGCGCGCGGCGCCTTCCGCGCCGACCTGTACTACCGTATCGCCGGCTGGCGTTGCCAGGCGCCGCCCCTGCGCGAACGCCAGGACGATATCCTGCCCCTGGCCCGCCATTTCCTGGCCGAACTGGCGCAACGCCCCGCGCCGCCGCTGGACGCCGCCGTGCGCGAATATTTGCTGCTGCGCGACTATCCGGGCAATGTGCGCGAACTGCGCCAGACCGTCACGCGCATCTGGCACCGCCATTGCGGCCCCGGCCCCATCACCATCGGCGCCCTGCCCCCCGAAGAACGGCTGCTGGCGCCGCTGTGGCCCGACCAGCACTTCGAGGCGGCCGTGCGGCGCGCCCTGGCCCAGGGCTGCAAGCTGTCGCACATCACGCGCTGCGCCACCGACATGGCCATCCGCCTGGTGCTGGCCGATGAACACGGCAACAACCAGCGCGCCGCCGCCCGCCTGGGCGTGACGGACCGCGCCCTGCAGATACGCCGCAAGGCGGCTGCCTGCGCGACGCAAGCGGCTGCAGCCGCCTTGCCGGCCTCGCCAGCCGCGCTTTGATCTGCCTCAAGCCAGTCCCGCCAGCCGCAAAAAATTGCCTCCCGTGATCAGCGCCATATCCAGCGACGGCAAGCCCAGCAGCTCAATCTTGTGCAATTCCAGCCCCGGATGCAGCCAGGGGCCATCCGAGCCGAACAAGACCTTGTGCGGCCCCGCGCGCCGCACGGCCTGCCGCAGCAAGTCGAAACGGCGCACGCCCGAGCTGTCCGTGTAGATATTCGCGTGACGAACCAGGTGATCGATCAGCGCCAGCTGGGCCGCCCAGTCGTCGCCGAAGCTGCCCAGGTGGGGCAGGATGAAGTTGACGTCGGGATACTGCTGCGCCAGCAGTTCGGCCACGGCCACTTCGCCGGCCGGGTCGTACAGCACGGGCAAGCCGAAGAAGCGGGCCGCATCGCACACTTCGCCGCTGATGCGCGCATCGAACCGGTGCGCCTTGATGCCGACAAAGCCGTAGCGCTCGACGGCCGTGCGCAGCAAGTCCTGGATGCGGCCCCGGTCGCGCCGCGCATGCACGAAGGCAAAGCCGTAAAAACGCCGGGGATCGGCAGCGACCAGGCGCGCCACGCCGTGGTTGGCGATCGCGTAATCGGAGTGAAAGGTGGCGAACAGCACGCTGCGGGCGATGCCGGCCGCCTGGGCGCGGCGCAGATAAGCATCGAGCGGCGCATCGCTGTCCCACGGTCCGCTCAAGCCGTCGCCAGGACCGGCGTGGCAGTGGCTATCGATGACCAGCGCCATGGCCGCCTCCCTGCGCTCAGTTCCAGTCGCCCATGACGACGATGCGGTTGCCGCGCCGGCGCCAGCGCCCGCTTTCCTCCTCCTGCTGCGGCGCAGGCGAGCGGAAATGCGGCAATTGCTGGTGCAGGGCCCGCGTCAGCGCGCTTTCCACGGCGCGCGCACTGCCATCGCCGTCGGCCGCCAGGCGGGCCGCCTGTCCCGCGATGCGCACGAAACGGCGCGCCATCTCCAGTTCGCGGTCGGCCGGCGCCTCGGCTGCCATTTCCAGCTCCAGCGCATTGCTGGCCGCGCGCCCCAGGGCCGAGCCCAGCGCCGTGCCCACGCCCGGTATCGGGATCATCGAGCCGAGGGCGCCGCCGACAAAGGGCAAGGCCGTCTTGGCCACGGCCTTCAAGGCCCCGCCCAGGGGCTTGGCCACCTTGGCGATGGTGGATCCCACCTTCTTGACGCCCTTCCACACGCTCTTGAAGACATTGCCGAGAAACTGCTCGAGTTCCTCCTCGCTGGCCACTTCCAGCAATTCCATGGCCAGCTGCAATTCCTCCTCTTCGCCGAAGACGGCCGGCGCCGTGCCCTTGCCGGGCCAGTCCCGGCCGAATTCCAGCACTTCAAACGCGGCGCCGGCCCGTTGCCGGCATTGCGCGCATGCGCATTCGAGTTGGTGCATGATGCTCTCCTTCGCAGTTATCAAGGTGCTATCGTCAGCTCCACATTTCACCGAGCACGGCCAGTTCCAGTTCGCGCCGCTGGTTGGTCAGCACGCCGCGCTGGTTGGCAAACATGTCGTCGTGGATGCGCTGCTCGATGCGCCGCCGCTGCGCCGCCGAGGACAGGGGCGCCACGTACACCTGGTGCCCGCTCAGGTCCACGCCCATCATCTGGCCGCACAGCCGGTGCTGCAGCAAACGCCGGTGCAGATCGTCCGTCTGGCCGCTGTAGGCGCGGCGCCGCCCGCCCGCATCGAATTCGATCACGTACATGCCCGGCCCCCGGCCATTCGGGTCAAGCAGGGCATTGGCCAGCGTCCCCAGCGCCAGGTAATTCAGGGCGGCCGCTTCCGGCACCCGGCCCATGGTGCCGGCCAGGGTGGGCGGGATCTCGCCCTGCTGCTGGCCGTCGTCCTGCCCCTGGTCCAGCCCCTGGTCCGCATCCGGCTCCTGCTGGTCGCCAAAAGCCGGTTCCGCCACGGGATAGGGCGCGGGATACAGCGTGGGATAAATGGCGGGATAGCCGCCCCAGCCCCGGTAGCGCGGCGGCAGATAGGGCAAGGGCTGGGCAGCATAGCGGGGCGGCCGGCGGCCCTGCCCCTGGTAGCGCGGCGGCGCGGGACGGCGCTGTCCGCGCAAGGGCGGCCGCGCGCGCAGCCCGCCGCCGCGCATGGCGCCGCGAGCGCTACCGGGACGCGGGCGTTCGCCCTCCCATTCGGCCTCGGCTTCGTCCTCCCCTTGCCATTCCTGCGACCACTCCTGCGACCATTCCCCCAGCCACTCCTGCTCGCCGGCCCCTGTTGGCAGCCCCGCAAAGGGCAGCATTTCAAACGCTTCGTTCATATCGCCTCCTCGTGTGATGTTCAAGCAAGTCCATTGCCTGTTGCAGTTGCCCGGGCGCCTGGTCGGCCCGCAGCAGAAAAGTCAGCGCCCCGGGGCCTTCCCCCGCTTGCGCCAGCGCCAGCACGCCAGCCGCGCGCAAGGCTGGCTGCAAGTGGGCGCGTCCGGGCAGGCGCTGCACGGGGAAGCTGCCGCCCCGGCAAGCGATGCCGGCAGCCGCCATTCCGCTGCGCCATTGCGCCACCCTGTCCGCCAGCCTGACGCGCAGGACGTCGCCGTGCCGCGCATTGAGCACCAGCGCCCGCCGCGCCGCCGCCAGCACGGCGGCCGAGGGCGGGCTGGCATGCACGCGCGTCTGGCTGTGCGCTTCGAAGCGCCGCAGCAGGGCGCCGCTGCCTGCCAGCACGGCGAGCGGCACGCCAAAACCCTTGGCCAGCGAGGCGCCGACGATCAGGTGGCCGCCCGCCTTGTCGTAGCCGCCCGGCAAGCGATGCAGCCGCGCCGAACCGCCGCCGGACGCGCCCATCACGCCCAGCACCTGTGTATCGTCCAGCAGCAGATAGCCGCCCCCCTGGCGCGCCAGGGCCGCATAGGCGGCCAGCGGCAAGGCCTGCTCGCTGCCAGGCACATAGCCATCGGCCAGGATCAAGGGACGCCGCCCTTGCCTGCCCCAGGCCGCCACCAGGCGCCGCAATGTTCCCATCTCGCCGCTGGGAAACAAACGCAGCGGCAAGCCCAGCGCCCGCGCCCGCTCGGCGCCCCAGCGGGCGATGGCGTAGCTGCCGCCATCGATGAGGATCACGAGCCGCTCGGCAGCCAGCATGCCGAACAGGTCCCAGAACAGGTGCAGGGTCGACGGCAGCACGCAAGCCGCCTCGCAACCTTGCAGCACCGCCAGGCTTGCTGCCAGCGCCTGCGCGCCCGGCGGCTCGCGCAGCGCCGCCGGCTGGCCCAGGCTCAAGCTGCTCCATGGCGCCAGCGCGGCCGCCGGATGGCGCATGCCCAGGTACAGGGCACTGGTAAAGTCGAGCATGCACGCGCCCCGCCCCCGCCCTAGACGCTGCGCAGCTGCTGGCTCAGGCGCTGGCGCAGCAACACCGAGGGCATCGTCGCTTCGACCACCGGGTCGCTGCTGTCGACGGACAAATCCACCCCGGTGGCGGCGCGGTAGCCGTGGATATAGCCCTGCACTTGCGGACGCCAGAAACGCGCCCAGTTGAAGGCTTGCGTGGGTTCATAGATATCGCTCCAGTTGCCGTAGCGCACGGAGAGCAGCAATTGCTCGCCAAAGATGGCCAGGTTGCGGAAATGCATCACGCTCGTATCGGTCCAGCCTTGCAGTTTCTTCATGGCATCAACGCGGTCCATCCACGGTTCCGGATACGCCACCATCACGCGCGTGGGCAAAAATTCGCGGAACTCGGGCCGCGCCAGCATCCATTGCTGCATCAGCATCTCGATGCGCGCCGTCGACGGCAAGTCGCCGAACTGGTTGTGCGCGCCCTGCGACAGGATCAGGTGGATTTCCTTCAAGGCATTCAGCACGGGGAAGGCATCCGCCTTGACGGTGGTGTCGTCATCCTGCTTGTAGAACGAGGTCAGCAGGCGCAGCAAATGGTGAAAGGCTTCCAGGAATTTCGAGCGGCTGTCGGCCGGCCGGAAATGCTGCACCGCCTTGCCATCGAGCCGCACGCCGTAATGGTGGTCGTACTCGTAGTTGCGGCGCACCACGGTCAGCCGGTGCTGCTCATCTTGCGTGTATCCCCACAGCAAGTTATTCAGGGGGCGCAGCATGTCGATTTCCGTGTTCGACAGGGGATCGAGGCCGGCGCCGGATGCGCGCAGGTTCTGGAAACGCTGCGTGATGGCATTCATGGTTTGCACCAGCATGCCTTCTTCATGCCAGTACGACCAGATCAGTTCCAGCAGGCAAGGATTGGCCAGCTTTTCCTGAATGATGCCAAAGCACAGGTCGACTTCGCCTTCCTGGCCCCGCGGGATGCTGATGGGGATGTCGGGCAGCTTGCGGCGGATCACGGCCAAATACGGCAAGGTCTGGAAGCCGTCGATGTTTTCCAGGTAATCATTGCGCAGCACGGTTTCCAGGTCGCGTCCCTGCGGGATGTCGCGCCGGTCCAGGTAGGCGTTGTCCTCGGCCGGATTGAAGGCCAGCGGCTGGTTCAGCACGCCGCAATTGACCATCACGAACGCTTCCGTCGCCACTTTCAGCACGCGGTAGGAATCCGAATCCGAGAATGGCAGCGCGCGGCGCTGCTTGAGCTGCTGGAACATGTCGGCCTTCTTGACGAAGCGCTCCTGCTCGAAGCCGCGCACATTGGCCAGGTCGCCGCAAAACAGGCTGTCCATGAAATGCAGGTAATTCGTAAACGACATCGCCTCGGTGCTGTTGCGTATCAGGGTCCACAGCGGCAAGTCTTCCGTCGGTTCCGTTTCCGTGCGCGTCAGCGACACGCCCACATTGCCGGAGATGGGCTGCGGCTGGCGCTCTTCCGTCTCGTATTCCGCATCCACGGCCAGCATGGCGTTCGGGCTCAGTCCCTCAGGCACGGGCAAGGCGCTGCGCAGTTCCGGCCGCTGCGACAACATCATCTGCGCCGCGAAACGGTGCATGCCGGCGCGCCGCACGGGCGTGGAAAACGCGTTCGGCGTGCCGCGCAGGGGCACCCACGGCGAGGCGGCCAGGACCTGCACCAGGTCGCGTCCATCGGCGCTTTGATCGCCGTCAAACGATACGCTTGCCACGGCGCGGTCGCCCACCCTGCCGAAATTGCAATCGCTGGGCTGGCATTCGGGCGTCTCGAATGCCAGCCCCACCTGCGGATTGAGGTGGGGCTTGAAGCACAGCACGGCGCTGCAGCCTGCCTGCACCGTCACGCACTGGGGCGCGGTGGTGGGGAAATTGCCGTACACCCCCACGTAGCTGCCCGTCGCCAGGTCGGAAAACACGGTGCAGCCACGGCCATCCGTCCAGCGCACGCCCACCAGCATGGCGGGATCGGCTACCCAGGTGGCGGGATCGAAATTATGGCAATCCGCGTCAAGCCCCCGGTACAGGCTGACGGCGGCATTGACGACCATGACCCCGCTATCCTGTTCGTGTACGGTCACGGCGATGCTGCCGCCGCGGTGTATCGGGCCAGCCTGGCCCGCCCCCCTGCTCTTGCCACCCATCTTGCTGCTGATCTTGCTGCTCATGTCATTCTCCTCAATGGATAATCAAACGGGATGCCAGGGGCGCTACCGCCCTGCCGGGCCGGCGGCCATGCCGCACGATGTCGGCGCACAGCTCCGACGTGTCCAGGGTGCTGCGCAGGGCCCAGTGGGTCAGCAGGCGTCCCAGCAGCTCGCTTTCGTCTTCCGGGTTCAAGGTGCCGCTGGCGCGCGCCTGGCCCAGCACGGCGAACACCAGGGTGGGCGCGGCCGCGTACATCTGCCCCGGCGCCAGGTTCCAGCTGCGAAACAGCCGCGCCAGCATGGCCGGTTGGCGCGTGTGCACGGCCATCGCCTCGGCCAGCGAGCCGCCGCGCAAGGCCGGCGGGCGGTGCTGCACCAGCAAGCCGACCAGGGCCGCCATGCTGGCCTGCAGCTGCTCCAGCAGGCGCTGGCGGGCCGGCGGCAAGCCGGTCAGCGGGTAGTACGACAGCCACAGCTGCTCCAGCCGGCTCCATTGCGGATGCGGATACAAGGCCCGTCCCATGGCGCAGCTCAGGCGTACCCGCAGCCAGGGCACCGGATGGGGATCGTCGATATTGAGACGGAAGACAAACACGCGCGGCAGGCTGACCACACCGATCAGGCCCAGGGTGGCAGCCACGCCCACCCGCGCCAGCGACCAGAAATCGGCCACGATCTCGGAAATCCACCGCTCCCACAGCTGCCACACGTGCACCAGGCCGCTGCCGCCATGCTGCATGGCTTGCAGCATGGGCCGCAGGGACGCCACCAGGTCCAGCAGGGCCGCGCCCTGGTGGCCCACCTCGTGCACCAGCGACGAGGCGATGCTGCTGCCGATCATGCGTTCGCGCGGCAGGCGGATGATGGCGACGGGATTGTCGCCGCCGCCCGGCAGGCGCGTGCGCGCGCGGCGGATGGCGGCGCCCGGCCCCCGGTCCAGGTAGCAGATCACGGGCGGCGCCTGGTACACATTGCCGGGCAGCGCCAGCGCGTCGGCGGCGACGATGTCGAGGCCGGCCAGCCACACGCCCGTCTTGTGCTCGCTGCGCTGCGTGATGACTTCGTTGAACAGGTCGAACTGGGTCAGCGCGGCGTTGAATTTCAGGCGCAGGAAGGTGAAGCGGCGCTGCGCCTCGGCGGCGGTGGCCATGCTGGCGCCATCGGCCGCTTCGCGCCGCAGCCAGGCCTGGAACTGGGCCACCATGCGCCGCAATTCGCGCCGGCCCTGCACCAGCTGGCTTTCGATGGCCGACTGGGCGCTGGGCATCAGGGCCGCTGCCAGCACCGTCGGCTCGATCAGCGCGAACGGCTCCAGCCGCGCCAGCCGCGTCAGCAGCGAGCGCGCCTCCTGTGCCAGCATCCAGGCGGCGTAAGCGCCGATGGCCATGATGTCAGACGCCGTACAGGACGATTTTGTGGCCTTGCCGCGCCCAGCGCCCGCTGGACGGACGCATGCCGGCCTGGCTGCGCGCGGCGCCCGGCGCCTGGCTGCCCGCGCCGCTGCCATTCTGCACCGCGACCTGGCCGCCGGGACGGCCCAGCAAGCCGGGCGCGAACTGGCGCGCCGCCGCGCTGGCCGCCGCCTGGGCGATGGCGCGCGGGTCACCATTGCCGCGCGCTTGCGCGGCGCGGTTGACGGTATCGGCGGCCAGGCGCACGAACTGCTTGGCGCCCTCGAATTCGCGGTCTTCATTCGACGACGCCTCTCCTTCCAGCCCCAGCGCGCTGCCGGCCGCCGAAGCGAGGCCGCTGCCGATCTTGGCCCCCAGCGGGCCGCCGAAATAGCCGCCGATGGCGCCGCCGGCCAGGGGAATCGCCTTCTTCGCCACGCCCTTGAGTACGCCACCGATGGCTTGTCCCACGGGCGACTTGATGATGCCGCCCGCGACGGAGGCGGCCTTGCGCAGGAAATTGCCAAGAAACTGTTCCAGTTCGGCTTCATTGCTGACCGACAGCAGTTCATTGGCAAGTTCCATCTCCTCGGCTTCGGAAAACATCGCGTTTGAGCCGCCCTCGCCGCTCCACTCGCCCTGGCCGAACTCGAACTGCTCCGCTTCAAAGCCGGACATCTCCTGCCCGTATTCCAGGGTCGTACGATCTAAGTCATGCATGATGAGCTCCTCAAAGTTAGCACCTCGGTTGACACTACAGTGCCGGACGAACTGGCCGTCCGGCTAACAATCGAGCACGACGATGTGCCCGCCCTCGCGGCGCCAGCGGCCAGCGTCCCGTCCCGGCGTTTGCGCCGCCTGCCTGAGCAAGCCTGGCGCCACGCTGCGCGCCACTTGCAGCAGGGCAGTTTCCACCCGCGCCCCGGGCGCGCGCCGGTCCATGCCGTCTTGCGCCAGTGCCGTATTGACGGCATCGATCAGATGCACGACCTGGCGCGCCAGTTCGAATTCCTTGTCTTCCGGGCTCAATCCTTCCAGTTCCATGCCGAAGATGCCTGCCGCGCGCCGCTTGAGCGCCTGCGGCGAACCGCCGTGCAGCGGCAGCAGGGGCGCCACCACCTTGCCCAGCAGCTGGCGCAGCGGCCCTTCCAGCGGCGTGCCGCGCACCTGCTGGCCCGCCGCCGTGGCGCCCAGCTGGCGCGCCAGGAAAGCATCGAACTGGGCCGGCCCCTGCAATTCCAGCAAGTGCGCCGCCAGGGCCAGCTCATCTTCCTGCTGCAGGGGCGGCGTGGCCGGTGCGTCGGGTAATTCCATTTCGGGACGATAGGCAAGCAGGCGGCTGGTCATGACAGGCTCCGGAGAAGTCGGGCCAGTGGCCCATGCCTCCCTTACGCAAGGGTCATGCCAGCCATACGCCAAGGGGAAAGAACGGCGCCAGCGGCGAACGGCGTTTCGCCGATAGCGTAAAAACCACCGTTGCCGGCGAAGCGGGTTTCGTTGTCAAGATGAGCTTTCAAACAAGCTTAATTGGCAGGAATGATTACGTGGCCTATCCGCCACAGTGACCGCGGCCGGCAAAAAATATTTTCCATTTTCAAAAAACAAACTTCGTCCTATCTCGTCAAAAATACCGCCAAAACCACCTCAACACACAGCAAAAATAAACGTGGCCAACACGTAAATAGTTAATTGGAAACAGGATTTTGGTAGGCAAGCCCTACAATTAGCGGGCCAGAATTTGATTGCCTGAAAGAAACTAAATGACTGACCCTACTTTGCGCCGCTTGCTGGCCGTTACCTTACTCAGCCTGCTTTCCGCCTGTGGCGGTGGCGGCGACAGCAAGACCGGCTCCACCCCGAATCCGGACATATCGGCCGTGCCGCCGGCGACCACCGCCCCCGGCACCGCGCCAGGCGATACCATTCCGCCGCCGCCCCTGACCACGCCGCCGGCGAATCAGACGGCCACCTTCTCGCGCCAGGAAGCGTCGCGTTTCCTGGGCCGCGCCACGTTCGGGCCGGACATGGCGGCCATCGATGCGCTGGCCGCCAGCGATAGCGACGCCTGGTTCCGCGCGCAGTTTTCCAAGCCGCAAACCTTGCACCGCAAATATATCGACGCCAAATATCCCGCAGCGGGCGCGGCGGCGACCCAGGCCAGGCCGAACGACTTCTATGAATCGTTCTGGCAGCAGGCCGTGCGCGGCGACGACCAGTTGCGCCAGCGCGTGGCCTTTGCCTTGTCGGAAATCTTCGTCGTTTCCACGCAAAACGAGGCCGTGTGGCCGCAAACGCGGGGTGTCGCCAGCTACTACGATATGCTGGGGCAACATGCGTTCGGCAACTTCCGCACCCTGCTGCAAGGTGTGGCCACCCATCCGATGATGGGGCTGTATCTGTCGCACCTGCGCAACCAGAAGGAATCGGCCACGCGCACGCCCGACGAGAATTTCGCGCGCGAGGTGATGCAGCTGTTTACCATCGGCCTGTACCAGCTGAATGCGGATGGGTCATTGAAATTGTCCGGCGGCAAACCCATCGACACCTACACGCGCGACGATGTGAGCGGACTGGCGAAAGTGTTTACGGGCTGGAGCTGGGCCGGGCCGGACCAGGCCGCGAACCGTTTTTTTGGCAGCGTGGCCGATCCGGACCGCGACTGGAAGCCGATGCAGCTCTATGCGGCGTATCACTCGGCCAGCGAAAAACGCTTTCTGGGCGTCAGCGCGGCGGGCGCGGCAGGCGGCGAAGCGGACATGGCGCTGGCCCTCGACACCCTGTTCAACCATCCGAACGCGGGCCCCTTCTTTGGCCGCCAGCTGATCCAGCGCTTAGTGACCAGCAATCCCGGCCCCGCCTACGTGGGCCGGGTCGCGGCCGCCTTTGCCAACAATGGTGCGGGCGTGCGCGGCGACATGCAGGCCGTGATCCGCGCCGTGCTGCTCGATCCCGAAGCGCTGGCGCCTGCCGGCAGCAGCTTGCGCACGGGTAAATTGCGCGAACCGCTGGTGCGCCTGGCTAACTGGATGCGCGCGTTTCACGCCAGGGATGCCTCCTTGCAGTACCGCATCTATTACCTGAGCGATCCGCTGGCGGGACTGGGCCAGAATCCCATGAACGCGCCGTCCGTCTTCAACTACTTCCGCCCCTCGTACGTGCCGCCCAATTCGGCGCTGGCCACGGCGGGCCTGGTGGCGCCGGAAATGCAGATCACGTCGGAGCCGTCCGTCACCGGCTACCTGAACTTCATGCAGGATGCCATCAGCGGCGGCGTGGCGGAAAACCGCGCCGTGCGGGCCGATTACTCGGCCGAACTGGCCCTGGCCGACCAGCCGGCCGCCTTGCTGGATCGGGTCAACTTGCTGTTGATGTCCGGCAATATGTCGTCCCGGCTGCGCGCCAAAATCCTGTCAGCCGTCACGAGCATCGCGATTCCCGCCGCCAGCGGCAGCAATGCCGCGCAAGTGACGACGGCGAAAACCTACCGCGTGCACCTGGCCATTTTCCTGGCCATGGCCTCGCCTGAATACCTGGTTCAAAAATAAGGAAGCTGCATGACTACCCCCTCTCATTTCTCGCGCCGCCGCTTCCTCGGTTCCATGCTGGGCCTGGCCGGCAGCACGGCCGCGCCCTTCGCCCTGAACCTGGCCGCCATGGGCCAGGCTGCGGCCCAGTCCGCCGACGACTACAAGGCCCTCGTCTGCCTGTTCATGGCCGGCGGCAACGATACCTTCAACACGGTGCTGGCCACCGATACGCCGTCCTGGAGTGAATATGTGCGCCTGCGCAACACGGGCGGCAACGATTCCATCCACCTGCCCGGGGTCGGCGAAACGGGCGGCGTGCTGCCCATCGTGCCCGCCACGGCGCAGGCGGGCCGCGGCTTTGCCCTGCATCCCGCCCTTGCTCCCGTGAAAGACCTGTTCGACGGCGGCCGCGCCGCCATCCTTGCCAACGTGGGCACCCTGATCCAGCCTGTGACGCTGGCGCAATACAAGGCGGGCACAGTGGCGCTGCCGCCGAAGCTGTTTTCGCATAACGACCAGCAATCGACCTGGCAATCGGGCTTGCCGGAAGGCGCCAGCATCGGCTGGGGCGGGCGCCTGGGCGACCTGCTGGGCGCCGGCAACGCGAATGCGACGTTTACGGCCATCTCGGCCGCCTCGAACGCCCTCTTCCTCAGCGGGCGCCAGGTGCGCCAGTTCCAGGTGGGCCAGGCGGGTGCCGTGCCGATCCGCAATATCGGCAGCGGTTACCTGTTCGGCACCACCGAGGGCGAGACCGCCTTGCGCGACATCATCAGCACGGCGGGCGACGACCTGATGGAGCAGGAGCACGTGGCGACGGTGCAGCGCGCCATTTCCAGCCAGGGCGTGCTGAGCGGCGCCATGCTGGCGGCCGGCGCGGGCGGCGTGCCCAATCCGCCGCCCTATGTCAATCCGAACACGGGCGCGTCCGGCGTCAACCAGCTGGCCGTGCAATTGCAGACGGTGGCGCGCATCATCGGCGGGCGCAGTGCGCTGGGGGCAAAGCGGCAAGTGTTTTATGTGACCCTGGGCAGCTTCGACACGCATGACCGCCAAAAGGAGCTGCATGGCGACCTGATGGCGCGCCTGGCGCACGCGCTGGCGTATTTCGACGCGACCCTGGCGGCCCTGCAGGGCGCCGACGTGCGGCGCCAGGTGACGACGTTTACGGCCTCGGACTTCGGCCGCACCTTCAGCAGCAACGGCGACGGCACGGATCACGGCTGGGGCGCGCACCACTTTGTCGTGGGCGGCGCCGTCAAGGGCGGCGACATCTACGGCGCCTTCCCCGTCACGGGCCTGGGCCATGCGCTGGACGTGGGTTCCGGCGCCCTGCTGCCGACCACTTCCGTCGACCAGTACGGCGCCACCCTGGCCAAGTGGTTCGGCGTGGCCGACAGCCAGCTGGCCGACGTGTTCCCGAATATCGGCAACTTCGCTCGGCGCGACCTGGGTTTCATGACAGCAACTTAACCGTTCACGGCGATCACCAGGGTGGCGACATAGCCCTGCGTGGCATTGCCCGTCACCGTAGCCATCTGCAGGCTGGTGCCGTCACTGAAAACGTTGTCGCTGGCATAGCTGATCTGCGCCAGGTTGCGCACGCTGGCCGTGTAGCCGCTGGCCGTATAGGCCTCATTCAACGTTGCCATCGGGAAGGTGAACTGCGAGGTCTTGAGGCGGTTCGCGGCAGCAGCCGCCTTGGCCAGGCTGGGATAGACCTCGAAATGCACGTGCGGCATGCGCCCGGCGTAGCAGCCGGGAAAGATGGTCGTGAAGCTGAGGTTGCCGGCGCTGTCCGTTTCCTGCACGCCGCGCAGGTAATTTTGCGCCGTCACGCCGCTCGAATACAGCGAATACAGACCGTCGCGGTCGCAATGCCATAGATACACGGCATAAGCGGCCAGGCTGGCGCAGCTGCCGCTGGCGTTGAGCAACTGCAAATGGATGGTCAGCGGCACACCCGCCGCCACACCCGTGGCGCCGTTAAAACTGGCGCGGATATCGCTGCGCACGACGCCCGACTGGTTCAGCACGTTGATGATGCTGCCGCCATGCGTGTTCGTGCCATCGGCCGGATACGGCCCGCCCGTTTCCTCGGGAATCACGGAACAGGCGCCCGTGACGGGTGTCGTAGCCGTACCCGCAGCGGCAGAGCCGCTGCTTGCGGCGATACCGCTGGCGTCCGTGCCGCCGCCGCAGCTGGCCAGGGGCAAGGTGGCGGCGCCGGCCAGCAGCCAGCGCAGCACTTGCCGCCGCTCGGCCGCCTGTCGCCGCATCATTTCGAGGTCGGATGCCAGACCGTGACCATGTAGTTCCATACATACTCCATCAAGTGGGGCAAGCCCGCCAAGGCGGGGCTCAGGCTGGCGCACAGGAACAGGGCTTGCGTGGCCCGTTGCGAGAGCACTTTCCTGGCGGCAATGGCGAGCTTGCGTTCCATGCTTCAAGCCGTTGTATTGACCAGGTTACCGCTGGAGGACAGGCTGCCGCCCGCACTCGCCGCGCCCAGGCTGCTGGTACTGCTGAAACTGCCGCTGCCGTCCAGGCGGCTGAACGCGCTCAGCTGACTGGTGGCGCTGGTCGAACTCAAGGCACTGATGCTCATGCTTAATCTCCTGTCGGTTATTGGGGGCGGCGTGGGCCGGGGCGGCTGTCTTGCCACTGTTGCGCCTGCTTGCGCTGTTCCGGCGTCAGCACGGCCAGCAATTGCTGCTCCAGCCGCGCCTGCTGCAAGCTGATCGTCGCCATGGCTTGCGCCGCCGTGCTGGCCAGCGCGCTGGCCTTCGCATCGTCGTAGGCGCTGGAGGCGGCCAGCGCGCGCAGCTGTTCATGGGCCTGGAAGGCGATCTTTTCCTGTTCCCGCAGCAAGGGCGCCTGGGCGTAGGTGGCGGCGAAAATCTTGTCTTGCTGCGCTTCGCTCAACTCGATGCCGTGCAGAAACGGCGGCAAGCCTGGCGCACCGCCAGCGCCGTGGCCGAAGCCGGGCGGCGGCCCCGGCATGGCGCGCGGCGGCGGACCATCCGGTGCGAATTCCTGCTGGGCCAGGGCGACCAGCGGCATGCTGCAGGCGGACAGCAGCAACAGGGACAGGACAATACTCAGGTGTTTCATCGGCTTTCCTTTCGTGGCGATCAGTCCTGATTGTCGGCGTCTGGCGTGTAAAGCAACGTTAGGGCCGCGTAAAAGCGTGTAAAGGACTGTAAGCAGGCATGTGGCCTTCCCGATGTAAAAGCGGGTAAAAGCGTCCTGAACAGCCCCTGTTGACTGCTATCATCGGGCGATATTCACCCGAAAAAGCACAGGCATGAGCAAGGTTTTGTTAATCGATGACGACGTGGAACTGGTCGGCATGTTCCAGGAATACCTGACGCAGGAAGGTTTTGACGCCCGCGCCGTGCATGACGGCG
The DNA here is from genome assembly GCF_059423585.1 of Janthinobacterium sp. GW460-12-1-14-LB5. Lineage (NCBI taxonomy): Bacteria > Pseudomonadati > Pseudomonadota > Betaproteobacteria > Burkholderiales > Oxalobacteraceae > Janthinobacterium > Janthinobacterium sp. GW460-12-1-14-LB5. The sequence continues at coordinate 8,177 of NZ_JBWKYD010000022.1, read as the reverse complement.
AAAGCGGCGCGGCCGAAGCGCTGACGGGCCTGTATGCCATCGCCGTCCTCGACGTCATGATGCCGCGCATGAACGGCCTGGAAACCCTGCGCCGCATCCGTGCCGGCAGCAACCTGCCCATTCTGATGCTGACGGCGCGCGGCGACGATACGGACCGCATCGTGGGCCTGGAGCTGGGCGCTGACGATTACGTGACGAAACCGTGCACGCCGCGCGAGCTGACGGCGCGCATCCGCGCCATCCTGCGCCGTTCACAAGCGGCGCCGCACGATACGTCGGGCCTGGCGCCGCTGACCGTGGGGCAATTGACGATGTGGCCGGAACAGCGCCGTGCCGCCTGGGCCGGCGCGCACCTGGAGCTGACGAGCACGGAATTCAACCTGCTGGAAGTGCTGGTGCGCCACGCGGGCAAGCCTGTGAGCAAGAATCAACTGTCGGAACTGGGCCTGGGCCGGCCCATGGCCCGCTTCGACCGCAATATCGACGTGCACTTGAGCAGCCTGCGCCGCAAGCTGGGCAGTCTGGCCGACGGCCGCTCCTGCCTGCAGACCGTGTACCGCCTCGGCTACCAGCTGATCAAGGAGTAAGCGTGGGACGCCTGTTCTGGAAGTTTTTTCTGTGCATCATGCTGGCGCAAGTGACGGCCACCATCGGCATCGGCGGCACCTTCTGGCTGAAAAACCGGGCCGCGCAGCAGGAGCGGGCGCTCGACATCGATACCAGCCCGCCCGCGCAGATGGCCATCGAAGCGGCCAGCGCCACCCTGGAAGCGGGCGGCAGCCAGGCCTTGCGGCAATTTCTCGGCAAGATGGAACGCATGCGCGTGTTTGCCGTCGATGCCAAAGGGCAAGAACTGATGGGCCGCGCGGTGCATCCCGCCATGCTGGCCAAGGCGCGCGCCATGCTGGCGCAAAACCCGCCCCATCCCGTCGTGCGCACGGTCACCGGCAGCGACGGCCAGCGCTACCTGCTGTTCCTGCCCTCGTCCGAACGCTTCCGCAATGCCGAGGCGGGCGCCGCGCGCGACACCCTCAATGCCGTCGCCATGAGCGGCCCGCGCGCCATGGGAGCCGGACCACGTCCCAATGAAGCGGGCGCCCCGCCGCCACGCGGCGAATTCGGCCGCGGCATGCCGCCCGGCCCGCGCATGGACAGCCCCTACCGCACCTTCATTCCCCTGGCCGCCGCCATCGCCGCCAGCCTGCTGTTTTCCTTCTTGCTGGCCTGGTATTTTGCGCGCCCCATCCGCGAGCTGCGGCAAGCGTTCGAGGCCGCCTCGCACGGCAACCTGGCGCCCCGTTTTCACGCCAGCGGCAAGCGCGGCGACGAATTGACGGACCTGGGCCGCGATTTCGACCGCATGACGGGACGTTTGCGCCATCTCATGGATAGCCAGACGCGTTTGCTGCATGATGTCTCGCACGAACTGCGCTCGCCGCTGGCCCGCCTGCAAGCCGCCATCGGCCTGGCGCACCAGCAGCCGGACAAGATGGACGCGTCGATGCAGCGCATCGAGCGCGAAAGCGAACGCATGGATAAACTGATCGGCGAGCTGCTGACCCTGTCGCGGCTGGAAGCGGGCGCCGGGCAAGCGGGAGCCGGGCAAGCGGGGGCCGGCTCCCCGCTCAGCGAAGACGTCGGCATCGCCGACCTGTTGCACGACATCGTGGAAGATGCCCGCTACGAAGCGAAGGCGCGCCAAGTGGATATCGCCCTGGCGGGTGACGCGGCCATGGCCGACGCCAGCGTCACGGGCCAGCCGGAACTGCTGGCGCGCGCCGTGGAAAACGTGGTGCGCAATGCCGTCAAGCACAGCCCCGATGGCGGCACGGTGGAAGTGAAACTGTCGCGCCTGCCTGATGGCAAGCAGGATCTGCTGCGCATCGCCGTGCTGGACCGGGGCCCCGGCGTGGCCCCAGCCGACCTGGTCCGCATTTTTGAACCATTCTTCCGCGCCAGCAATACCCAGCACAGCACGGATGGCCACGGCCTGGGCCTGGCCATCGCCCGGCACGTCATCGGCGCCCATGGCGGCCGCATCGGCGCCAGCCTGCGCAGCGGCGGCGGGCTGTGCGTGGAAATGTTGCTGCCCGTCAAAACGCCAGGCTGACCTGTCGGCGAGCCTGGCGTCTTTTACGCGCGGAGAATGCTGTTACGCTTGCGTATCGATGATGCTGCCCAGGGTGGACGAAGTCGATTTGGCCGGGCTGGCCGCCGTCTCGGCACTGCTGGCCGGCTGCGCATCCTGTTGCGCCGCCTGCTGCGCGGCCACCGCTTGCAACTGAGCAATTTGCGCCTGCAAGGCCTGGATTTGCTGCGCCAGCTGCTGCTGCAGCTTTTGCGACGCCTCCGTCTGCTCGCCCTTCTGCGATTCCGTCAACTGCTTTTGCGCCGCCGTGATCTGCTTTTGCAGCGCCGCGATCTGCGCACTGCTGCCCGAACTGCTGCCACTGACCGCACTGACCGCGCTGCCTGAACCGATTGCCGCTACCATATTGCCTCCCTGATCATTCAATACCTTATTATCGGCGCGCAAGGTACTCAATACAGGGCGGCAAGTGTAAAGGCGGGTAAAGACGCCGCACACGCCATCCGCTTGCACGCCAGCAAGAAAAACTGGCACACTGGCGCTTCCTGCCTTGACCACGATCAATGATGATGACGCCCCTGCTGCCCGCCCTGCCCGACCTCGTGCCCCGCCAGCGCTGCGGCGTGATCGAGTTTCCCGTCCACCACATGCGTGGCGGCACGTCGACGGGCCTGGTCTTGCATGCGTCCTCCATGCCTGCGGACCCGGCGCTGCGCAACGAGTTGCTGCGCCACCTGCTGGGCGTGCCCCAGTCCGGCCGGCAGCCGGGCAACCGGCAGATCACGGGCCTGGGACGGGGCGCGCCCACCAGCAATAAAGTCTTCCTCGCCGAGGTGGAGCAGCACGCGGGCCAGCCGCGCCTGGTCAGCACCCTGGCGCAGCTGGCCGGCGAGCATGGCGATATCGACTGGAGCGTGAACTGCGGCAATATGTCGTCCGCCCTGCAACTGTGGGGACTGGACAGCGGCGTGATCGAGGCGCTGGCCATCGGCGCGCACGACATCGATATCCGCAACACGAATACGGGCGTCATCACCACCTCGCGCATGGCGCGCGAACGCGACGGCAGCTTTACCGGCACTGAAATTCCCGGCGTGCCCGGCAGTTTCCCCCGCGTCGACCTGTTCCTGCAGCAGCCGGCAGGCGCCAAGACGGGCAAATTATTACCAACAGGCAATGCGCAGGATGTGGTGCACGGTTATGCCGTCTCGTGCGTGGACGTGGCCGTGCCCATGGTCATCGCGCCAGCGAGCCAGTTCGGCAAGACGGCGCGCGAGTCCATCGCGGAACTGGAAGCGGACACGGCTTTCATGGCCGCCATCCGCCAGGTGTGGAGCGCGGCAGGCCTGCTGATGGGCTTGCGCAAGCGCGATGGCGGGTTGATGACCCTGGAAGAACTGGAACGCAGCGAAACCATCCCCAAGTTCTGCATCGTGGGGCCTGCCGTGGGAGAGGGAAATATTGCGGTACGTTACTTTACGCCGCAAGCGGGCCACGCTTCGCTGGCCGTTTCGGGCGGCTGCTGCCTGGCGGCCGCTTGCCTGATACCGGGCACGGTGGCGCATGCGCTGGCGCGCGGCGTGCCGCCTGCCGGGCAAGTAAATGAGGAAATTGCACTGGGCATAGAAAACCCGGCCGGCATCCTGGCCACCACCATCGTGGCGCGCCAGACGGGAGACGCCATCGCCATCGACGGCGCGGCCTACCGGCGCAGCGCGCAAATCTTGCTGCGCGGCCATGTTCCCCTGTACCAGCCGTCAACCGCGCTGAAGGCGTGGCTGCTGAAACAGATTTAGAACAGGGCCGGCGCCCTGCCCGTTCAACGTCTTCAGGTTTTTGGCAGGGTCACGCCCACCTGGCCCTGGTATTTGCCGCCGCGGTCCTTGTACGACGTTTCGCACACTTCATCGGACTCGAAGAACAGCACTTGCGCCACGCCTTCGTTGGCGTAGATTTTCGCCGGCAACGGTGTCGTGTTGGAAAACTCCAGGGTCACATAGCCTTCCCATTCCGGTTCGAACGGGGTGACGTTGACGATGATGCCGCAACGGGCATAGGTGCTCTTGCCCAGGCAAATCGTCAGCACGTTGCGGGGAATGCGGAAATACTCGACCGTGCGGGCCAGCGCGAACGAATTCGGCGGGATGATGCAATAGCCCTTGCCCGACACATCGACGAAGTTATTCGCGTCAAAATCCTTGGGGTCGACGATGGTGGTGTTGATGTTGGTAAACAACTTGAACTCGTCGGCGCAGCGGATGTCATAGCCATAGCTGGAAGTGCCGTAGGAAACGATGCGGTTACCGTCGCGTTCCTTGACCTGGCCCGGTTCGAACGGCTCGATCATGCCCGTTGTTTCCGCCATGCGGCGTATCCATTTATCGCTTTTAATCGTCATCGCAGGGGTATCTTTCTAGAATATCGAATGGCTGGGGCGGCGCGCCAGGTGCAGGCGCGGCCCGAATGGCAGGATTTTACGCGAAAATCCGCCGTTGTTGGCCCCCATCCCCTGAAAATCCTTGGCGTCAGGCTATTGTTTCGCCAGCAATGCCGTGATCATCTCGCGCACCACTTGCGCCGTCAGTTCCGGGTTTTCCATGGGAAACAGATGCCCGCCCGGCACCTGGCGGAAGAACTTGCCGACCAGCTTGCGCGTGGCCGTCAAGCCCGCTTGCCGGCATTCCACCGACTCCGTGCCGCCGATAAAACCGATGGGCACGGGAAAACCATCCTTGACGAGGCCGCCGATATGGTGCGGCAAGCTGCGGTAGACATCGGTTTCCACTTCGCGCGTAAAGCGCAGCTGCACCCCGTCCGGATGGGGGACCAGACCGCTGTCTATATAATCGCGCAAGACTTGCGGCGCCCAGATGGCGAACATGTCCTTGGCCGCGAAATGTTCATAGGCCGCCTGCGCGTCGGGCCACAGCTTGCGCCGCCGGGCGGAAAAACGGGCGGGAGAGTAACGCTCGCCCAGCGCCGTGTTGCGCGCCAGGCGCACCAGCAAGGCGCGCCAGCCCGCCACCACGGGCGAATCGAGCAAGACCACGCAGCGCACGAGATCCGGCCGCTGCTTGGCCACCATCACGCTGAGCATGCCGCCCAGCGAATGGCCGACGAGGATCACGGGCGCGCTGTAGCGGCGCTCCAGGTCGTCGATGTACTCGCGCACCAGCTCCGGCCAGCCCGTGCTGACGGGGTAATCCGGGTCGTGCGCATGCATGTCGAGCGCCTGCACATGGTAGTGCTGGCCCAGCAAGCCGAACAGCTTGCGGTAGGTGCCGGCAGGATAGCTGTTGGCGTGGGCAAAGTGCAGTTGCGGGAGGGTCATCGTGGGACGGTGCCGGTGAATGCGATAAACAATTGTAATGGCACACCGGCAAGCCGTATCAGAGGAAGGCCTCTAATTGTCCCCGCGCCGCCGCCATGCCGGGCACGAACGAGGCCAGCACCTCGCCCAGCTCGGCGTTTGAATCCACCACGCAAAAAGCGTCGTCGAACGCATGGTGACGGTTCATGGGATTGCGCACGACGATGCATTCCAGCCCGGCGGCCCTGGCGGCACGCAAGCCGCGCGGCGAGTCTTCCACGGCCACGCAGTCGGCCGCGGCCAGGCCCAGGCGCTGCAGGCCCAGCTGGTAGCCGTCGGGCGCCGGCTTGCTCTCGCCATACATTTCGCGCGTCAGCACGAAGTCGAAGTGCTGCAACAAGCCCGTGGCCGCATGGCTGATCCGGAAATGCTGTTCGTAGGCACTGGTGACCACGCCCATGGCCACGTGCGGGCGCAGCGCCGCCAGCACTTGCCCGATGCCGGGCATGGCCAGCCGGCGCGCCTGGCGCAGGCGTTGCGCAAACAGCACGGTGCGCTCGGCCCGCAGGCGTTCGACCAGTTCGATATCGTGGCCCTGCCCCAGCAACAGATGCCAGGCGCCGTAGTTATTGTCCAGGAACCAGTCAAAGAATTGCTTTGGCGTCAAGTCTATACCGTAGGGCAAGAGCAAGTCGCGGTTGCTTTCGTAAAACAGCTGCTCGGTGTTGACCAGCACGCCATCGTTGTCCCACAGCACGCCCTGGATGGTTTTCATGGCTTGTTGTCGTTCAAAAACTTACTTGAAGAAGATGTCGTAGGACAATTTCACGATCAGCAGCGCCAGCAGCACGAGGAAGAGGATGCGCACGAAGGCGGCGCCGCGGCGCACGGCGATCCACGTGCCCGTCAGCGCGCCCAGGATGTTGCACACGGCCATAGGTGCCGCCACGGCGTAGACCACGTGGCCGGCGGGAATGAAAAAGGCCAGCGCGGCCACGTTGGTGGCGATATTCACCAGTTTCGAGCAGGCCGAAGCGAGGATGAAATCGAAGCCGAAGACGCGGATGAACAGGAAAATCAAAAAGCTGCCCGTACCCGGCCCGAACAGGCCGTCATAAAAGCCGATGGCGCCGCCGATGACGATGGCCAGGACGCGTTCGCGCGGGCCGATGGGGCGCGCTTCGCGCGTCGTGCCGAAATCCTTCTTCATGAAGGTGTAAATCGCCATGATGATGATCAATACCAGCACCATGGGCCGCACCACCTGTTGCGGCACGTAGGACACGGCGGCCGCGCCGATGAAGGACATGACGAAGGCGCTGGCCACGGCGGGCAGCACCAGCAGCCAGGGAATATGCACCTTGCCGACAAACGAGCGGGCGGCAAACGTGGTGCCGCAGGCGGACGCCAGTTTATTCGTGCCCAGCAAGGACGTGGACGCCATGTTCGGCATCAGGTTGAACAGGGCCGGCAACTGTATCAGCCCTCCTCCGCCCACGGCGGCATCGATCAGGCCGGCAAAGAAGGCAAATAAACACAGCAGCGAGATGGTCAGCATGATAGGCAATCTGGAATTGGCGACAGCGGCAGTATAGGCGCCGTGGATTTTTCCGGATGCAACTTCAAATTGCGGAAAACGCAATCAGGCGTAACGCTTGACGGAATGCGCCCCGTGCGGTCTACTGGCTTCTTTTGCCGGGAGTCACGCGATGTCAATGAAACTGATGTGGGAGATCCGCGCCTTTTGCACCGTGGTGGAAAAACGCAGCTTCATCCACGCGGCGCGCATGCTGGGACGCTCACCGTCGGCCGTCACGCGCGCCATCCAGTTCCTCGAAGACGCCATCGGCGCCGAGCTGATCCTGCGCACGCAAAAGCAGTTCACCCTGACGACGGCCGGCGAAACGTATTACGCATCGGCCAAACACTTGCTGGAAACGCAGGCCGAGGCGGAAGACCAATTAGCGGAATTGAGCAACTCGCCGCAAGGCTGGGTACGCATCTCGGCGCCGGAAATCCTGTCGCTGGGTTTCTTGCCGAAAGTGGTGGCGCAATTTTCGCGCGACTACCCGAACGTCTCCGTGGACATCCATTTCTCGGACAAATCCATCGACCCTATCCAGGAAAAGCTGGATTTTGCCATCCGCGGCGCCTTCCCCCAGTCCAGCGAGCTGATCGGCTATCCCCTGTGGAACTACCGCCGCTACATGTACGCCTCGCCCGACTATATAGAACGCATGGGCGCGCCCGACGAACCGGAAGAGCTGGCCGGCCACGACATCATCATGCACTCGGCGCCCCGCATCCTGCGCGACTGGCATTTCGTCTCGGCTACACGCAACGTGCGCTACCAGGTGCAGCCGCGCTTCCGCTTTACTTCCGGCATCGCCACCTTCCAGGCCGCCCTGGAAGGCGCCGGCATCGTGCGCCTGGCCAGCTGGCTGGCGGAACCGGCCGTGGCCGCCGGCACTCTGCGCCGCGTCTGCACGGCCTACCGGTTGACCTCGTCAAAGGAACTGGACCCGAGCATCCATGCCGTGTATGGCACGTCGAGGATGGCCAAGGGGGCAAGGTTGTTTCTCGAATATGTGAAGAAACGGGGGATGGAGATACCCGATGAGCGGATTAAATGAAGCAGGTTGCTCAATGATTGTTGGCCTCAACAATCAAGCACGATCAACACATTAACATAACAAAGGACATGGATTTAATAGATGATGGCTCTACATTTGCATGTAGTGGACATGATTGAATTCCTTGCGCTCTTGTGAATTGAAA
>NZ_JBWKYD010000021.1:0-126184 GCF_059423585.1 Janthinobacterium sp. GW460-12-1-14-LB5 | reverse complement strand
GGTGGTGGGCCTGGCTGCGCTGCGCTGGGCGCCGGTTGCGGCGCGGGCGCGTCCGCCAGCGGCTCCAGGCGCAAGCTGCTTGGCGGCTGCACGGGCGCCGCTGCGGCGGGCGCGGGACGGGGCGGCAGGGCGTCGGCCGGCGCCAGTTCCAGTACCTGGTCGTAGGCTTCGGACGGCTTTTCCAGTTCCTCGTCGGAAAGGCTGTTCTGCTTGGCGCGCTCGGCCTTCTTGAGCGCCTGCATCAGCAAGCTCATGGGAAGTCTCCCTGCAGGCGCGCCTGCGGCGGAACGGCCGGCGCAGGCGCGCCATCCGTGTACGGCTGGGTGTTGAGCGGCGCCTGGCCGGGCAGCAGGTAGCGGTAGTCGCGGTAATCGCCGTCGACGCTGGCGTCCTTGACCACCACGGGGCGCATGAAGATCACCAGCTCCGTCTTGCTGCTGGCCTCATTGCGATAGGTAAACAAATTGCCTACCACGGGCAGGCTGGACAGTCCCGGCACGCCATCCCTGGCATTGTCGATGGAATCCTGCATCAGGCCGCCCATCACGGCGATCTGGCCATTGCCCACTTTCATGATCGATTCCAGCTCGCGCGCCTGGATCACGGGCACGCGGCTTTGCACGTTCGCCGTGGCCAGGGCCGGATTCGGGTCTTGCACGTAGCCGACGATGCGCGTGATGGTGGGGCGCACGTTCAGGGTCACTTCATCGCTGTCGGAAATCTGCGGCGTGACGCTCATGACGAAGCCGACGGGCACCGTTTCCAGTTTCGATTCATACGTGGCCGGCGTGGTGATGGTGCCCGTCGAGCTGATCACGGCGGGCGTGACCTTGATGGTAAAGAAGACATTGTTGTCGACCACTTTCAACATGGCCGTCTGATTGTTGAGTACGCTGATCTTCGGGCTGGACAGCACTTTCACCTTGCCGAACGATTCAAGCAGCTGGATGGTGGTGGAAAAACTGTCTTTCAGATAATTGAGCAGGAAGATGCCGGGCGTGGCGTTCGGCGCGACGCCGCTGGACAGGCCTGCCGTGCCCACTTGCCCCTGCCGCAGCTGCAGGCTGCCCGTCAGGCGCGACCAGTTGATGCCTTGCTGATATTCATTGCTCAGGCGCACTTCGATGATGGTCGCCTCGATCAGCACTTGCCGCTTGGCGCTATGCAACACCGCGTCGAGGAAGGCGGCGATCTTTTCATGCTGGCGCCCCGTGGCGCGCACGGCGATCAGCCCGCCCTCGACGTTGACGACGACGGACGAGGGGCTGCCCTTGTTGGCCAGTTTCAGCAGCGGCATGCCGTTCGCATCCAGCGGCATGCCGTTCGCATCCAGCGGCTGGGCCGGATTCGCGCTCTGGGCGGGCGCTGGCTGGCCTGGCGCAAACTGGCCGCCATTCGGATTGCCATATTGCATCGGCGCCTGGGCGCCGTACTGGCCCGTTGCGCCGGCGGCCGGGACATTGCCGGCCTGGTTCTGCGGCTGCCCTGGCTGCCCCTGCTGGCCTGGCAGGCTCGTCAATTGCTGGTTCAGCTGCGCCAGCGGGTCCACCTGCACGTCGTTGAGCGTGGTCTCGCGCAGCAGGTCGCGGATATTCTTTTCCAGGCTGTACCAGAAGTTATTTTCCGAACGATTCACGACCAGCGTGGTCGAATTGTTGTTGCCATTACCGCCGCTGCCCTGCGTGTTGCCGACGGGGTTGCTGGCGTTCGACCCGCCGCCCGCCGTGGAAATTTGCGTGGCGATATTGACGCTGCTGTTGGTGCTGCGCGCCATGTTGACGTAATCGACCTTGTAATTGCGCCACACGGGCGCGTCGGGCAGCACCGTCAGGTTCTTGCCATCGATTTCGTAGCGCATGTCGACTTGCTTGCCGATACGCGCCAGCAGTTGCGGCAGGGTCTGGTTCAGCGCATTCAGGGTGACGCTGCCTTCGATTTGCGGGTGGATGTCGATATTCATGCCCGCATCGCGCGCCAGCGCAAACAGCAGCGATTGCACGGGTACCTTGTGCACGGTGACGCTGTAGGTTTCCTGCTTGGGCGCGGGCAGGGGCGCGGCCAGCGCGCTGCTTTGCTGCACCGGTTCGGGAATGACGCCGGCAGGCGGCGGCGCGGTATTCAGGTGGGCCGGCGACAACGGCGTTTGATGCGTGGCGCAGCCGGCCAGCATGGTGCTGCAGGCGAGGGCGACCCAAGAGGCCAGCACAGGAATAGGGTGTTGAGTCATGAAAAGTTCGCCCTTGGAGTCGTGTTGTGCTTTTGTAATTTTACCCAGCATGATCGCTTAAAAGCAATCGGCTGTGCAGGCTTGGGAGGCAATATGCCGAAATAAAGTCAGGGGGCGCCACGCCCCGGTTTTGCCGGTGCCATGGCTTTTATTTCTGTGCGGATACTGTCTATGTCGCTCAGCAATATTTTCTGCGGCGACGCCGGGGCCAGCCTGGCCCATACGGCTTCGGCGCTGGCCTGGTCGGCAAAGCTGCCATAGACGACGAGCAGGCGCGCGGCGGAGGCCGTGGGCGGCGTATTTGGGGATGCGGGCGCGGTTGCGGGGGCGGCGCCGGGCAGGCGAAACACGTGGAGGTCGTGCAGGCCGGTGGCTTGCTGCGCCTGCCGCAGGAAGGTTTCCGCCGCAACTGTCTCGGTGGCGGGCAGGCTGGCGATGTGCAGCACCAGTTGCCGCGGCCCTTGCCGCGCCAGCCAGTCGCGCGATTCGGCCAGCTTGCTGTCGAGTAGCGTGGATGGCGCTGGCGCGCGGGCATCGGCGTGCGCGGTAGCGCGCGACGGGGGGCTGGACGGCGGCGCCAGCCATTGCCACAGCAGCGCGGCGGCCAGCAGCAGCATCAGCGCGCTCAAGGCGCCGGCCAGCAGCTTGCCCGCATGCCAGGGCGGGCGGTGGAAGGGGCTGTCGGCAATGGCCAGGCGCACGTGGCGCGCGCCGATTGCCTGCGCATCGTCCGCAAACGCGGCCAGCAAGGCCTTGTCGGCCAGGATATTGATCCTGCGCACGATGCCCTGCGCGGCGCGCGCCAGCCGGCGCAGCGCGGCCGGCGTAAACATCAGCGGCGCCGTGCGGCCGGCGGCGGCCAGGCGGCACGCCAGATAGTCGTTCAGCAAGGCTTGCGGCAGGCGCGGCACGGTAAAACTGTGGGTGATGCGTTCCTTCAATTGGCGGAACTGGGGCAAGTCCAGCGTGTGCTGCAATTCCGGCTGGCCGAACAGGACGATTTGCAGCAGCTTGTGGCTGGCCGTTTCCAGGTTCGTCAGCAGGCGCAGCGCTTCCAGCGTGGCGCCCGGCATGGCTTGGGCCTCTTCGGCCAGCAGCACCACCTGGCGCCCCGCCGCATGCCTGGCGATCAGCTCGCCGTGCAGGGCGCGCAGCACGGCGTCGGCGCGGCAGCCGTCCAGTTCCAGGCCCAGTTCGGCGGCGATGGCGTGCAGGACGTCGTCCGGCTCCAGGCGGGGATTGAGCAGGTACACCACGTCGACCCGGGGCGGCAGGCGTTCGGCCAGCATGCGGCACAGCATGGTCTTGCCGCTGCCCACTTCGCCCGTCAGCTTGATGATGCCTTCGCCCTGCGTGACGGCGTACAGCAGCGCATCGAGCAGTTCGCCCCGCGTATTGCCCGTATAAAAGAAGGCCGGGTCCGGCGTGATGCCGAACGGGGCCGTGCGCAAGCCGAAATGGCGCAGATACATGCCGTGCGGCGAGGGCGCGTAAGGCCGCCCGGGCGGCGCCTGATCGCGGTTGTTCATGCCGCGATGCAATTGAGGAAAGCCTGTTCCAGGCTGGCGTCTTGCGCACCGCCATGGCGGGCGCGGCATTCGGCGGGCGTGCCCGCAAACACGATGCGGCCCCCATGCAGGATGGCCATGCGGTCGCACAGCTCTTCCACGTCGGCCAGCGCATGCGAGGTGAGCAGCGCGCCGCGTCCCTGCGCGCGCGCTTGCCGCAGCACTTGCTTGAACTGCGCGCGCGCCTTCGGGTCGAGCCCGCTCATCGGTTCGTCCAGCAGCAGTTGCGGCTTGCCCGACAGCAAGCAGGCGGCCAGCCCCAGTTTCTGCATCATGCCCTTCGAATACGTGCGCGCCGGGCGCAGCAGGGCGTCCGGCGCCAGGTCCAGCGCGTCCAGCGTTTGCTGCACGGCTTGCGCATCGGGCCGCACATCGTGCAGGCGCGCCAGGTAGCGCAGGAAGTCTCCGCCCGTCAGGTAATAGGGCGCCTGGAAGCGTTCCGGCAGAAACGACAGGGGCTGGCGCGCCGCGCCTTGCCGGTGCGGCTGGCCGAAGATGGCGATGTCGCCCCGCTCGGGCGTGCAAAAGTCCAGCAGGCATTTCAGCAGGGAAGTCTTGCCCGCGCCATTCACGCCGACCAGGCCAAACAGTTCTCCCGCGCGCACCTGCAGGTCGACGCCGCGCAGCACGGCGCTGCCCGCCAGCTGCAGATGCACGTTGTGGAACTCGATGGCGCAGGCGTTCATAGGGGCAAGGGTTGGCAGGCAAGACGGGGTACGGCCGCCATTATTGCCATGGGCGCCGGCGGGCGGCAAGTCTTTCCTTGCAGAGTGTGGAAATGCGCGAAAATCAAGCTGCGGAATGTATTTTCTTTAAGAAACAACAGGTTCTGGAATAAAATACCCCTCGCGCGCCGCTGGCGTGCATCGTCTGATGAATCTGTCGAGGAGCAAGCATGGCAAGGCCAGAGAAAGTCCGGCTCGGTGAAATTTTGGTGCAGCAGAAATTGCTGACGGAAGAACAGTTGGGCCAGGCCTTGACGGAACAGAAGCGCTCGGGGCGCAAGCTGGGCCGCGTTTTTGTCGAGCACGGCTTTGTCACGGAAGAGCAGATTTCGGGCGCGCTGGCGCGCCAGCTCGACATTCCCTACATCAATCTGAAGTTTTTCAACATCAATCCCGAACTGGTGCGGCTGCTGCCGGAAACCCAGGCGCGGCGCTTCCGCGCGCTGGTGCTGGAAGACCGCCGCGAGGGCTTGCTGGTCGGCATGTCCGATCCGACCGACCTGTTCGCGTACGATGAAATTGCGCGCCTGGTCAAGCGCCACATCGAGCTGGCCGTCGTCAATGAAACGGAAGTGCTGGCCGCCATCGACCGCATCTACCGCCGCACGGAAGATATTTCCACCCTGACGCGCGAGCTGGAGCAGGACCTGGGCGACGTGTCCGTCGACTTCGGCGCGCTGGCCGCCAATCCGGGCCTGGAAGAGGCGCCCATCGTCAAGCTGCTGCAATCGGTGTTCGAGGATGCCACGCAGGTGCGCGCCTCGGACATCCACATCGAACCGCAGGAAGGCCGGCTGCAGATCCGTTTCCGCATCGACGGCGTGCTGCACCTGCAGACGGAAGCGGACAGCAAGATTGCCAGCTCGCTGGCGCTGCGTTTAAAGCTGATGTCGGACCTCGATATTTCCGAAAAGCGCCTGCCGCAGGATGGCCGTTTCGCCATCCGCGTGAAAAACCAGCGCATCGACGTGCGTATTTCCACCATGCCGACGCAGTACGGTGAATCGGTGGTGATGCGCTTGCTGAACCAGGGCGGCACGACCTTGCGCCTGGACGCCATCGGCATGCCGCCCAAGCTGGTGCAGCAGTTCCGCGCCATCGTCAGCCGCCCGAACGGCCTGGTGCTGGTGACGGGGCCGACCGGCAGCGGCAAGACGACGACTTTGTACTGCGCCTTGTCCGAACTCAATTCGGTGGAAAAAAAGCTGATTACGGTGGAAGATCCGGTCGAATACCGCTTGCCCGGCATTAACCAGGTGCAAGTCAACGACAAGATCGAGCTGAACTTTGCCAGGGTGCTGCGCTCGGCCTTGCGGCAAGATCCCGATATCGTGCTCGTCGGCGAGATGCGCGACCAGGAAACGGCGCAGATCGGCTTGCGCGCCGCCATGACGGGCCATCTGGTGCTGTCGACCTTGCATACCAACGACGCCATCAGCACGCCGCTGCGCCTGATGGACATGGGCGTGCCCCGCTACATGGTGGGCAGCTCGCTGCAAGCCGTGCTGGCGCAGCGCCTGGTGCGCGTGATCTGCGAAAGCTGCAGCACGCCCTACCAGCCCACGCCGAACGAATACGAATGGCTGCGCCTGGAACTGGGCGAGCTGGTCGAGCGCAACCAGTATTTCCACGGCAAGGGCTGTTCGCATTGCAATGGCATGGGTTACCGGGGCCGCACGGGCGTGTACGAATTGCTGGAAATCACGCGCGCCGTGGCCGACGCCGCCAACCATGCCGATCCATCGCACTTCATGAAGGTGGCGACGGCGCAGATGGCGGGCGACACCCTGCGCCGCCACGCCGTGCAGCTGGTGGTCCAGGGCCGCACGACGGTGATGGAAGCGATGCGCATCAGCAACCAGAGCGAGGATTGAGGTGCCGTTTTTCTCCTACAAGGCGCGCAGCGCCAGTGGCGAACTGCTGACCGGCGTGATGGAAGGCGCCGACAGCGGCGCCGTGGCCGACCAGTTGATGGCGGGCGGCAGCACGCCCGTCGACATCAGCGTGACCAAACAGACGGTGACGAAGGCCGGCGCCAACCAGCTGGGCTGGTGGGACAAGCTGACCGAGAAAAAGGTCACGCCCATGGACGTGCAGCTGTTCAGCCGCCAGCTGTACACCCTGCTGAAAGCGGGCGTGCCCATCATGCGCGGCCTGGCCGGCTTGCAGGAGTCCGCCATCAGTCCCGCTTTCGGGCGCATCATCAAGGATGTGCGCGAATCGCTCGATGCGGGGCGCGAGCTGTCGGCCGCCATGGCGCGCCATCCCGCCATCTTCACGCCGTTCTACCTGTCGATGGTGCGCGTGGGCGAAATGACGGGGCGCCTCGACGAAGTGTTCTTGCGCCTGTTCAACCACCTGGAATTCGACCGCGACATGCGCGCGCGCGTGAAAACGGCGACGCGCTACCCCACCTTCGTCGTTTTCGCCATGCTGGCCGCCATGATCGTGGTGAATATCTTCGTCATTCCCCAGTTCGAGAAGGTTTTCGCCAGTTTCCATGCGGAACTGCCCTTGATGACGCGCATCCTGATCGGCACCTCGCGCTTTACGGTGGCGTACTGGCCCATCTTGCTGCTGCTGGGCGTGGGCGGCTTTTTCGGCTGGCGCGCCTGGCTGCGCACGAAAGAGGGTCTATATAAGTGGGACCGCGCCAAGCTGCGCCTGCCGATCGCCGGCAAGATCATCCTGAAGGGCACGATGGCCCGCTTCGCGCGCAGCTTTGCCCTGTCGAGCACCAGCGGCGTGCCCATCGTGCAGGCGCTGACGGTGGTGTCGCAAACGGTGGACAACACGTATCTGAGCGCGCGCGTGGAGCAGATGCGCGATGGCGTGGAGCGGGGCGAAAGCATCTTGCGCACGTCGGTGGCGGCCGGCGTCTTCACGCCCGTGGTGCTGCAGATGATCGCCGTGGGCGAGGAATCCGGTTCGCTCGACGACCTGATGGACGAGATCGCGGACATGTACGAGCGCGAAGTCGATTACGAGCTGAAGACCCTGTCGGCGCAGATCGAGCCGATTTTGATCGTTTTCCTCGGGGCCATGGTGCTGGTGCTGGCGCTGGGCATCTTCCTGCCGATCTGGGACCTGGGCCGGGCGGCCCTGCACTGATGGCAAAGCCGCTCCGCCAGCGCGGTTTCACCCTGTTCGAGCTGGCCGTGGTGGCGAGCGTGTTTGCCGTCCTGATGGCGGTATTTCTGAACCGGGTCGGCTATTACCAGCAACAGGCGCAGCAGGTGGCCGTGGCGCAGATGCTGGGCGTCTTGCGCACCAGCTTGCGGGTGCAGGTGCTGCACCTGTACTTGGCGGACCGGCGCGACCAGTTGCCGGCGCTGGCAGGGCAAAACCCGTTCGACTGGCTGACCGACAAGCCGGCCAACTACCTGGGCGAGTTCGTGCAGCCGGACCTGGAAAAATTGCCGGCGGGGAATTGGTTATACGATAAAAAAGAGCAAAAAATCATCTATTTGTTTAGTAATGGCAATATTTTTCCCAGTAAAGGGGGTGATGCAGTGAAATTTAAGGTAACCTTGCCAAGTGCAGACGCCGATCTTGACAAGCTCGCCCAGGAACCCGATATTGTGGTGTGGAAATCGCCGGACTCGGCACTAAAGTGAGTGCCGTGGAGCAGCAGTTTTGGTTTTGATGTTTTTATTTGATTTTGGAGAAAGCAAGAATGAACAAGTCTTTACGTAGTATGAAAAGCGGCGCCCAGGCAGGTTTCACCCTGATCGAACTGATCGTCGTCATCGTGATCCTCGGCATCCTGGCCGCGACGGCGATTCCTAAATTCATCGACATGTCGACCGATGCGCGCGTGGCCAAGATGCAGGCGGCCGCTGGCGCGATCAAGGCTGGTGCGGCGCTGTATCATGCGCAGTGGCTGGTCAACGGCGACTCGACTAAAGCGGTTGTGATGGAAGGCAAGACCATCAAGGATGCGTTTGGCTATCCTGCGGCTAGTGTTGACGGCATACAAGAAGCTGCTGGCTTGTCGATTGATGACTACAATATTACCTTTGCCGGCACCGTCATGACCGTCGCGGTAGACAAGGCCACGACACGCACCAGCTGTTCGGTGGTGTACACGGCACCTGCCGCTGCTGGCGGAGCACCTGGTATCGTACTCAATGCAAAAGCCGAAAATTGCGGCTAAACATATAAGCACGCAACAAGGAACGCCAGTCAACATTCGGCTTTCCTTGCGCACCACCAGCCCAACCCCAGGCGCCAGCCCGTTGGGCTTTTTTACGGGCCATCCATTGCCGCAGCCACCGACAGACTTTCCGCATCCGTATCGCCAGGCAGGGCCGCCAGGGTCGCTGCGGCGTACGCCTGCGCGCGGCTTCACCTTGATCGAGCTGGTGGCCGTGCTGGTGCTGGCGGGCTTGCTGGCGACCTTTGCCGTGAGCCGGTTTTTTCAGCGCGACACTTTTGACGCGCGCAGTTTTGCCGACCAGGTGACGAATATCGTGCGCTACGGGCAAAAGCTTGCGGTGGCGCAAAACCGTGCCGTCTTTGTGAGCATCGATGCGAACAGCGTGGCGCTGTGCTTCGATGCCGGCTGCAGCGATGAGCAGAAGGTGTTGCCGCCTGCGGGCAGGAACAGCGGCGGCAAGGACACGCTGAAATATTGCGTGAAAAGCAACTGGCTGTGCGAAGGCCGTCCGTCCGGCGTCACCCTGTCCACCAATCCTGTCAATACGGCGGGCTTTTATTTCGACGCGCTGGGCCAGCCGTATGCGAAGGGCGATGTGTTTCCTGCCGTATCGACCTTCCCGGCACAGCTGCAAATCAGTATCCGGGGCGACGGCCTGACGCGCAACGTCACGGTCGAAGGGGAGACGGGCTATGTCCATTAGCCAGCGGCGCCGGCGTGAGCGCGGCGTGACCCTGATCGAACTGGTGCTGTTCATCGTCATCGTCGGCCTGGCCTCGGCCGCCATCCTGGGCGTGATGAGCCTGACGACGCAACACAGCGCCGACCCGCAACTGCGCAAGCAGGCACTGGCGATTGCCGAAGGCATGCTGGAAGAAATCCAGCTGGCGCGGTTTACCTATTGCGACCCGCAAGACCCGGCCGCGCAAACGGCCACCAGTCCGGCCGGCTGCGCCATTCCGGAAGGGCCGGGGGAGGAGCCTAACGGCGCGGGGCGGCCTTTCGACAACGTCAACGACTACGTGAGCGCGTACGGCACGGCCACGCAGTACAAGACGGATGTCCAAGGCACCGTATGGGCTGCCGGTTCCCCACAGGAATATATTGCCTCGGTGGTCATCACCCAGGCGGCACTGAACGGCTTGCCCGCCACGGAAAGCCTGCATATCCAGGTGACGGTGCCGTATGCCGACCAGAAGATCGTGCTCGACGGCTATCGCGTGCGCTATGCGCCGAACAGCATTCCATGAAAACTATCCTCAACATCAGGCGCCGCCCGCGCGGCTTTACCCTCGTCGAGATGGTCATCGTGATCGTCATCACGGGCATCATCGGCGCCATGGTCGCCGTCTTCATCCGCGTGCCCGTGCAGGGGTATGTCGATACCGCCGCGCGCGCCGCGCTGGCCGACACGGCCGATACGGCGGCGCGCCGCCTGACGCGCGACGTGCGCCTGGCCTTGCCCAACAGCGTGCGCGTGTCGAACGACGGCCTGTTCCTGGAGTTGCTGCTGACCAAGACGGGCGGGCGCTACCTGAGCGACAGCGACCCGTCCGGCCTGGGCAATGTGCTGAGCTTCGAGACCCCTCCCGACCCCAGCCTTCCATTGAACTTTACCGTCGTCGGCGCCATGCCCGCCAATGCGCTGGGCGCGCGCCAGGCGATCAGCGTGGGCGACCAGATCGTCGTCTACAATCTGGGCACGGATTACGCGCCGAACAATGCGTATGCGTGCAGCGCGGCGACCGGCTGCAACCGCGCGCCTGTGACGGCCGTGTCCGGCACTGTCGTCACCTTGGGCAGCTATCCTTTCACGACGGCGCCGGCGCCGCTGCCATCGCCGTCGAACCGCTTCCAGGTGGTGTCGACGCCCGTCACCTATGCGTGCAATCTGACGACCGGCACCCTGACCCGCTACGCCGGCTATGCCATCGTGGCCGGCCAGCCGGTGGCGGAGGACGCCGCGCCGCTGGCCGCGGCAAAAGGCGCCCAGCTGGCGCGCCAGGTGGCGGCGTGCCGTTTCAGCTATGGCATTTTGGCCAACGTGCAGCGGGGCCTGGTGAATATCGACCTGAGCCTGGGCGTGGCGAACAGCAATACGGGCGTGCTGCGCCTGGTGCAACAGGTGCAGGCGAGGAATACGCCATGAAGCACCTGCTGCGCCACCGCGCGCGCCGCATGCGCGGTTTCAGCCTTGTCACGGCCATTTTCCTGCTGGTGGTGCTGGCCGCGCTGGCGGCCGTGATGGTGAATATTTCCACCTTCCAGCAGACGGAATCGGCGATGGACGTGCAGGGCGTGCGCGCCGAGCAGGCCGCCCGCGCCGGTCTCGAATGGGGGCTGCAGCGGCAGATCAGCGCCGGCTTGAGCGCCGGCGCGGCGTGCATCGGCCCGGCCACGTTCAGCTTGCCGGCAGGCACGACGCTGTCGTCGTTCAGCGTCAGCGTGCAATGCAGCACGGCCACGGGGCCCGGCACCTTGACCAGCTGGACCATTACGGCCACGGCCTGCAACCAGCCGGGAGCGGCCGGCTGTCCGAATCCGGGCAACAACCCCGACTATGTCCAGCGCCGCCTGCAAGCCGTGCTGTCGCAGTAAGGTCAACGGGGTGAAAAAAAGATCGCTAATTTATTGTTTTTACACAATAAAGTTGGCTTCATGAATTAAAATTGGCTGGATGCATTAACTGCGCGACAAGATCGGGCAGGCACTTACACTGGACAGGTCGCATGGGTTTATTCGCAAGAGCAAAGAAATATGATGGCTGGCTGGCCACGGCGTTTGGCCGCGAAGGCGTCAGCGCTGTCGTTGTCGAACGTCCCGCCGACGGCATGCCGCGCGTGCGCGGCGCCAGCTACCAGGCGGCCGCGCGGCCGGCGCCGGCCGAGGTACTGGAAAAACTGGGCAAGGAGCTGCACGCGGCAGCGCGCCACTGCACCACCGTGCTGGCCGGCGGCGATTACCAGCTGCTGTCGCTGGAAGCGCCGGCCGTGCCGCGCGAAGAATTGAAGACAGCCGTGGGCTGGCGCCTGAAGGACATGCTGGACTTTCCCCTGGCCGAAGCCACCATCGACGTGTTCGACATCCCCGGCGACCCGAACGGCACCCAGCGGGGCAGCAGCGTGTTTGCCGTCGCCGCGCGCAATAGCGCCGTGTCGCGGCGCCAGGCGCTGTATGCCGAATGCAAGATCGGCCTGTCCGTGATCGACATCCCCGAAATGGCGCAGCGCAATATCGCCACCTTGCTGGAAACGCCGGGACGCGGCATCGCCGTGCTGTTCTTCGATGGCGACGGCGGCTTGCTGACCATGAGCTTCAATGGCGAGCTGTACCAGGCACGCCGCATCGACGTGACCCTGGCGCAGTTGCAGTCGCCCGATGCCAGCCAGTATTACGACCGCGTCACCCTGGAACTGCAGCGCTCGTTCGACCATTTCGACCGCCAGTTCCATTTCATTTCGCTGGCGCGCCTGATGCTGATGACGGGCGCGGCCGATGGCTTGCACGCGTATCTGGCCGACAACCTTTACATGCCGGTGGAGCAGCTGGACCTGGCCACGGTGCTGGACTTTTCCCAGGCCGCCGAGCTGCGCGCGCCCGCCATGCAGGCGCGCTACTTCCTGGCCATCGGCGCCGCCTTGCGCGAAGTCGGCCTGCCTGCGGGCAAGCACGAAGGGAAGGGCGCATGAGCCAGCAAATCAACCTGTTCAATCCCCAGTTTGAACTGAAACAACACCATATGTCGGCGCGCACGGCCGGCCTGGGCCTGGGCGCGCTGGCGCTGCTCTTGCTGGCCGTGGGCGTGCTGGCCCAGCGGGCCATGGCGGACCTGGAACAGCGCGAAGCGGGCGTCAAGGCGGCGCTGGCGCAAGTCGAGGCGAAGCGCGACCAGGTATTGCGCGATTTTCCTCCACGCAAGAAGGATTCCGCGCTGGCGCAGGAACTGGCGGCCGTCGAGGCGCAGCGCCAGTTGCTGCAGGACGCGTCGGCCGTGCTGGACAGCGGCAAGCTGGGCAATACCCGTGGCTATGCCGGCTATTTCCGCGCGCTGGCGCAGGCCAGGGTCGAGGGCGTATGGCTGACGGGCGTGGACATCGCCGGCGCCGGCAATGATTTCGGCTTGCAGGGCCGCGCCTTGCACGCCTCGCTGCTGCCCGCGTACATCACGCGCCTGGGCCAGCAGGAGATACTGAAAGGCAAGACCTTCGCCAGCCTCGACATCGGCCAGCCGGCGCAGCCGGCCGTGGCCGAGGGCAAGGCGGCCAGCCTGCCGTATATCGCGTTCAGCCTGCAGTCGGCCGACCGCGCCGCCGGCGCCACGCCGCCCAAAGCTGTTGCGGGAGGAACACACTGATGCTGCCCTTGCTGAAGAAATGGGCCACCGCCTTCGATGCCCTCAGCCTGCGCGAGCGGCTGATGGTGTTCGGCGCCGGCGCGGCCGCCATCGTGTTCGTGTTCTATTTCATGAGCTTCAATCCCTTGCTGGCGAAACGCGCCGCGCTGGAGGCGAGCATTGCGCAAAAGCAAAGTCTGCTGAGCGCGACGAACAAGGAAATCGAGCTGAGCATGCTCGCCCATGCCACCGATCCCGACCGGGAAGCGCGCACGCGCCTGGTGGCCTTGCAGGCGGAAACGGCGTCCCTGGCGCGGGCGCTGCGCGAGAAACAGCACGGCCTGGTGGCGCCCGAGCGCATGGTCACCTTGCTCGAACACCTGCTGCGCCGGCACGCCGGGCTGCGCGTGGTGTCGCTGAAAACCTTGCCTGCCAGCGCCGTGGGCGCGCACCAGGCCGATAGCGCGAACGGCGACGCCTCCGCCAAGGCGGCGGCCCCGGCACCGTTGCTGCACCAGCACGGCGTGGAAGTGGTGCTGCAAGGCAGTTATGCGGACATGGTGCAATACATGCAGGCGCTGCAAGCGATGCCGACGCGCGTCTTCTGGGGCGCCGCCCACCTCGATGCGGCCAGCTACCCGGGCGCCACCCTGACCCTGACCTTACATACCCTCAGCATGGACGATACATGGATCGCACTTTGACCTTTGCTCCCGCACTGCTGGCGCCTGTCTTGATGCTGAGCCTGGCATGGCCGGGCGCGCAGGCACAGGCGCTCGACGACCCGACGCGTCCGCCGGCAGCCCTGTGGGCGCCCGCCAGCGCCGCGCCCGTTGTCGCGGCCCGGCCGCAGCTGCAATCGGTGCTCATCTCCACCCAGCCGGGCGGACGCCGCCTGGCCGTCATCGATGGCCAGACGGTCAGGGTCGGCAGCAAGGTGGGCGATGCCGTGGTGACGGAGATACACGACACGGCCGTTCTGTTGCGGCGTGGAAAATCCCTGGAAACCTTCAAGCTGTACCCGAGCAGCAAGACCGACAATAAGACCGACCGCAAGCAGGAGTAGAAGAAGTGGCCAAGCAACTCAATCAACACAAGGCGAGCATGTTCAAGATCAGTACGATGGCGGCTGTCATCAGCGTCAGCCTGGGCCTGGGCGGCTGCAACGTCGCGCCCGTCAAGCGCGACACCTATAATGCGATTACCGATGCCGTCAAAGGCGCGGCAGCCACCACGGCGCCAGCGTCCCAGCCGGACGCCGTGGAAGCGGCGCTGCTGCCGCCCGTGGCGGCCCTGGCCCAGCAATTGCCGAAGGCCCGCGCCGCGCTCGACGAGCGCTTCAACGTGGCTTTCAACAATGTGCCGGCGCGCCAGTTCTTCACCTCCATCGTGGCCGGCACGCGCTACAACATGCTGGTCCATCCCGACATCGGCGGCACGATTTCCGCCAATCTGAAGGACGTGACCCTGTTCCAGGCGCTCGACGCCGTGCGCGAGCTGTATGGCTACGACTACAAGGTCGAGGGCACGCAGATCTACATCAAGCCCTTGACCATGCAGACGCGTTTGTTCCACGTCAATTACCTGACGGGCGCGCGCCGCGGCAGTTCCAACCTGCGCGTGTCGTCGACGTCGGTGGGTTCGGTCGGCTCGACCAATTCGGGCGGCTCGGGCAACAGCGGCAACAACAACCAGGGCAATAACCAGAACAACGAGCAGAACCAGCAGACGAATGGCGGCCAGGGCGGCCGCACCCTGGACAGCAGCAACCTGACCACCTCGTCGACGGCTGATTTCTGGCCGGAATTGAAGGCGGCGCTGGAAGCCATCGTCGGCAGCAGCGACGGCGGCCGGCAAGTGGTGCTCAGCCCGCAGTCGGGCGTGATCGTCATCCGCGCCATGCCGGAAGAGTTGCGCAATGTCGACATGTATTTGAAGGCCACGCAGCTGTCCGTCGACCGCCAGGTGATCCTGGAAGCGAAAATCCTCGAAGTCGAGCTCAACGACAACACGCAGACGGGCATCAACTGGGCCTCGTTCGCCTCGATCAAGAGCGGCCACACGAACCGCATCTCGACGGGCTTCATCCAGCCGGGCGGCACGCTGGCGCCGCTGCCGTTCAATGGCGGCCAGCCGCCCAACATGACAACTGGCAACGGCCTGACGGCCAGCAGCGGCTTTGGCCTCAGTTCGGCGGCAAATGCGGCCGGCTCGATGTTCGGCCTGGCCTTCCAGACAGCCAATTTCGCCGCCATGATTTCCTTCCTGGAGTCGCAAGGGTCCGTGCACGTGCTGTCGAGTCCGCGCATCGCCACCATGAACAACCAGAAAGCCGTGCTGAAGATCGGCACGGACGAGTTTTACGTGACGGGCGTGTCGACCACGACGAATACGACGGCCAGCGGCGCCACCACCAGCCCCAACGTGACCTTGCAGCCGTTCTTTTCCGGCGTGGTGCTGGACGTGACGCCGCAGATCGATGCGGATGGCAACATCATCCTGCACGTGCACCCGTCCGTCAGCCAGGTGTCGACCATCAGCAAGGAAATCGACCTGGGCAGCGCCGGTTCGCTGAAACTGCCGCTGGCCGCCTCCAGCACGTCCGAAATGGACAGCATGGTGCGCAGCCAGGATGGCCGCATCGTCGCCATCGGCGGCCTGATGCGCCAGGCAACGACGGCGGACCGCTCGCAAGTGCCGGGCGCGGGCGACCTTCCCGTGCTGGGCGCGCTGTTCCGCAACACGGGGCAGGTGATCCAGAAGCGCGAGCTGGTGGTGCTGATCAAGCCGACCATCGTCGATGGCGCCAACAGCTGGAACGAGGACTTGCTCGATTCGGGCAAGCGCATCGAGGCGCTCGACCCGCGCCGTCCGTCGGAGCGGCGCTAAATGTACCAGGCCCATTTCGGCTTGCGCGAGGCGCCGTTCGGCCTCACGCCCGATACCAGTTTCTTCTTCAACGGCCCGCAGTCGCAAAAGGCGCTCAACACCCTGCTGGTGGCGGCGCGCAACGGCGAGGGCTTCATCAAGATCACTGGCGAAGTGGGGACTGGTAAAACCTTTTTGTGCCGCAAGTTCATGCAATCCTTGGGGCCGGACTTCGTCACGGCCTACATTCCGAATCCGAACTTGCCGCCCCGTTCGCTGATCCTGGCCCTGGCCGACGACCTTGATGTGTTGCTGGAGAAAGATGCTGATCAGCATCAACTACTCAAGTCGCTCAACTTGCGTTTGCTCAACCTGGCGGCGCAGGGCAAGCGCGTGCTGCTGTGCCTGGATGAAGCGCAGGCGATTCCCGTCGACAGCCTGGAAGCCTTGCGCCTGCTGACGAATCTGGAAACGGAAAAGCGCAAGCTGCTGCAGATCGTGCTGTTCGGCCAGCCGGAACTGGACGTCAAGCTGGCCTTGCCGGAAATCCGCCAGCTGGCGCAGCGCATTACCTTTCACTACCACCTGGGGCCGTTGTCGCGCGACGACGTGGATTTTTATGTGGCGCACCGTTTGCGCGTGGCCGGCTTCGACGGCGCGCGCCTGTTCAGCCGTGGCGGCGTGAACAAGCTGTACAAGGCTTCCGGCGGCATTCCGCGCCTGATCAACATCATGGCGCACAAGGCGCTGATGGTGGCGTATGGCGAAGGGCGGCAGCAGGTGAGCGGCCGCCACGTGGCGCTGGCCGCCAGCGATACCCTGGCCAGCAAGCCGCGCCCCTTCTGGCAGCGGCCGTGGCCGTGGCTGGCGGGCGCCGGCGTGCTGGCCGCCGCCTGCGGCGTGAGCTGGACTTTATTGAACCGATGACGAAGATGAGCCTGTAGATGAGCCTGATTAACAAGATGTTGCAAGACCTCGATGCCCGCGGCACCCCCGATGGACGCGGCGACGCGGCCGGCATCCGCTCCGTGCCCGAACGCGAGCGGGGCGTGTCGCGCGCGCTGGTCTTCGGCGGCGCGGCCGGCCTGACGGCGGCCGCCATCGCCCTGGGCTGGGTCTACCTGAAACGGCCGCCCGTGCCGCCCGTGCTGGTGAATGTGGCCAGCAACCCGGTTCCGGCGCCGGTGCCTGTGCCTGTCGCCGTAGCGCCCGTGGTGGCGGCCCCGGCGGCGGAACCCGAGCCCGTGTTCCAGGCCGAGGAGACGGTCGCGCCAGCCAGCCTGCGCGCTGAGGATCTGCGCCGCATGACTGCAAAGCCGGCCAAGCCTGCCGTGGCGCCCGTGGTGAAGACGGCAGTGCCTGTCGCCAGCGAACGCATCATTGATGGAAAACAAGTCACGCCGCAGCAGCGCGTGGAGAATGAATACCGGCGCGCGCTGGCGCAGTTGCAGGATGGCCGCGTCTCCGACGCCATGCTGGCCTTGCAGCAGACCCTGCAGCTCGATCCGCGCCACCAGGGCGCGCGCGAAACCCTGGTGCGCCTGCTGCTCGAAGCGCAGCGTCCCGACGAGGCGGCCCGCCAGTTGCAGCTGAGCCTGGCGCTGGACCCGAAACAGCCGGCGCAGGCGATGATGCTGGCCCGTTTGCAGCTGGACAAGGCCAATGGCGGCGCGGCGGCCCTCGATACCCTGATGCGCAGCTTGCCTTACGCCAGCGACAGCGGCGAGTATCACGCCTTCCTGGCCGGCGTGCTGCAGCGCGAACAGCGCTACCGCGAGGCGTCCGAGCACTACCAGCAGGCCCTGCAGGCGGCGCCCGACAACGGCGTCTGGTGGATGGGTCTCGGCATCGCCTTGCAAGCGGACAACCACCCGGCCCAGGCGCGCCAGGCGTTCGAGCGGGCCAAGGGCTTGCAAACCCTGTCGCCGCAGCTGCAGGCGTTCGTCGAGCGCAAGCTGGTGCAGCTGACGGCGGCTGCGGCGAAGTAATTTTGACCTCAATGAAAGAAACAGCTTGAAGCCTCTCAGCCTGCTCCTCGTCCTGTGCTGCCTGGCCAACAGCGCCCAGGCCGCTCCCGCCAGCGCGCCTGCCAGCTACGTTCTTGAGAATACGGAAGTGCGCGACATCCGCGCGCAAGCCCTGAAACGCGACTACCAGCTGTATGTCGCCTTGCCCGATTCCTATCGGCAGGGAAATAAACGCTATCCGGTGCTGTTCGTCACCGACGCCAATTATTCATTTGCCATCGTGCGCAATATCGCGCAGCGCCTGAACAAGCATGCGGGGATGGAAGAAGTCATCGTGGTCGGCTTGTCGTACGCCAACGGCGATGGCGGGGTGTACAGCCGCCGCCGCGACTACACGCCCACCACGCCGCGCAAGCACGATTACCGCTCGGACATGCCGGGGCGGCAGCCGGCATTCGGCGAAGCGAAGGCGTACGGCCAGTTCATCGCGGGCGAGGTGTTTCCCTTTATCGCCAGTAACTATCGCGCGAACATGCAGCGCAAGGTGTTTATCGGCCATTCCTACGGCAGCCTGCTGGGCCTGCAATTTTTGCTGACGGAACCGCGCACCTTCGAGCACTACATCCTCGGCAGTCCGTCGCTGTGGTACGACGCCGGCGTCATGTTCGACCGCGAACAGGCGTATGCGGCCAGCCACAAGGACTTGCCCGCGTCCGTGTTCTTCGGCATCGGCGGCCTGGAAAAGTTGGCGGCGGGCAAGAAACGTTCGCGTGCGGAGGAAGACGCCGACATGCTGGCCGATTTGCGCGAGTTCGATGGAAAGTTGAAATCGCGCAAGTTCCCCGGCCTGAAAACCCGTTTGCGCGTCTTCGAGGACGAAGACCACGCGAGCGTGTTTCCCTTTGTGCTCACGCATGGCTTGCGCGCGTATCTGACGTCCTCGAAATGAAGGGCGTTCAGGGGCGCATCAATGCCGGCAGGATCAGCTTGGTCAGCAATTTTTCGCTGAGGCCATGGGCGTCGCGCACCTGGAAGTTGGTCGTGGTGATGACGACCACGGCATCGAGTTCCGGCAATACCAGCACTTTATTGCCGCCCGAACCGGCCATGCCATAGCTTGGCACCGTGCGGCCATTCGCCGTGAACGGCTGCAGCCACCACAGGTAACCGTAGTCCATGCCTTCGCGCGCGTTGGCGTGGGGCGCGATCGAGCGCCTGACCCAGTCGGCGGGCATTACCTGCTTGCCATTCCAGCGTCCGCCGTCAAGGTAGAGCTGGCCCAGCTTCAGCAGATCCACGCTGCGCAACTGCAAGCCGCCGCCCGTCATGGCGCTGCCCTTGGGCTGGAATTGCCATTTGACCTTGTCGATGCCAAGCGGCTGGAACAGGTTGGCGGCGGCGAAGTCCGGCACGCTCTGGCCGCTCACTTTTTCCAGCAGCGGTCCCAGCAGGGTTACGCCCGCCGTGCAATAGCTCCAGGCGCGGCCGTACGGCGATTGCTCGGGGCGGGGCTGCCATTCTGGAAAGCCGCGGATCGGCAAGTCGGCCACGAAGCGGCTCCAGTCTTCCACCAGATACATGCGCTCTTCGTTGCCGCGCGAATGCTGGTTGTCGTCGTCGCATTCGAGCAGCGAGCTCATGGTCAGGAAATCCTCGACCGTGATCCTGTCCTTGCGCGGGTCGGCGTAGGCCAGCGGGCGCAGTTCCGGAAAGTAGGGCAGCACGGGGGTGTCGGCGCGCAAGAGCTTGCGTTCGATGGCCAGGCCGACCAGCATGCCCGCCACCGTCTTGCCCACCGAGCGCGTGTTGCGCAGGCTTTCCGCGCCGTCCTTGTCGAAGTAGTGTTCGTAGAGCAACTTGCCACGTTGCGCCACCACGACGCTGGTGACCTGCTTGAAGTCGCCCGCTTCGATGGCGGTGGTGATGCCGTCCAGCTCGCCCGCGTGGACGCTGCTGCCGAAGGCCAGAAGTAGGGGTAGATATCGCAACATGGTGTACTCCGAGGTTGGAAAAGTGCAGTCTAGTCTTGCAAATCGGGCATTGTCTTGGACGTTTGAAACATTTGGCGGCGATAGTTGCTGGGCGTCATGCCGTAACGGGCCTGGAAGGCGCGGGTCATGTGGCTCTGGTCGGCGAAGCCCACGCTCAGCGCCACCTCGGCCATGCTCAGTTCCGGCCGGCGCAGCAGGCCGCCGGCTTGCTCGACGCGGCGCCAGCGCAGCAGGTCGCCCGGCGAGCAGCCCCATGCCTGGCGGAAGACGCGGGCCAGGTGCACGGGATGCACGTCCAGGGCGGCGGCCACGTCGGCGATGCGCAGATGCGTGTCATTGGCCAGGTCCATCACGGCCGCATACGCCTGGTGGGCCCAGCCGGGCAGGGACGGGCGCGCCTCCCGGGGCGACCTGTGCAGGCTGGCCAGCATTTCCCACGCGCCCGCTTCCATCAAGGCGCCATCGCCGCCGCGGCCGATCTCGCGCGCCAGCCGGAACGCGGCGGCCGCGCTGGCCGTATCGCGCAGCACGGTGGCGCACTCCTGGGCCGCATGCAATTCCTCGGCGCCCGACAGCAGGGCCGGGTCGAGCGATACCGTCATGAAACTGCCCTTGCCATCGACGAAGCGGTCGCGGTGCGTCGTGCCGGCCGGATTGAAGACGAGGGTGGGCGAAGGCGCGCGCGGCGGGGCGTGCAGGGCGCTGGAAATATAGGTGCCGGACAGGACAAAAACGAAGTGGGCATCGTCATGCCGGTGCGTTTCGACTTCATCCTCGCCGCGCGTGGCCTTCAGGCGGCGGATATCGAAGATGCTGCCGCGCGCGCCGTGATGCACGTCGCCATAGAACTGGCCGGACTTGAACTGGAGTGGAGTGGTCATATTGGCATGGTAAGTGCGGCCGCCAGGCCAGGCCAGCGCGGGCCGACGAATGGCGCCAGGCGCAGGATGAACGGTCGATACAGGGGAATGCACGGGAGTTGGGCTGCATCAAGCCGGCTTGCCGTGGCAAGCGTGCGGCCGTGCCCGGGTGTGTCTGTGTAAAATTAGCGGAGAAGTCAGATGTCGTCATCGATAAGGTCAAATTACATGCGTACATTGAATGAATTACTCGATAGTGAAGACCCGGCGTTTCCGCTGATCAAGCAATGGGCCAGCGAGGCCGACTTGCCGGTGGAATTGCTGCCACCGTCGGCCGGCAGGGCGGATGTGCTGCTGAGCCTGCAGGTCACCACGCGTTCGCCCCTGGGCGCGCTAGCCTATGAAACGGGGGGCATCCTGGTGGATGACGGCTGGCTGCGCATACTGGGGTCGGGCCACGCCAGGCTGGGGCGGGATATTGCTACGTGGAATGAAGGGAAGGCCGATGGTTTTCTGCTGGTCGCCGACGACGTGCTGGGCGGCTTTTTTGCCATCAACGGCGGCGCACTCGGGGACGACCAGGGCAATATGTATTACCTTGCTCCCGAGACGCTGGAGTGGGAAGCGCTGGAAATCGGCTTCACGACGTTTGTCGAGTGGGCCTTTACCAGCCAGCTGCGGCAGTTTTACGGCCGGCAGCCTGGCGGCGCGGAGGGCTTTGACGAATTGCCCGAATTGCCTTTGCCCGGCGAGCTCTGCCTGAATTTTTATCCATTCCTGTGGACGCAAGAGGGTTCCCTCAAGACCAGTTCGCGGCGCGCCATTCCCGTGCAAGAGCAGTGGGCGCTCAACCTTGATCTGAAACAGAAGTTGCTGGATACGCCTGCGGACGCGCGCTGAGGCAGGGCTTGCGGGGCATCTCTGAAAGCATCGCCATGCGCATCCCGCGCCGGCGAAATGGCATTTCAATCCACCAATCCAGCGGTTTGTCGCAATGGCATGTGCCGGAAAATGGCAAGGCGATAGCATGCAGTGGGTTACTCACGATGGGCTGCCCGCAAGCGGGTGTTCGATGCTGACGGAAGCGCAGTCAGCAGCGGACGCTTCTCCATGACTTCGACCAGGATGACATACGCATGAAATTGACCCTGCCACATATTCTTTCCACCTGCCTGCTTGGCACCTTGGGCGCGACCGGTGGCGCGCAGGCGGCTCCCGCCGACGCCGAACTGGTCGCTTTGGTGCAGCGCCATGCGCAGGCCCAGAGCAGCTTCGACCAAGCCGCCTTGAAAGCCGTCACGGCCGAGAATTATGTGGAAATATCGCCCGTCGGCGAGGTGGATGCGCGTGAAAAAATGCTGTCCTTCTACGCGCCGGAGCAGAAGCGGCCGGGTCCGCAAGTCCAGGTCGATGAGCCGGCCGTGCGCCTCTTCGGCGATACGGCGCTCATCTCGGCGCGGCTGTCCTACCGCCTCAATCAGGAAGGGGCGGGCCGCACCTTCGCCATGCGCGCCGGCTATGTCGCCAGGCTTGTCGATAATCAATGGCTGCTCGTCAGCGCACAGTACACGGGCATCCGTCCGCCGAAACCGTGACGTGACAGGGGGACTTGCCCGGCGAGGCTAGAGCCGCGCCTCATCGCCCCACACGTGCCGCATGCTGAAATGCACGCCGGCATCGTCTTCGTGCAATGACGAAACGATGGCGAACTGGCTGTCGCCCGTGTCGCGCGGCGCCATCTGCGATAGTTCGGCGGCGGCCAGCGGCGCGCCCAGCGGGTCGCTGAGCGGGTGGACCAGGGCGGCGCCCCGCTGCGTCACCACCCCCAGTTCGCCGCTGCGCAGGCGCACTAATGTGCCGGGCGGATATTTGCCCAGCAGCTTGACGAACTGTTCGCCCAGCAGCGGGTCGATGGGCAGGCCCTGGTCGAGGAAGATGTGCTGCAGCGCCTGGTCGGGCACGATGGAGCGCCGGTAGTTGCGCGCCGAGACGCGCGCGCAATAGCGGTCAGCCAGGCCGATCAGCTTGGCGTTTTGCAGGATTTCATCGGCCGTGCGCCCCTGCGGGTAGCCGCTGCCGTCGTCGTTTTCATGGTGCAGCAGCACGCAACTGAGCCATTCCTCGTCGTCGACGCCGGCGCAGCGCAGCAATTCCGTGCTTTCCTGCGGATGCAGGCGCACGATGCGCATTTCCTCGTCGTTCAGGGGGCCGCGCCGGTCCTGGAAACTGTCGTGGTGGCGCAGCATGCCCACGTTCATCGTCAGCGCGGCCGCGCCGATCAATAAGAGTTCATCGTGGGATTTGTGCATGCTGCGGCCCACCAGCATGGCCAGCAGCGCCGTTTCGATGCAGTGGCGCACGGCGTAGCTGCCGGCGATCTGGTTCAGCAGGATGCTGGCCAGGGCGATGTCGGCGTCGTGTTCGAGCGCGCGCAGCAGTTCGCGGGCGATGTCGCGCACGTCGCGCTCGGCATTGCTTTCGCTGCGCATGTCCAGCAACAGCCGTTCCAGGCGCTGCGCCGCTTCATTGAGCAGGCGCAAGACGGAGGGCTGGTCGGGCGCGCCCACGTACAGGCCCAGCTGCAGCAAACGGCCCAGCTGGGCGCCGTCCGTGATGATCTGCCCCTTGCGTAGTTGCGGGCCGGCACTATGGTCGGCCAAAAACAAATCCCAGGGCAGGGGTTCGCCGGGAACCAGGTCGGCCGGGCCGATGCGACGCTGTACCATGCTGTCATCCTTTGCCCCGCCGGGGCGGAGCCGTGCTCAGTGCTCGGTTATATGCTGCGCAGGCGCTCCAGCGCCAGGCGCAAGGTGTCATCTTTCTTGGCAAAGCAGAAACGCACGATGCCCGACTCCTTGCCCTGCGCGTAAAACGCGGACACGGGAATGGCGGCCACCTTGATTTCCGCCGTCAGCCATTCGGCGAACTGCGCTTCGGTTTCTTGCGAAATGGCATCGTAGCGCACGCACTGGAAATACGTGCCGTCGGCCGGCAGCAGGGTAAAGCGGCTGCCCGCCAGGCCGTCGCGGAATAAATCGCGCTTGCGCTGGTAAAACGCGGGCAAGTCCAGGCAGGGCTGCGGGTTCGCCATGTAGCCGGCAATGCCGTGCTGCATCGGCGTGTTGACGGTAAAGACGTTGTACTGGTGCACCTTGCGAAACTCCGCCGTCAGGGCCGCGGGCGCCGCCACATAGCCGACCTTCCAGCCCGTCACGTGATACGTCTTGCCGAAGCTGGACACGATGAAGCTGCGCGCCGCCAGTTCCGGGTGGCGGGCGAGCGACTCATGGGGCACGCCGTCGTACACCATGTGCTCGTACACTTCGTCGGACAAAATCAAAATTTGCGTGCCGCGCACGATGTCGGCCAGCGCCGCCACGTCGGCCGGGCGCAGGATCGTCCCCGTCGGATTGTGCGGCGTATTGATGATGATCAAGCGCGTCTTGGGGCTGACGGCGGCCGCCAGCTTGTCCCACGGCACGCTGTAGCCCTGTTCGCTCACCTGCATGGACACCAGCACGGGCACGCCGCCGGCCAGCGCGATGGCGGGCAGGTAGCTGTCGTAGGCCGGTTCGATGACGATGACTTCGTCGCCCGGGTGCACGCAGCACAGAATCGCCGTGGTCAGCGCCTGCGTGGCGCCGGCCGTAACGGTGATTTCCGTGCCCGCATCGTAGCCATGGCCGTACAGGCTGGCGATCTTCGCGGCAATCGCCTCGCGCAAGGGGGCGGCGCCCGTCATCTGCGGGTACTGGTTGTGGCCGGCGCGCATGGCATCGCTGACGAGCTCGACCAAGGCCGGGTCGCAATCGAAGTCGGGAAAGCCCTGGCCCAGGTTGACGGCGCCATGCTGGGCCGCGAGGCTGGACATGCGGGTAAACACGGTGGTGCCGACAGCGGGCAAACGGGTGGCCAGTGCGGGAGTCAGGTGGGGCAGGGATGGGCTGTTCATGAACGGTAGGGGCGCGGTGCGGAAAGTGGAATCGTTTCCCATTCTAGCGCAGCGCGCCCCCTTGTGTGCGGGGCTTTGGCGGCTCAGCCCGGCAAGGCCCAGCCTTCCGGCACCATGATCCTGAACATGCCGGCCTTGGCCGTCTTGCGGGCCAGTTTCAGCAGGGCCTTGTCCTTGGTGATGAGGATGTCGGCGTTGGCGTCGCGCGCCAGTTCGAGGAATTTCTGGTCATCCTTGTCCGTGCAGACGGGCAGGCGCACGCCGGAGACGGACGGCGCCACCACCGTGATGTGGGCGTCGAAGCGGGCGGCGGCAACGGCGCGGCTGGCTTCATCGAGCGGCAGATGTTTGTAATGCAATACGACAAGATATTCCGCGCGGCAATCTTCACGCGTGATGGCGTGCACGGCGCCGCTTTCCATGGCCGCCAGCAAGCCCGCCCAGCGGGGGTCGTTGAAGACGAACAGGTCGAGGCAAACGTTGGTGTCGAGGACGAGTTTTTGTGGAGCAGGTATCATGTCGGCAATTCTATTCTGTAGTGATAATTTATGTTGATCGTGCTTTCGCCCGCCAAGAGTCTCGACCTGGAGACGCCGCCAACAACCTCGTTGCACAGCACCCCCGATTTTCTCGACCATTCCGCCCAGCTGATCGCCCGCATGCGCCAGTTTTCGCCCGCCGAAGTGGGCAGCCTGATGGGCATTTCCGATGCCTTGTCGGCCCTCAACGTAGCCCGCTACGCGTCCTGGACCCCGCAGTTGACCGATGCGCGCCAGGCCATCATGGCTTTCAATGGCGACGTGTATGCCGGTTTCGAGGCGCGCAGCCTGCAGCCGGCCCAGCTCGACTACGCCCAGTCGCGCGTGCGCATTTTATCGGGCCTGTACGGCTTGCTGCGCCCGCTCGACCTGATCCACCCGCACCGCCTGGAAATGGGCACGCGTTTGTCGACCACGCGCGGCAAGGATTTGTATGCGTTCTGGGGCGACACCATCACCAACGGCCTGAACCGCACGGCAAAAGAGCAGGGCGCCAAGGTGCTGGTAAATCTTGCTTCCGAGGAATATTTCAAATCCGTCAAGCCGCGCCAGCTGGACGTGCCCGTCATCGCGCCCGTATTCGAGGACTGGAAGAACGGCAAGTATAAAATCATCTCGTTCTACGCCAAGCGCGCGCGCGGCATGCTGGCCCGCTATGCGGCCGTCAACCAGATCCGCGATCCCGAGCAGCTGAAGCAGTTCGACGTGGATGGCTATGGCTTCGTGCCGGAAGCGTCGAACGACAAGAGCTGGGTGTTCCGGCGCAAAGTAGGTGAATAAGTAAAAAAACCGGGCTAGCCCGGTTTTTTATTGCAACTTACTGCCAGAATTTCCACCACTTGCGTTCCTTGTTCACCCCTTCCGGGCTGAGGAATGCCGTGTTCGGGTAGTTCTTGGTCAGCACGCGCAAGGTGTCGTCGCGCAAGTCGGTCAAGCCCAGCTTGTCGTACGAGCGGTACATGATGAACAGCGCTTCTTCGATGGCGGTCGAGGCGGCAAAGTCGCTGACCGTCGTTTGCGCGCGGTTGGCGGCGGCCAGGTAGGCGCCGCGGCGGTAGTAATAACGGGCCACGTGGACTTCGTATTTCGCCATGGCATCGATCAAATAGTTCATGCGGGCCAGGGAATCGGGCGCGTATTTGCTATTTGGAAACTTGTCAACCAGTTGCTTGAAGGCGGCAAACGCTTCGCGCGTCGCTTTCGGGTCGCGCTCGGTCGGGTCTTGCTCGTACAGGAAGTTCAGGAAGCTGATCTGGTCGTTAAAGCTGATCAGGCCACGCAAGTAGTACATATAATCCACATTGGCGTGGTTCGGATGCAACTTGATGAAGCGTTCGACGGCTGCCAATGCCTGAGCCTGGTCTCCCGCCTTATAATACGCGTAAGCGATCTCCATCTGCGCTTGCAGAGCATAGTTGCCGAAAGGATAGTTAGCCTCCAGCTTCTGGAACAGGCCGATTGCAGCTTCATAGTGCTGCCCGGCCATTTCTTCACGCGCCTCCGAGTATAATTTCGTAACGGACCAGTTTTTGGTCTCATCCACTTTTTCAGGCAACAAGCTGCAAGCGGACATGCCGAGCAGAACGACTGAAGCGACTACCAACGATAATTTTTTTTGCATGACGTTTTGCAAGAAGGTTTTAACCAAGATTTTACAATAGGCTGATTATAGCCGATGGGAATGCTGTGATATTAACTCCGAAGCCTAATTTGGCTGACCCCGCGTTTGACTCCCTTTCTGACCATGCTGCCGAAGAGGCGTTTGACGGCGATTTTGCCGCCGACGACGTCTTCGAGGAAATGGCCCCGATTACATTGGAACTGACGCCGGACGCCTGCGGCCACCGCCTCGATAAAGTCATCGCCCAGCTGGTGCCGCAATACTCGCGCAGCCGCTTGCAATTGTGGCTGGAAGCCGGTTTCGTGACCGTCGATGGAAAAGTTGCCAAACGCAACATGACCGCCTATGGCGACGAGAAGATCGTCATTCTGCCGCAAAGCGCGCCGGAAGACGAGGCTTTTAAGCCGGAAGCGATGGAATTGAACATCGTGCACGAAGATGAGCATATCATCGTCATCAACAAACCGGCCGGACTGGTCGTGCATCCGGGCCCAGGTAACTGGTCGGGCACCCTGCTCAACGGCTTGCTGCACCACTGCCCGCAGCTGGCCGGCGTGCCGCGCGCCGGCATCGTGCACCGCCTGGACAAGGATACGAGCGGCCTGATGGTCGTCGGCAAGACGCTCGCTTCGCAAACGGACCTCGTGCGCCAGTTGCAGGCGCGCACCGTCAAGCGCGAGTATTTCGCGCTGGTGTGGGGCACGCCGAAAATGGCGGGCACCATCGACGCCTCCATCGCGCGCCACCCGCGCGACCGGGTCAAGATGGCCGTCTCGGAGAATTTCACCGCCAAGCCCGCCATCACGCACTATGAATTGATCGGCAGCGGCGAACTCGACCGCCGTCCCGTGAGCCTGATGCAATGCCGCCTGGAAACGGGCCGCACGCACCAGATCCGCGTGCACATGCAGCACCTGGGCTTTGCGCTGGTCGGCGACTACGTGTACGGCAAGCAGCACCTGGTGTCCGTGTTCTCGCGCCAGGCGCTGCAGGCGCGCCGCCTGGGCCTCGTGCATCCGGGCACGCTGGAAGCGTGCGAATGGATCGTGCCGCTGGCCGATGATTTCGCGCAACTGATCGCCACGGCCGGCATTCCCGAGCCGGAACAGGTCTGATGACGTCGCCGTTGCCCTGCATTATTCCCCATTGGCCCGGCCTGCCCGCGAACGTGGGCGCGCTGGCGACCGTGCGCGCGGGCGGCGTCAGCCAGGGGCCATATGGTGACGGGCAGGGCGGCGGCGGCTTGAACCTCGGTACGCACGTGGGCGACGAACCGGCGCACGTGGCCACCAACCGCGCGCGCCTGGCGTCAATCTTGCCGTCCGAGCCGGCCTGGCTGTCGCAGGTGCATGGCGTGGCCGTTGCCGACGCGGCCAGCCTGCGCGGTTGCGTGCCCGATGCGGACGCCAGCATCGCCACGCAGCCTGGTGCCGTGTGCGTGGTGATGACGGCCGATTGCCTGCCCGTGCTGTTTTGCTCAAGCGATGGCCTGGTCGTCGGCGCGGCCCACGCGGGCTGGCGCGGCCTGGCCAACGGTGTCTTGCAGCGCACGGTCGACGGCATGCGCGCGCAGGGCGCGACGGAGATCCTCGCCTGGCTGGGGCCAGCCATTGGTCCGCAGCAATTCGAAGTGGGGCAGGACGTGCTGCAAGCGTTCCGCGACGGCGCGCGCGACGATGCCGAGCGGCAAGTGTTGTCCGCTGCGTTTGCCGCCATCGCCGGCAAGCCGGGCAAGTACCTGGCCGACATCTATGCGCTGGCGCGCACCATGCTGCTGCGCGATGGCGTGGCACAAGTGGCCGGCGGGGAATATTGCACCGTCAGCGATGCGGCGCAGTTTTACTCGTACCGGCGCGATGGCGTCACGGGAAGACAGGCCAGTTTGATCTGGCGCAAATAATCTGCACGGCAGGCACTTATGTGTCTGCCGTTTTTGTTTTATCGTCTGCTGAGGCGAGTGCGCGGGCGTTCAGTTCGGCGATGCGCGCCGCCTTGCGTTTGCGTCGCCGCGAGCCCGTCAGATAGAATAGGATGGACAGCGGGATGACGCAGTACAGCACGAAGGTCATCACCCCGGCGACGATGGAAGGTTCCGTCAGCGCCATGAGGCCGACGACATAGATCCAGGCAACAGCGGTCATGAGCATCATTGGTATTGGCAGTCAGTAAGAGTTTGCATGCTTTGATCCAGAAGTATTTATTTTTGACGACGTTTGCGACGCCTGACAAAACCGACGCGCAGCAGGTTTTGTTCGGCGTCCCTCAATCTTGAATGGACTTAACTATCTATGAATATGCCCGATCCTCAAGCGATGACCAAGGAATGGATGGCGCAGATCAGCAATCCTGAGCAGTGGAAGACGTGGTTCAACATGGTGCCGCAGCCCCAGGGCAATCCGATTGCCGGTATTTTGCAGGATGCGGGCGCCAGCATCAAGCCGGAAGCGATCGAGCAACTGAAAAATGCCTATGTGGCCAAGCTGACGGGCTTGTGGGCCGACTTTATGGCCGGCAAGTCGCCGGAGCTGAAAGACCGCCGCTTCGCCGCGCCCGCCTGGCATGCCAGCCCCCTGTCGGCCTTCAACGCGGCCGCCTACCTGCTGAACGCGGAGTTTCTCACCGCCATGGCTGATGCCGTGGAAGCGACGCCGCACCAGAAGCAAAAGATTGCCTTTGCGGTACAGCAAATCGTTGACGCCATGTCGCCCGCCAACTTTCTTGCCACCAATCCTGACGCCCAGCAAACCCTGATCGAAACCAAGGGAGAGAGCCTGGCCAAGGGCTTGACGAACATGCTGGCCGACATGCAGAAGGGCCGCATTTCGCAGTCGGACGAATCGGCCTTCGAGGTGGGCCGCAACGTGGCCACCACGCCGGGTACGGTGGTGTTTGAAAACGCCTTGTTCCAGCTGATCCAGTACACGCCAAGCACCGCCACGGTACACCAGCGGCCCCTGCTGATGGTACCGCCGTGCATCAATAAATTCTATATCCTTGACTTGCAGCCGGAAAACTCGCTCGTGCGCTATGCGGTGGAGCAGGGCAATACCGTGTTCCTCATGTCCTGGCGCAATCCGGACCTGAGCATGCAGCACCTGACGTGGGACGATTACGTGGAGCAAGGCGTGATCGAAGCCATCCGGGTCACGCAGGACATTTCCGGCCAGGACAAGCTGAACATGTTCGGCTTTTGCGTGGGCGGCACCATCGTCTCGACGGCGCTGGCCGTGCTCAAGGCGCGCGGCGAGAATCCGGCCGCCAGCCTGACCCTGCTGACCACCTTCCTCGATTTCTGCGATACGGGCGCGCTCGACGTCTTTATTGACGAACCGCAAGTGGCGCTGCGCGAGCAGACCCTGGCCAAGGGCGGCCTGATGTCCGGGCGCGACCTGGGCAGCACCTTTTCCAGCCTGCGGCCGAACGACCTCGTGTGGAATTACGTGCAGTCGAATTACCTGAAAGGCAAGGAACCGCCCGCGTTCGACTTGCTGTACTGGAATGGCGACGGCACGGGCTTGCCGGGGCCCATGTTCTGCTGGTATTTGCGCAACACTTACCTGGAAAACAGCCTGAAAGTGCCGGGCAAGCTGACGGTGGCAGGCGAAAAGGTCGACCTGAGCAGCATCGATGCGCCCGCTTTCATCTACGGTTCGCGCGAAGACCATATCGTGCCCTGGGGCGCGGCCTACGCCAGCACGGCTTTGCTGAACCCGAAAAAACCGAAAGCCAACCGCTTTATCCTCGGCGCCTCGGGCCACATCGCCGGCGTGATCAATCCGGCGTCGAAGAAAAAGCGCAGCTACTGGAGCAACGACAAGCCTCGCACGGCGAAATCCAGGCCCTTGACGGCCGAGCAATGGATGGAAGGCGCGACCGAACACGTGGGCAGCTGGTGGCCCGAATGGGCGGCCTTCCTGGCCGAACACGGCGGCGCGCAGGTGAAGGCGCCGGGCAAGCCGGGCAACAAGCGCCACGCGGCAATCGAGCCGGCGCCGGGGCGGTATGTTAAAGTCAGGGCGGATTAAGTCACAAAGCGTTTTGCCGGGCAAGACCGGGGTAAACTCCGGTCTTGTCAGGAATCTACTTTTAGTTGCGTTGCAATAAATGCGGGAATCTACTACCCTGATGTGCAATGGAGCCGTTTTCCACTCTATAATGGAAAACGTAGGCAGGTGCGAAAGCGGACCCACGTTCGCTTTTTTTTCGGATTAACTCAGTATGCGCTGCGGCGCAATAAGTGGAACTTGTGATGAGTAGTGCAAAAAAAAGTATAGACCGCCTGATTAAAAAATATCCCAACCGCCGTCTGTACGACACGCAAACCAGTTCCTACATCACCTTGACGGACGTCAAGCAGCTGGTGTTGGACAATGAGGTGTTTACCGTCGTCGATGCCAAATCCAATGAAGATTTGACGCGCAGCATCTTGCTGCAGATCATTTTGGAAGAGGAAGCGAACGGCGCGCCCATGTTCTCGAGCAGCGTGTTGTCGCAGATCATCCGCTACTATGGCCACGCCATGCAGGGCATGATGGGATCCTACCTGGAAAAGAACGTGCAGGCGTTCACCGATATCCAGCACAAATTCACGGGCACCTCGGCCGGCAGCTTCGAAGGCAAGCCATTCAGCCCTGAAATGTGGACCCAGTTCATGAATGTCCAGGGCCCGATGATGCAAGGCATGATGAACAACTACATCGACCAGAGCAAGAGCCTGTTCGTGCAGATGCAGGAACAGATGCAAAGCCAGAGCAAGAACCTGTTCGGCACCTTCCCGTTTGTGCCGCCGGTTCCTCCAAGCGACAAGAAGTAATCAATGCCACATGCTCACCGGGTGATTCGATCGCCCGGGAGTTGTATCTGCGTCATCAAAACAGCATAGTTCTGTCAGCAAGGGGCGGCTCGGGGTACAATAGCCGATTCGCCTCACCATATTACTAGCTGCCAACTATGTCTGAAATTCACCGTATTCCCGTTCCTTCCGCCCAGCCCGAGGCCATGCTGGCCATGCCAGGTGCGGCGCCGAAAGTGGGCTTTGTCTCGCTCGGCTGCCCGAAAGCGCTGGTCGACTCCGAACAAATCCTGACCCAGCTGCGCGCCGAAGGCTACGAAACGGCGAAATCCTATGCTGGCGCCGATCTGGTGATCGTCAATACCTGCGGTTTCATCGATGCTGCCGTGCAAGAGTCGCTCGACGCCATCGGCGAAGCGCTGGCGGAAAACGGCAAAGTCATCGTGACCGGCTGCCTGGGCGCCAAGAAAGATGCTGCCGGCGACGACATCATCATGAAGGTGCACCCGAAAGTACTGTCCGTCACCGGTCCGCACGCGCTGGCCGAAGTGATGGATTCCGTCCACTTGCACCTGCCGAAACCGCATGCGCCGTTCCTCGACCTGGTGCCGCCGCAAGGCGTCAAGCTGACGCCGAAGCACTACGCGTATCTGAAAATTTCCGAAGGCTGCAACCACCGTTGCAGTTTCTGCATCATCCCGTCCATGCGCGGCGACCTCGTTTCGCGCCCGATCGGCGAACTGATGATGGAAGCGGAAAACCTGTTCAAGTCGGGCGTCAAGGAATTGCTGGTGATTTCGCAAGATACCTCGGCGTATGGCGTGGACGTGAAATTCCGCTCCGGCTTCTGGAACGGCCGTCCCGTGAAGACCCACATGACGCAGCTGACGGAAGCGCTGGGCGAGCTGGCCAAGTCCTACGGCGCCTGGGTGCGCCTGCACTACGTGTATCCGTACCCGCACGTGGACCAGATCATCCCGATGATGAGCGGCGGCCATATCCTGCCCTACCTCGACATCCCGATGCAGCATGCGCATCCTGACGTATTGAAGCGCATGAAGCGTCCGGCCAGCGGCGAGAAAAACCTCGACCGCATCCAGGCCTGGCGCGCCATCAACCCGGACCTGACGATCCGCTCGACCTTCATCGCCGGTTTCCCAGGCGAAACAGAAGCGGAATTCGAGTACTTGCTCGACTTCCTCAAGGAAGCGCAGATCGACCGCCTGGGCTGCTTCGCCTATTCGCCCGTCGAAGGCGCGACGGCCAACGCCATCGCCAACCCCGTGCCGGAAGAGCTGCGCGAAGAGCGCCGCGGCCGCGTGATGCTGCTGCAGGAAGAAATTTCCCGCAAGCGCCTGCAAGCCAAGGTCGGCAAGACCGTGCGCGTGCTGATCGATGAAGTCACCCGCTCGGGCGGCGTGGGCCGCTCGTCCGCCGACGCGCCGGAAATCGACGGCGTCGTGTATGTAAAACCGCCGTTCGAGCCGCACCGCAAGCTGGCGGTCGGTCAGTTCGTCGACGTGACCATCACGTCCGCGGATGCGCATGACCTGTGGGGCGCCGCAGAATAAAAATTTTATGCAGGTGTAACACTCTGTCATACGTACGGCAGGCAAGAGCATAAGCCCTTACAATCAAGGCGGACCA
Source organism: Janthinobacterium sp. GW460-12-1-14-LB5 (assembly GCF_059423585.1). Taxonomy (NCBI): domain Bacteria; kingdom Pseudomonadati; phylum Pseudomonadota; class Betaproteobacteria; order Burkholderiales; family Oxalobacteraceae; genus Janthinobacterium; species Janthinobacterium sp. GW460-12-1-14-LB5. Next base: position 92,935 of record NZ_JBWKYD010000021.1, on the reverse strand, counting down.
GCACAGGCTGATCCGCCTTTTTTTATTTCCTGACGCCATGACCACACCCAAATCTCCGCAAACCGCGCTGATCCACAGCGATTACCAGGCGCCGCAAGGCTTTGCTGCCTTTCCCAACGCCATCCATCACGCCTCGACCGTGCTGTTCAAGGACGTGGCGGCCATGCGCTCGGGCGACTGGAAAGAGAAGAACGCCTACACCTACGGCTTGCACGGCACGCCCACCACGTTCACCCTCGAAGCGCGGCTGGCCGGGATCGAAGGGGGGAATCACTGCCTGCTGGCGCCATCGGGCCTAGCGGCCATCGCCATGGCGGATTTCGCCCTGCTCAAAACGGGCGACGATGTTTTGCTTCCCGAAAACATCTACAACCCGAACCGCGAACTGGGCCGCTGGCTGTCGCAGGATTTCGGCATCACGGCCCGCTATTACGATCCGCTCATCGGCGCCGGCATCGCCGGCTTGATCCAGGACAATACCAAGCTGATCTGGACTGAAGCACCGGGCTCCGTGACCATGGAAGTGCCGGACTTGCCCGCCATCTGCGCGGCAGCCCACGCGCGCGGCGTGCTGGTGGCTTTGGACAATACCTGGTCGGCCGGCCTGGCCCTGCGTGGCTTCGACCTGGGCGTGGATATCATCATGCAGGCGTTGACGAAATACCAGTCGGGCGGCTCGGACGTGCTGATGGGCGCCCTGATCACGCGGGACAGGGCGCTGCACGACCGCCTGGCGCAGGCGCACATGCGTCTGGGCATGGGCGTGGGGGCGGACGACGCCTATCTGGTGCTGCGCGGCTTGCCGACGATGAAGCTGCGCTTCGACGCCCACGATACGGGTGCGCGCGCGGTGGCCGCCTGGCTCAAGGGCCGGCCGGAGATTGCCACGGTGCTGCATCCGGCATTCGAAGATTGCCCGGGCCACGCCATCTGGCAGCGCGATTTCACGGGTGCGGGCGGCCTGTTTTCTGTGCTGTTCGATGCCCGCTACACGGAGCAGCAGACGGACCGCTTCGTCGATGCCTTGCAGTTGTTCAAGATTGGCTACAGCTGGGGCGGCGCGAACAGCCTGGTGATGCCGTACCGCATCGCCGCCATGCGCAAGGGCTGGCAGTTGCCGGGCCAGCTCGTGCGCCTGAACGTGGGGCTGGAAGATCCGCAAGACCTGATCGCCGATATCGAACGGGCGTTCGCGGCGATGTAGCGGCAGCGGGGCAAGCACGATGGCTTGCCCGCAAGTCCTTACATGGGTACGGGCGTGTTGTTGTTCAGGTCGATGAAGCCGCGCAGCAAACGATACGCTTTCCACAGCCAGGCCACGCCCCACACGAGGAAGGCCAGCGGAATGCCGATGATGGTGACCCACAGGATGGCGCCGACGACGATCCAGGCTACATACCACCAGAAGGAACGGATCATCCAGCTGTGATGGCTGTAGACGAAGGTCCCGGCCGCCGTGTCCCGCTTCACGTAATTGATGATGAGCGGAATGAAGGAAAACGCGCCCAGCGAAAACACAAAGCTGGCGCCATGTATCAGGTACAACCACCAGGCCAGGTTTTTGGTTTGCTGGAGTTGGGTATCCAAAACAATATCTTGTGACATGAAATCTCCCGTCGTTGCTCAATTTTTAATTGTAACAAGCAAAGCGGCGCGGGAGCGCAGTCCATGCAAAAAGGCAGAATACATTGTTGAAACGAAATCAATATGCCACCCTGGCCGCGCGGGCCAGGTCCTGGCTGCGGCGCGCCGCGCCGGCGTTGCTGCTGTGCGCCACGGTGGCCCATGCCGCCGGCGACAGCCTGGAGGCGGAGTTTGCCGCCGGCTTGAAGGAAGAGGGCCTGGCGGGTGCAGTCTGGAGCGAAGTCTTGCCCGATGGCACAGTCAAAGTCGGCGCGTCCGGCCTGCGCGATACCGCCAAGCAAGTACCGATGCAGGCGGACACCCGCATGCAGGTGGGTTCCGTGGGCAAGGTGGCGCTGGCGCTGGGCGTCTTGCGCCTCGTCAGCGAAGACAAGCTCACGCTCGACACGCCCCTGCAGCAGGTGCTGCCCGAGCTGGCGCTGAACAACCCGTGGCAGGCCAGCGACCCCGTGCGCATCCGCCACCTGCTGGCGCACACGTCCGGCCTCGATAATGTGCGCTTCTGGCAGGCATTCAGCCTGAATCCGGCGCCGCAGACCCCGCTGGCGGCCGCTTTTGACGGCGGACGCAAGCTGCTGCGCGTGCGCGCCCGGCCCGGCAGCCGCTACGCGTACTCGAACATGGGCTATGGCTTGCTGGGCATGGTGATCGAGAAGGTCACGGGCCAGCCGTATGAACGCTATCTCGATGCGCAGCTGCTGCAGCCGCTGGGTATGGCGGACAGCACGTTTACCTTTGTCACCCAAATGAGCACGCAGGCGGGCGCGCAGGCGGACCCGCGCCTGGCGATGGGCCACTTCGAGCATGGCGTGGCGCAGCCGGCCGTGCCCCAGTACTTGCGTCCGGCCGCGCAATTTACCACCACGGCGGCCGACATGGCCAAGCTGGCGCAATTTTTAATGGGCGACGGCAAGCTGCAGGGCAAGCGCTTCATCGACCTGGCGCTGATGGGCGCCTTGTCCGAGCCGGCCGGCACGGATGCGGCGCAGGCGGGACTGGCAACGGGCCACGGCCTGGCGCTGGCCGTGCGCGACCGCCACAATGTGGTGGGCGCCTGCCACCCCGGCACGGCCGTGGGTTTTCGCGCCATGCTGTGCCTTTATCCTGAACAGAAAAGCGCCTTCTTCGTGGCCTTCAATACGGATGCGGAAGCAGCCGACTATGAACGCTTCAACCGCCTGCTGCTGCGCGACCTGGAGCTGCCCCTGCGCGCGCCGGCCCCGCAGGGCACGCCCGCGCCCACGGTGGAAAACTGGCAGGGCGTCTACGTGCCGTCGCCCAGTCCCATGGCCAGCATGGCCTGGGTCGATGCCGTCTTCGGTTTTACGCGCCTCAAATGGGATGGCGAATCGCTGTTCCTGATCCCGTTCCAGGGCGAGCCGAAGGAGCTGGAACCGGTGGGCGGCTTGCTGTTCCGCGCCAGCGACCGCAGCACGCCGTCGCACGTGCTGATGCAAGAGGATGGCAAGCATGTGCTCAGCGACGGCTTGCGCAGCTATGAGCGGGTATCGATGCTGCGCATGCTGGTGCTGTGGGGCAGCCTGGCCCTGGGCGCCGCCGGCTTGCTGTACGTGCTGGTGGTGGGTGTCTGGCGCGCCGCGCTGCGCAGCCTGGGACGGGGCGACCATCTGTTCGCGCCCCTGCTGTCGCTGCTGGCGCTGCTCCTGCCGCTGCCGTTTTTCTATTTCCAGTCCTACCTGCGTCTGGGCGACGTCACCATCGCCAGCGTGCTGCTGGCAATGGTGACGGGCGCGCTGCCGCTGGCCACGGCATTCGGCCTGGCCCGCTGCTGGCGCAGCCGCGGTACGGCGGCCGAGGCGGGGTTGTGGGCGAAATGGGATTGGGTGGCCTTGCTGGCGGCCCTGCAACTGCTGCTGGTGCTGGCCTGGTGGGGCTTGCTGCCGCTGCGGCTATGGCAGTTGTAGAGCGTCAGATCCAGCCTGCCAGCAGCCGGCGCCACCAGCGTTGCGCCGGCCGGGCCTGGCGGCCATGTCCGGCGCGCCCGGCGCGCTTGGCGCGATAGCTGGCCGCCGCCATTTGCAGGCCGACGCGGTCCATCGCCGCCATCGCCTCCGCTTCCTGCGGCGACAAGCCGTGCAGCAAGGCTTGCGCATGCGGCGCGAGCAGGAAGGCGCCAAGCACGGCGTCGTCCGTGTACAGCCTGGCCAGATAGGTTTCCAGCGCGGGAGAACTCATGCGCTGCGCCCCGCGCGCAAGGCCGCGCGCGCCAGCTCCAGCTGGCCCAGCACGTGCTCGAACGACGGGTAATTGCCGTCGCGTTCGACGATCACCGTCAGGGGCTGGGGCGCATGGCGCGCCAGCAGGGTCAATAAAGCGAACACTTCGGGCGGCACATCGTGCAGATGGTCGTCCAGCAGGCGCTGGCCGCCGCCCGGCGCAGCTATCCAGTGGCCGCCGCTCAGGTGCACGGCGCCCACCCTGTCCAGGGGCAGGCGCAGCAGCAGTGCCGGCGGCGACTCGCCCGCATTGACGGCATTCGCATACAGATTATGCAGGTCCAGCAGCAGCGGCACTTGCGCGCCGTCAAGAATGCGCGTCAGCCACTGCGCTTCGTCCAAGGTGCTGGCGGGCGGCTGCACCAGGGTGGCGATGTTTTCCATCAGCGGCGCGCTGCCGACGATGCGCGTGGCCAGCCCGATATTGGCGATGGCGCCGGCGGCGCTGTGCGGCGTGCGCGGCGGCGCCGCCAGGTGGCCGATCTCGACGCCGCCGGCGCGCACGAAACTCAGGTGTTCGGACCACGATTCCGCCTGCACCTGTTTCATCAGGCGCGCCATCGCCTGCAGGCGGCGCGGGTCGGCGGGTATCGTCGAGGCCAGCCCCATGCCCACGCCGTGCAGGCTGACGGGCACCTGGCGCGCCAGGCTGCGCAGGGCGGCGATGCCGGCGCGCGAGGCATGGTAATAATCGTCGGCGATCACTTCCAGCACGTCGATCCGCGCCAGGTGGGACAGGATGCCGGCAGCCAGCTCGCCGCGCCAGCCCAGGCCGACACGGTCGCGCGCTGCCCCCAACTCAACTGCCACAGCCGCCGCCACCGCCGCAACCGCCGCAGCCGCTGCCGCCGCCATCACCGCCGCCATCGCCCGATGACGAGTCGCCCGTGCCGCCGGACGACGAGTCCCTGCCCGTACCTTGCCGGGGCACCGGGTACAGCTCGGCGACATACGCGTACACCGACGGCGGCAGGGCGCCCATGCCGAAGATGGCGGCCAGCAGGGCCATGTCGGCGCTGTTGCTGCCCGCCTGCAGGCGCGATGCGCGCATGTTCAGGCGGCCAAACAGCATGCGCAGGTCGGTCAGCAGCCGCTGCGCGCTCCAGCTGGTCGCGTGGGTGCGCAAGCCGCGCAGCATGAGGAGAAAAATCGCCAGCAGCAGCGCCAGGAACAGCAGGTTGTAGTGCTGGCGGCTGATGGCGATGACGGCCTTGACGCCGGCTACCGTCACCAGCAGCCAGTGTGCGGCCCAGGTGAGGCGTTCGCGCCGGCGCAGCAGCGGCGGGCCGACCAGCAATTCCTGCTGCGTCAAGGTCTCCTGGTAGGCGCGGCACGCGGGCAGCATCTCGGCCTGCACGGCCAGTTCCCTGCTGTGGCCCTGGCGGCCCAGGTACAGCCGCAGCACGTCGCGTTCGATGTCATGGCTGGCGAAGCGCAGGCTGTCGGCGCTGGCCGTTTCCAGCAGCGGGCCGTCGGCGCGCAGCAAGCCGCGGTCGACCAGCACGATGGCGGCGATCTTCACGGCTTCGAGGGCGCCGCCGCGCAGGAAGGCGATGCGGTAGGGATCGTCGGCCAGCGACAGCTGGGCGTGCGGATTGCGCAATTCCTGGCGGATCAGCAGCTCGCGCACGCCGTAGTACACGAGCGCGCCGAAGATCAGGTAGGCCAGCAGGAACCACGGCCCGCTCCAGTCGAACGGATTGACGCCGTTCACCGCATGGTCTCCGCGTGCTCGCGCAGGCGTTCGGTAATCGTCATCAGGCCCGTGAAGGCGGGCAGGGCTTGCCCCGGCGCCAGGCGCGCCGTTTCGCGCGCCTTTGACATGGCTTGCAGGGCGGCGTGCAGGGCCGGTTCGCCCAGCTGGTCGACAAACGCTTCGAGCGCCTGCTTGCCGGACAGCGCAGATTTGCCCTCCAGCTGCGCCAGCGAGGCGGCGGCCGAGCGCAGGGGGCCGGCCGCGTCGGCGATGGCGCCGGCCAGCTGTTCTTCGTTCACGCTCAGGAGCAGATAGCGTTCGCGCATGCGCAGCTGCTGGTTCAGCAGCACTTGCCGCAGCCGGCGCAGCACGGCGTCGCGGCTGGTGCGCAGGCTGGCGAAAGGATCATTGCCCAGCAAGACCCGGTGGCGCGCGATGATGTCGGCAAACTTCACGGCGAAGGCGTCGGCGGCATCGGCCAGTTCGTTTTCTTGCAGGAACATCACCTGCAAATCGATGGCGGCGTGCGCCAGGCGCAAGGGGCTGCGCAGCGCGTCGGCCGCCTGCGGCGTGAAGCGCTTGAGCAGCAACAGCAGGTTGACGTCGGACGTGGCGCGCAACTGGCCATCGGCGGCCGAGCCAAACAGCACGGCGGCGGCCAGGTCGGCGCCAAAGGCGTTTTGCGCGGCAGCAACAAACAAGTCCAGGTGGCGTTGTATTTCTTCGGGCAACGAGGGCGGCATGCGGTGTTCTTTCACGGTGGGCTGGCGGGATGCGCATAAGTTTGCAATATAGCAAACTTATGCCATCGTGCGCGCACCGCCTGGCACCGGCTCAGGACAAGACGTTGAGCAAGCCGTCGAGGCCCACGAAGTTCAGCGCCACGTCGGCCTGCGAGCGCACCACGGGCTTGGCGCGGAAGGCCACGGACAGGCCCGCGATGCCCATCATCTTCAAGTCGTTGGCGCCGTCGCCCATGACGATGGCTTGCGCTGGCACAATACCCATCTCCGCGCACACGCGTTCCACCGTGCGCTGCTTTTCCTCGGCGTCGACGATGCCCCCTAACACTTTGCCCGTCAGCTTGCCGTCGACGATTTCCAGTTCGTTCGCATGCGTGTAGTCGAGGCCCAGGCGTTCCTTCAGGCGCTCGGTGAAGAAGGTAAAGCCGCCCGACACCAGCAGGGTTTTCAGGCCGGCCTTTTGCACGGCCGCCAGCATGGTTTCCGCGCCCGGCGACAGCTTCAGGCGCTCATCGTAGACGCGCTGCAGGGCCGACGCATCGAGGCCTTCGAGCAGGGCCACGCGCTGCTTCAGGCTGGCCGCGAAATCGAGTTCGCCGCGCATGGCCGCTTCCGTGATGGCCGCCACTTGCGGTTTTAAGCCCTGCATGTCGGCGATTTCATCGATGCATTCGATGGTGATCAGGGTCGAATCCATGTCCATCGCCACCAGCTTGAATTCGCCGAGCTCGCGCTGGCCCATCATGTAGGTGGCGTCCAGCTGCGCCGCCTGGGCCGCCACTTCGATGGTGGGGCGCAGCGCGGGCGAATAGGCGATCTGTTCGCAGCGCACGGCGTTTGGACCCAGGCGCGTGACGGACGTGGGCGCGGCCAGCGCGGCGATGCGCTCGAGACGGGCGCTGTCGCCGTCCAGGCCCTGCAGGATCAGGTTCATGGTGATGGTCTTGGTATTGGTCATGGGTCAGGCCTGCATAAATGGTCGAAATGGTCTACACCGTCAATTGCTTGATGGTGGTCTTGATCTGCGTCACGCGCGCGGCCAGGTCCGGCATGGCAGCCGTGATTTTCAGCTTGTCCTGGCCATGCAGCTTGATGTGGCGGTTTTTCTGGATCAGGTCGATGATGCGCATCGGGTCGATGGGCGGCTTGGCCATGAATTGCAGGGTGGCCGCCTCGCTATGCACGTCGATCTTGACGATGCCCACGGTTTTCGCGGCGATGCGCAGGCGGTGCGTCTCGACCAGCGCCTTGACGGCGTCGGGCAGCTTGCCGAAGCGGTCGATCAGCTCTTCCTGGATATCGTCGATCTTTTCCTGCGTGGCGCAGTTGGCCAGGCGCTTGTAGATCGACAGGCGCTCGTGCACGTCGCCGCAGAAGTCCGCCGGCAGCAGGGCCGGCACGTGCAGGTTGATCTCCGTCGTCGACGCCAGCGGCGCGGCCAGGTCCGGCTCCTTGCCCGCCTTCAGCGAGCGCACGGCTTCGTTGAGCATGTCCGAATACAGCTGGAAGCCGATTTCCGTCATCTCGCCCGACTGGCTTTCGCCCAGCACTTCGCCGGCGCCGCGGATTTCCAGGTCGTGCATGGCCAGGTAAAAGCCGCTGCCCAGTTCTTCCATCTGCTGGATGGCATCCAGGCGGCGCTGCGCCAGTTTCGTCAGGCCCTGCACGTCGTGCACCAGCAGGTAGGCGTAGGCCTGGTGATGCGAGCGGCCCACGCGTCCCCGCAGCTGGTGCAGCTGCGCCAGGCCGAACTTGTCGGCGCGGTGCATGATGATGGTGTTCGCCGTCGGCACGTCGATGCCCGTCTCGATGATGGTCGTGCACAGCAAGATATTGAAGCGCTGGGCGACGAAGTCGCGCATGACCTTTTCCAGGTCGCGCTCATGCATCTGGCCGTGCGCCACGGCGATGCGCGCCTCGGGCAGCAGTTCCGTCAGCATGGCCAGGCGGTTCTGGATGGTTTCCACCTCGTTGTGCAGGAAGTAGATCTGGCCGCCGCGTTTGAGTTCGCGCAAACATGCTTCGCGGATGATGGCTTCGCCCTCGCTGCGCACGAACGTCTTGATGGCCAGGCGCTTTTGCGGCGCCGTGGCGATGATGGAAAAGTCGCGCAAGCCTTCCAGCGCCATGCCCAGGGTGCGGGGGATCGGCGTGGCCGTCAGGGTCAGCACGTCCACCTCCGCGCGCAAGGCCTTTAATGCTTCCTTCTGGCGCACGCCGAACCTGTGTTCTTCGTCAATGATGACGAGGCCCAGACGGGTAAACTTCACGTCATCGGACAGCAGTTTATGCGTGCCGATGACGATGTCGATGGTGCCGTCGGCCATGCCCTTGAACGCTTGCGTGATCTCCTTGCCGGTGCGGAAGCGCGACAGTTCCGCGATGCGCACGGGCCAGTCGGCGAAGCGGTCGGCGAAGGTTTGCGCATGCTGCTCGGCCAGCAGGGTGGTGGGCGCCAGTATCGCCACCTGCTTGCCGCCCATGACGGCGATGAAGGCGGCGCGCAGCGCCACTTCCGTCTTGCCGAAGCCGACGTCGCCGCACACGAGGCGGTCCATCGGTTTGCCGGACGTCATGTCCTTGATGACGTTGTGGATGGCTTCGGCCTGGTCCGGCGTTTCGTCGAAGCCGAAGCTGTCGGCGAAGCGCTGGTAGTCGTGCGACGAGAATTCGAACGAGTGGCCCTGGCGCAGCGCGCGGCGGGCGTACAGGTTGAGCAGCTCGGCGGCCGTGTCGCGCACCTGTTCGGCCGCGCGTTTTTTCGCCTTTTCCCACTGGCCTGAGCCGAGCGAGTGCAGCGGGGCGTCTTCCGGCGAGGCGCCCGAATAGCGCGAGATCACATGCAGTTGCGATACGGGCACGTACAGTTTCGTGTCCTTGGCGTATTCGAGGTGCAAAAATTCCGTCTCGCCTTCGCCCAGGTCCATGCTGGTCAGGCCCATGTAGCGCCCGATGCCGTGGTTGATGTGCACGACGGGGTCGCCGATTTTCAGCTCGGACAGGTCGCGCACCATCGACTCGACCTGCGTCACGCCTTCCTGTTTCTTGCTGCCGACGCGGCGGCCGGAGCCGGCATACAGTTCGGTTTCCGTGATGAAGGCCAGATTGCCCTCGGGCCGGAACAATTCGAAGCCCGCGTGCAGCGGCGCCACGCCCAGCATCAGCTTGGCATCGGACTGCAGAAAGCCGTCGCTGCCTTCCACGGGTGTCAGGTGCAGATCGTATTCGGCGAAGTACTGTTGCAGGGTTTCGCGGCGGCCGTTCGATTCGGCGCAGATCATCACACGGCGGCCCGCTTGCAGCAGATAGCTGCGCAGGTTGGCCAGCGGGTCGTCGGCGCGGCGGTTGACGGCGATGTTGGGAATCGGCGCCGACAGTTCGGACGCCAGCGCGTCGTTCGACTTCGCAATCGCCAGGCGCGGATACGGCTTGGCCAGGCCGAAGAACTGCTCGTCGGACAGGAACAGCGCTTCGGGCGGCAAAATCGGCCGCTCGCGGTCGGCCTTCAAAAAGCGGTAGCGCGACTGGGTATCGGTCCAGAAGCGGCTGATGGCAGCGTCGATCTCGCCCACCAGGGCCAGCGAGGCGTCGGGCGGCAGGTAGTCGAACAGGGTGGCCGTCTGTTCGAAGAACAGGGGCAGATAGTATTCGATGCCGGCCGAGGCGATGCCGCTGCTGATGTCCTTGTAGACGACGGAGCGCGACGGGTCGCCCTCGAACTGTTCGCGCCAGCGGTTGCGGAAGGTGGTGCGCGCCGCTTCATCCATGGGAAATTCGCGTCCCGGCAGCAGCCGCACTTCATGCACGGGATACAGCGAGCGCTGGGTGTCGGCATCGAAGGTGCGGATGGTCTCGATGGTGTCGCCGAACAGGTCGAGCCGGTAGGGCAGGGCCGAGCCCATGGGGAACAGGTCGAGCAGGCCGCCGCGCACCGAGTATTCGCCGGGCGACATCACTTGCGACACATGGCTGTAGCCGGCCAGCGTCAGCTGCGACTTCAGGCGCGCTTCGTCCAGCGTTTCGCCCTTCTTGAAGAAGAAGGTGTAGGCGGCCAAAAAGGACGGCGGCGCCAGGCGCACCAGCGCCGTGGTGGCCGGCACGATCAAGACGTCGCACTGGCGCGTCTGGATTTCGTGCAGGGTGGCCAGGCGCTCGGAGACCAGGTCCTGGTGCGGCGAGAAGGCGTCGTAGGGCAGGGTTTCCCAGTCCGGCAGCAGATGGCAGCGCAGTTCCTTGCCGCCAAACCACGGGATTTCATCGAGCAGGCGCTGGCCGTCGCTGGCCTGCGCCACCACCACGGCCAGCATCTGGCCCCGCGCTTTTAATGCCAGCGCGGCCAGCGCCAGGGCATAGGCGTCGGATGAACCATACAGGGCGGGCAGCGCGTAGCGGTTGCCGGGCTTGGGGAGGGCTTTTGTTAAGTCTAAGGACATGCAGGCGATGACACTAGTGGCAGAGGCAGTTGAGTGGGACAGCTGTGATGCGCGCCGCGCCGCCAGTGACGGCGCTGACAGGCGAGATTATAGACCATCGCTCGCACGGATATTTGCAATCCCGAACGGCACATGCACCATGGGGATGGTTCCGCCCGCCGATTTGAGGTGGCTCAACTGGTCGTCGAAGAAGATATGCGGCTTGAACACGGCCAGCACGCGCGATTTGTCCATGCCGCCGAGGAAAAACGTCTCGTCGGCCGCCACGCCCCAGCTTTTCAGGGTCGTCACGACGCGCTCGTGCGAGGGCGCGTTGCGCGCCGTGATGATGGCGATGCGCAGGATCTTTCTGTAGCCGGGGTCGCGCCGCTGCGCCTTTTCTTCCAGGCGCTGCATGGTGGCCAGCTTCTGGAACAGGTCGGCCAGTGGGCCGGGGCGGTGCGGCGTGCCCACGTTCAGGGTTTCATGGGCGTGGAATTCATCGACGTCATTGTTGCGCTTGAACACGGTTTCCGCTTCGTCGTCGGCGATCACGCCGTCGAAATCGAAGGCAACGCGCAGTTCCTCGTCGTTTTCATCGTCTTCCGTGCGCGACGGCAGCACCAGGCCGGCCGGATAGTTGCAGGCCAGGGCGCTGCGCACGTCGTCCTCGTTCGCGCTGAGGAAGAGCGAGGCGTTGAAGGCGGGCAGATAAGGATACGGCGACTTGCCCGTCATGAAGGCGGCGCGCGAGATATCGAGGCCGTAGTGCGCGATCGAGTGCATGACGCGCAAGCCCGTTTCCGGCGAATTGCGCGAAAACAGCACCACTTCCACGGGCGACTGGCGCGGATAGTGCTTGTTGATGTTCAGGAAACGGCGGATGAAGGGGAAGGCCACGCCGCGCGGCAAGACCGTGTCGATATGCGTTTCCTGGTACTTGCGGTATTCCTCGGGGCCGTTGTCGAGGTAGACCTGGTGCGATTCGGCCAGGTCGAACAGGGCGCTGGAAGCGACCCCGATCACCAGTTTGTGTTCGATAGGATAAGCCATGGTCTGCCTGTTGTTTGCTTGTTGCTCATCTTATACGACTATCAACTGCGTAGCCAATAGTGGTACATGGGGATTTTCTGCACCAAAACGGGGCGCCGGGCCTTTTTTTTTCGCTGCTGTGCAACACGCGCCACAGTAAAGAAATAAATCTTGTCTTGTATCAAGTATGTAGCAGCCAGCGCGTGTATTTTCCACTATGCTTCCCCTTATGAATTCTCGCCAATTGTAACGAAGCGTACGCCCTATCCCCGCCACCTTTATACAAGTGTCAGTACAAGTGTCAGCTGTTTTACTCGAACATGCCAGCCCCAACCTCGCCAGCAGTCGTCGTGACTTTATAAAGGACCTAGCCATGTTTAAGAATTTACTGATCAAATGGAAGCTGGCGACGCTCGTCGCCGTGATGATGGTGGCCTTGCTGGTGGTGGGCATCAGCGGCTACACGGGCATCGCCACCGTGGGCAACGCCGTCAATGAAATCGGCGTGGTGCGCCTGCCGTCGATCCAGGGCCTGATGATGATGAACGAAGGCCAGACGGCCGTCGCCGCCGCCACCCTGACGGCCGCCATCTATGAAAACAATTACCAGGCACAGGACAAGTTCGCGGAAGCGCTGCAGCTGCGCACCAAGGCCTGGACGAATATCGAGGCGGGCCGCAAGCTGTACGAGCCGCTGCCGCAAACGCCCGAGGAAGCCGTGCTGTGGAAGCGCTTTCTGGAGGAGTGGGCCGCCTGGAAGGGCGATGACGACAAGGTGCGCGCCATCCTGCGCCAGCTGGCCGACAACCGCGACGAGCCGCGGCAGAAGGAGCTGTTCGTCGCCTTCTACAAGCAGTACCAGGATTCGCGCAGCCTGTTCAGCAAGGCCGAAGCCACCCTCAACGAGATCATCAAGCTCAATAACGGCGTGGCCGACGCCAGCGTCAAGGAAGGCAGCGCGGCCGTGATCCGCTCGGAAAGCCTGATGGTCATCCTCGGCTTGCTGGCTTCGGCCGTGGGCATGGGCTGCGCCGCCTACATCACGCGCGCCATCACGCAGCCGATCAATTCGGCCGTGAAAGTGGCGCAAACGGTGGCGTCGGGCGACCTGACGAGCCATATCGAGGTGCACACGACGGAAGAAACGGGCCAGCTGCTGCAGGCGCTGAAAGACATGAATTCCAGCCTGGTCAACATCGTCAGCCAGGTGCGCGGCGGCACGGAGACCATCGCCACGGCGTCGTCGGAAATTGCCAGCGGCAACCTGGACCTGTCCTCGCGCACGGAAGAGCAGGCCAGTTCGCTGGAAGAGACGGCGTCGTCGATGGAAGAGCTGACCTCCACCGTGCGGCAGAATGCCGACAACGCCCAGCAGGCGAACCAGCTGGCGCTCTCCGCCTCGGGCGTGGCCGTGAAGGGCGGCGCCGTGGTGGGCAAGGTGGTCGAGACCATGGATGCCATCAACGACTCCTCGCGCAAGATCGTCGACATCATTTCCGTCATCGACGGCATCGCCTTCCAGACGAATATCCTGGCCCTGAACGCGGCAGTCGAGGCGGCGCGCGCGGGCGAGCAGGGGCGCGGCTTTGCCGTCGTGGCGACGGAAGTGCGCAATCTTGCCCAAAGATCCGCTGGCGCAGCGAAAGAAATCAAGACCCTGATCGGCGACTCCGTGGTGGCCGTCGATGCGGGCAGCAAGCTGGTGGCCGAAGCGGGCAGCACGATGGCCGAAATCGTCTCCAGCGTGCAGCGCGTGACGGACATCATGGCGGAAATCAGCCTGGCCACGCAGGAGCAAAGCTCGGGCATCGACCAGATCAACCAGGCCATCGGCCAGATGGACCAGGTGACGCAGCAAAACGCGGCCCTGGTGGAAGAAGCGGCGGCCGCGGCCGAATCGCTGCAGGAGCAATCGGGCCAGCTGGCCCAGGTGGTCAGCGTCTTCAAGCTCGATGGTGCGCAGGCGCCGGCCGCGCGCGCTAACGCGAACGCCAGGCCGGCCGCGCCGCGCGCCGCGGTGGCCAGCGCGGCGCCGAAGCGTCCTGCATCACGCCCCACGGCGGGCCGCCCGGCCCTGCATGCCGTGCCATCCGCGCGCCAGAGCGCGCCGCGCGACGACGAGTGGGAAGTGTTCTGACGGATTGACGGCGCCAGCGCACCCTTTCGGACGGCCGCCTTGCGCGGCCGTTCTTGCATGCGCGCACAGGCGCGCACTGCGGTTTCTACTTATTAAAAAAACAGCGTTATATAAATAGCTGTTTTGCCATCTAAGCAAATCTTTTCAAAACTTAACGCGACATTGCTTGTGAGATAACTCACACTGCCTGCCGTACCGCCCTTGTTCCCGCCTCGGCCACACCCCGGCTGACCCCTCCGCCTGCTGCGTCCGGCCATTCGTGGCAGGCGGCAGCCATTGCCGTCAGCCTTGCATGCGAGCCCGGCGCGATCACCGATGCACCACACTGAAGGATGCGAATAAAGATGGCAAATATGAAAATCGGCACGCGCCTGCGCTGCTCCTTTGCATTGTTGACCTTGCTGCTGCTGGCGACTGCCGCGCTGGGCATGCTGCGCCTGTCCAGCCTGGAGCTGCGCATGCGCGACGTGATCGATGATAAATATCCGAAAACCGTGCTGGCCAACGACATCATCAAGAATGTCAACATCATCGCGCGCTCCTCGCGCAACCTGCTGCTGATGACGGAACCGCAGCAGCTGGCGCAGGAACGCGCCACCATCGCCCAGGCGGGCGGCGAAACGGAAAAGGGCCTGGCGCAGCTGGAAAAGGTGGTGCTGTCGCCGCAGGGCCGCGCGCTGATGGCGGCCGTGACGCAGGCGCGCGCCGCGTTCAACGGCGGGCGCGACAAGGTGCTGGCCCTGCTGGAAGAGGGCGCGCGCGACGAAGCGACGGCGCTGCTGCTCGGTACGGTGCGCGGCGACCAGCTGCGCTACATGGCGGCGCTGGAAAGCCTGATCACGCACCAGCACGACCTGATGGAGGAGGCGGGCGCCCAGGTGCGCCATGAATACGCCACGGCGCGCAACATGATGCTGGCGCTGAGCGCGCTGGCAGTGTTCTTTTCGCTCGTCACGGCCTGGCTGGTCACGCGCAGCATCGTCGATCCGCTGCGCCATGCCCTGACGGTGGCGCAGACCGTGGCCGCCGGCGACCTGACTTCGGTCTTCGGCCGCCACGGCGGCGATGAAACGGGCAAACTGCTCGACGCGCTGTGCATCATGAACGGCAACCTGCTCGACATCGTGCAGCGGGTGCGCAGCGGCACCGACACCATCGCCACGGCCTCGTCGCAGATCGCGGCCGGCAATAGCGACCTGTCCTCGCGCACGGAGGAGCAGGCCAGTTCGCTCGAACAGACCGCGTCGGCCATGGAGGAACTCAGCTCCACCGTGCAGCAGAACGCGGACAATGCGCGCCATGCCAGCGTGCTTGCCGTCGAAGCGGCGAACATCGCCGGCGCGGGCGGGCACGCCGTGGGGCAGGTGATCCACACGATGGACGCCATCAGCGCCTCGTCGGCGCAGATTGCCGACATCATCGGCGTGATCGACATGCTGGCCTTCCAGACGAATATCCTGGCCCTGAATGCGGCCGTGGAAGCGGCGCGCGCGGGCGAGCAGGGGCGCGGCTTTGCCGTCGTGGCGACGGAAGTGCGCAGCCTGGCGCAGCGCAGCGCGGCGGCGGCGCGCGATATCCGCGCCCTGATCGCCAATTCCACCCGGCAGGTCGACGCGGGCGCGGCCCTCGTCGCGCAGGCCGGCGCCACCATGCAGGACGTGGTGGCGGCCGTGGGGCGCGTGAGCCAGATGGTGGCCGACATCACGGCCGCCAGCGCCGAGCAAAGCACGGGCATCGGCCAGGTCAGCCAGGCGGTGGTGCAGATGGACGAAGTGACGCAGCAGAATGCCGCCCTGGTGGAGGAAGCGGCGGCCGCCTCGCAGTCGCTGGAAGGCGAGGCGGCGAACCTGCTGCGGGTGGTCAGCGTATTCCGGCTGCGCCAGGGGCCGGCTGACGCCTTGCCGCGCCGGAGCGCGCCGGCCGTGCCGCGCCTGCTGGCCTAGTGGCGCGCCTGGCAAGGTTCTGGCACGGCCCGCGCGCGCGGGCGCTGCTGTGCGCTGTGCTGGCCGCCTGCTTGCTGCTGGGCATCTGGCTGGACGGGGCGCAGCCGCGTCACGTGCTGCAGGTGGCACTGGCGGCGCTGGCGCTGGGCTGCGCCGTGCTGTGGCGGGCGCGGGATGGGCGCGGCGGCAAGCCGATGGCATCGGCGCGCGGCCGGGAATTGCAGGCGCGCCTGGACGGCGCCATCGCCGGCGGCGAATTCCGCTTTCACTACCAGGGCAAGTTCGATACGGCGCAGCTGCGCCTGGTCGGCCTGGAAGCGCTGCTGCGCTGGGAGCATCCGCGCCACGGCCTGGTCTATCCGAACGAATTCATCGGCCTGGCCGAGCAGACTGACGCCATCGTCGCGCTGGGCAACTGGGGCATCGACGCGGCTTGCCGCCAGCTGGCGCAGTGGCGCGCGGCGGACCTACCTTTGGTGCCTGTCGCGGTGAATATCTCGGCGCGCCAGCTGTGCCAGCCGCACTTGCCGGACTTCGTGCTGGGCTGCCTGCGGCGCCACGCCATCGCGCCCGGCCTGCTGGAACTGGAAGTGACGGAAAGCTGCTGCATCGACGACATGGCGCAGGCAACGCAGGTATTGCGCCAGTTGCGCGCGCTGGGCCTGGCCATTTCGCTCGACGACTATGGCACCGGCCATTCGGGGCTCAGCCACGTCAGGATGCTGCCGATTCACACCATCAAGATCGACCGCTGCTTCATCGGCGACCTGGGCAGCGCAGATAGTGACACTGTGATCGTCGCCTCGACCATTGCGCTGGCGCGCGGCCTGGGTTTGCAGGTACTGGCCGAAGGTGTGGAAAACGCCCGGCAGCTGGCGCGGCTGCGGCAGCTGGGTTGCCCGCAGGTGCAGGGCTTTTACCTGCACCGCCCGGCGTGCGCGTCCGACGTGGCCGCACTGCTGGCCGCCGGCGTGCCGGCCGGCCATGTAACAGCGCCGAAACATGGCGCCATGCGGCCTGGCGTGGATGCTCAGTAGAATATGGCCACTGCAAGCCGCATGCTTTAACACTTTCTCCCCCACGCAAGAATGATAAACAGTCCCGTCCCGGCCTATGTATTCGGCCCGTTTCGCCTTTTGCCGCTAGAACGCGTGCTATTCGAGGGCGATCGCGCGCTGCGCCTGGGCAGCCGGGCCATGGACTTGCTGCTGGCCCTGCTGGAACGCGCCGGCGACATCGTCGACAAGCATGAACTGGTGAGCATCGTCTGGCCCAATGCCGTGGTCGACGACGCGACCTTGCGCGTGCACCTGGCGGCGCTGCGCAAGGCGCTGGGCGATGGCCGCGACGGCCAGCGCTACATCACCACCATCCCCGGGCGCGGCTACGGCTTCCTGGCGCCGCTGGCGCACACGGGCCGGCCGGCGCCCGGTGCGGCGGGCGCCGAGCCGCGGCATAACCTGCCCGTCATGCTGACGCGCATGCTGGGCCGCGCCGAGGTGCTGCAAACGATGGCCAACCAGCTGCTGCAATTGCGCCTGTTGTGCATTGCCGGTCCGGGCGGCATCGGCAAGACCACCCTGGCCGTCGCCCTGGCCACGCGCGTGCTGCGCCGCTATGCCGACGGCGTGTGTTTCGTCGACCTGTCGCCGCTGGACGAGGGCCGCCTGGTGCCGCTGGCGCTGGCCACGGCGCTGGGGATGGCGGTGCCGGCCGGCGACGCCATGCCGGTCTTGCTGGCCTATTTGCGCCCGCGCCACATGCTGATCGTGCTCGATAACTGCGAGCACGTGATCGGCGCGGCCGCCACGCTGGCCGACGCCTTGCTCAAGGGCGCGCCGCTGCTGCACGTGCTGGCCACCAGCCGCGAGCCGCTGCGCATCACCAGCGAGCAGCTGCAGCGCCTGCCCGCGCTGGAATTGCCGCCTGCCGATGCCGTGCCCGATGCGGCGGCGGCCCGCCATTTCGCCGCGGTGCAGCTGTTTTGCGAACGCTGCGCGGCCGTCGACGATGCTTTCGTGCTGGCCGACGCCGATGTGCCCGTGGTGGTGGACATCTGCCGGCGCCTCGACGGCATCCCGCTGGCGCTGGAGCTGGCGGCCGGGCGCATCGGCCATTTCGGCTTGCACGAATTGCGCCGCCAGCTCGACGACCGCTTTCGCCTGCTCACGCGTGGCGCGCGCAACATGCCCTTGCGCCACCAGACCCTGCGCGCCACGCTGGACTGGAGCTACGGCCTGCTCGACGCGCAAGAGCGCCAGGTGCTGCAGGCGCTGAGCGTGTTCAAGAGCCGCTTCCGCCTGGAGTCGGCCAGCGCCGTGGCGGGCTGCGACATATTCGACACGCTGGCCGACCTGGCGGCCAAGTCCCTCGTCAGCATCGAATTTTGCCGCCAGCACGTGTATTACCGGCTGCTCGACACCACGCGCGCGTATGCTAGCGCGCAGCTGGCGGCGGGCGGGGATGCCGGCGCCGTGCTGCTGCGCCATGCGCGCCATTGCCTGGGCCTGGCCGGACGCATCGCCGCCGACTGGGAAAACATGCCGCCGGCCCACTGGAGCGCGCGCTACGGCCGCCATGTCGATGATTTGCGCGCCGCTATCGACTGGGCCTTCGGCGAGGAGGGCGACGTGGCGCTGGGCGTGGCGCTGACCCTGGCTGCGCAAACCCTGTTCTATCAGCTGTCGCTGATGGATGAATACCGCGTGCGCGTCGAGCGGGCGCTCGAGCGCATGGCCGCGCATGCGCTGGACGACCCCGGCAGCGAGATGCAGCTGCATGCGTCGCTGGCGCACCTGCTGCTGCATACGCAGGGCGTCACCGGCACCATGCTGCGTTCGTTTCAGCGCGGTTATGCGCTGGCCATGCGCATGGACGATGACAGCCGCCGCTTTGATGCGATTTGCGGCATGTGGGTCTGCAGCCTGAAGCTGGCCGATTTCCAGCGCGCCGACGGTTACGTGGAGCAGCTGGCCGTCCTGTGCGAAGCGCGCGACGATATGGCGATGCGCCTGGTGCTGGCGCGCATGCGTTCGGCGGGCGAGTACTTGCGCGGACGGTACGCGGAGTCGGCGGCGCTGGCGCGCATGGTGCTCGCGCATCCCGAAGGCGCCGGACAGCTCGGCTTCAACAATGCCTTGCTGGCCGATCACCAGGTCTGCCTGCGCGGCACGCTGGCGCGTTGCCTGTGGATGCAGGGCTGCCCCGACGACGCCCTGGCGCTGGCGCGCGAGGCGGTGACGGTGGGCTTCGGGCACAATGGCGTCACGCTGTGCGTGGCGCTGGCCATCAATGCCATTCCCGTCGCCCTGTGGTGCGGGCAGCGGGGGCTGGCGCATGCCTGGACCTGCCTGCTGTGCGAGCATGCGGCCCGCTATGGTTTGCTGTACTGGAGCGCCTGGGGCGCCGCCTACCAGCGGCTGCTCGACGCGGGCGATACGGTGACGGAGTTTCCCTGGCCTTCGGTGCGCAGCTGGCCAATACAGATCGATCTGATGGCCACCCTGCACGACGCGGCCGCCGATAGCCAGGCGCTGCGGCGCGCGCGCACGGGCCTGGCGCCATGGAGCGCGCCGGAAGTGCTGCGCCGCGATGCGCACCACCGCTGGCGGGCGCTGGCGCAAGACGATGCGGCCGGCCTGGAAGCGGTGCGCGTGCAGCTGGAAGAAGCGCTGCTGCTGGCCCGGGGCCAGCAGGCGCCGGGCTGGGAGCTGCGCTGCGCCACCAGCCTGGCTGCCGTGATGCAGGCGCAGGGCCGCGCCGCCGCTGCGCATGCCGTGCTGGCCCCGATCCATGCCGGCTACCGCCAGGGACGCGACACCACGGACGTGATGGCGGCGGCAGCTTTGCTGGCGCGGCTGGCTTGAACGCTATTCGTAGGCACCCAGCCGGCGCTGTTCCTCCGGCGTGAAACTGGCGTCGCGCAATTGCTGCAGGGCCGCCGCATCCTGCGCGCCGCCGGGCAGGCCGGCCTGCTGCGCCTTCTGTGCCTGATACGCGATGATGCGCTGCTGCCACTGCGATTCCTCGCGGTCCAGTTCCGCCAGGCGCGCCGCCGCCGCCGGCGTGAAGGTGGCCGCGCGCAGGCGGTAGACTTCATTCTCGCCGCCGCCCTGGGCGCGCAAGGCCTTGACCGAGGCGTCCAGCTGCGCCACCCTGGCCGGTGCGTCGCGCGCATCGCGCTGGGCCGGTGACAGCTTCTGGTCCAGCGCGGCCAGTTGCGCCTGGCGCTGCGCCTCGTCGAGCGACGTGTCGCCGAGGATGGCCATGCGCGCCACGGCGTCGTCGTCATACGTGTCGCTGGCGCCGAACAGGCCAGCGCTTTCCTCCGCCGTAAAATAATTGCCGCGCAGGGCGCGCATCGCTTGCAGGCGCGCGCGCGCCGCCAGGGCGGGATCGGCTTGCGCCGGCAAGGCCTGTTCCGCGCCGGCCAGCGCCTGCTTGTAGGCCAGATAAGCGCCCAGCAGGCGCTTCGCTTCGCGGGCGGGGACGGGCGCCAGGCGCTTGTCGAGTTCCGCCTCGATCTGGCTGCGGATGGCGGCCAGCGGCTTTTCGCCGAGGCCCGCCAGGTAGTAGTCGAACAGGTGGCCCAGTTCCGCGTCGACCACCAGCTTGTCGCCGGCGGCCACCGTCACGTTGCCGTCGGGCCGCGTGCCTTGCATCGAGCGCACGAACGCGAACAGGTCCGGTTCCGCCTTTTCCGGCGGCGGGGCGGGCGGCTCTCCGGGGCGCAGCGCCAGGTACAGGGCCAGGGCCGCCAGGCTGCCGCCGATGATCCATTTCGCGTTCGTGTGCATCGTAGGCTCCTTACAGTCCCAGGCCTTGCAGGCGGTTGGCCTGCTGGCGGAAGACGGTGACGGGGTTCGTCTCGAACAGGTTGACGATGCCGACGAACTGGTTGACTTCATCGAGGTGGTTCATGGCGTAGTCATCGCGGATCACCTTGCCCAGGTGGCTGGAGCAGCTGCTGACCAGGCCATCGTTCTTGACGCCGCCGAAGGCCAGGCTGATGGCCGCCAGGGCCGGGTCGCCCACGTCGAGCACATTCGTGTACGGTTGCGCGCCGCTCCACGAAAAGTAGTACACGCCTTGCACCTGGTAGGCGCCTTCGCCGCAGGCGGAGGTGGGCACGCCTTGCGGGTGGCGGCTGTTGAAGGCCAGCGAGCCGGCCGTGGACAGCGATGCGAGCGAGGCACCCGCGTTTTGCGGCAAGCCCTTGTTGCCCGACAAAATGCCGATCAGGGAAGCGAGCGCGTTGCCCAGCGCGTTACTGGTATTGGGAATGGCGCCGCTGAGGATATCGGCCACCCTGGAGCCCTTGTTGACGCCGGCCACGCTGGTGACGGACGCCACCAGGTCAGGCCGTACGGACGCGACATAGCGGGCCGTGGGGCCGCCGTGGCTGTGGCCGATCAAATTGACCTTGGCCGCTCCCGTGGCGGCGAGGATTTGCCGCACCTGCGACAGCAGCTGCTCGCCGCGCACTTCCGTGCTGTTGGCGGCCGAGACGGTGGTCACATACACTTGCGCGCCGCCGCTGCGCAGGGCGTCGGGCACGCCATAGAAGTATTCGACGGGCCCCAGCTTGTCGAAGCCGAACAGGCCGTGCACGAGCACGATCGGGTATTTCGTTTGCGTGTAGCCGGCGGCGCCGGCGCTGCCGGGCAGGATGGCGAGGGTGAGGAGTAGGGTGGATAGCAGTTGCCAGAAGCGAGTCTTCATTTTGTCTCCGTTATTTGAATAATATGGAAATGTCGATGCTGTAGCGATGAACCGTGCGCTCCTGTACATTCTCGATGCATTAAAAATAGCGAGCGCTCGGTTTCTTGAATGTAGCATTGCTGGATTTAAATTGCAGTGAATTGCATGATGCAGCGCAATAACTGTGGGAATTTGGCGTTGCTTATGCGCCCATTGCATAGTTGAAAAGTCAAATAGTTGTTTTCCTGAGCTATAATCGGCCCGGCATCCGCCGTCCCGCCGTCTTGCAGCGCCGACCAGGCGCTGTCTTACATTGCTCATACACCGTTACTTGGGAATGCACTTGTCGACCCATTTTAATTTTGAACAGTTTCAGCAGATGACGCCTTTAAATGGCGAAAACATCTGGGAATATATTCTTGACCGCCACGCGGAACGCATCGGCGTCAAGCGCCGCAAGCCGGCGCTGGAAAATCTTGAGCGCATCTTCGTCGCCACCTTCCGCCTGGCCAATGACGTGGGTTTCCGCGCCATGAGCTTGCGCGACCTGTGCCGCGAGACGGGGCTGTCGATGGGCGGCCTGTATGGCTACATCACCAGCAAGGATCAGTTGGCCGAGATGATCGAGGACGTGGTGCGCCACGCCACGCAAGCCTTGCCGCTGCTGTTTGCGGACGTGAAGTCGCCGCTGGACCGCCTGGAGGCGATGATACGCTCGTCGATCTACCTGTCCGAAGTGCTGCAGCCGTGGTTTTATTTTGTTTTCATGGATTCGCGCGTGCTGCAGGTGGAGCAGCGCAGCATGGCGAAGAATTCGGAACTGTATGTGCAGACCCTGATCGCCGCCACCATCGCCGAAATCGCGCCGAAGCCGCAGGGTGACCCCACCTTGCTGGCCGCGCACTGCCTGGCCCTGTTTCAGGACTGGTACGTGAAACGCTGGAAGTACCGCGCGGCGAAAGTCAATGTCGACGATTTTGCCGATAGCGTGGTCAGCACGGTGCGCGGGTATTTGAGCATGAGCGGCGTTTAGCGCAACGTCCCCGCATGGCTCCGGCAGCGGCGCGTGTCGGCAGGGCATGGCCCCGTTGCGGGCCTTGTCTGCATCAAGCTGCCGCTGCTCGCTGTGGCGCAGCCTTGTCCTCGGCTGGCCTGCTTCTCCTATTTTCCTGAAAGTAATGCCGCTGCCTCGGAACGCGGCTGCCTGATGGCCGCCGGTACGCCGATGCGTTCGGCGGATCTGGTCGTGCGTGACATTAAAAATGTGAAAGTTTTTATTCCGCATGCCTTATCTCGAATGGCCGCCATGCTCAAAAATACTCCGCGCTGCGAATTTGACTGGTATCAAAATATATTTTCATGATCCGGGATAAAGTCGAATGGTCGGGTGTGGATTGCCCTTCTTGCTGATTCAATTTGAAAATTTATTTGGGGGCGCCATGTCTAATGAAAATTTCAAGTTTATTTCTTTTGAGTCCGGGCTTGAAAGGATTGCACATGCCAGAAAAGAACTGGGATTGGACGAGCAAAATACGACGGTGCTGACTTCGCGGGATCCCTTTGCGCAGCGCATACGCGAGAGCCTCAGTATCCGCAAGCTTCCTGCTGGCTTCCAGAAATGGCAATTGCCGTTCGCGTTGACCGGCAAAGGGGCGCAGTTCTTTGTCTCCGTCGCCCAAGCCGGCGCCGGCGTCGAGGAGCACCAGCACGAGGAAGGCGACGGCATACGGGTCATCGTGTCCGGCTCCATCGAATACGCGGGGCTTGAACTGACGGCCGGCGATTGGATGTTCATTCCGCAGAACGTGCCATATGCATTTAATGCGGGTAAATTTGGCGCGACCATGTTTTATTGTTACGCATGTTGCTGCGTTCCAAATTAATCGATGGTTGACGTATGAATCATCTCGATATTGGCGTCATTCGGATCGGCGGCGCGGTTGGCCGATTGTCCGTGCTTTGTAAGTGAATGTATTGCATATTCATGTGGAGGCGGTATGAACGATATGCGGGGGAAGGTCACGGAAGTGATATTCCAGGTTGAATATCCGGATGGGACGAAAAAAATGTCAAAATTCGTGCCGGAATTCAGGCTGAATGCCATGCTGTTTTCAGATTGCCTGATGACGCCTGAAATGAAGGAGAAATTCACTGTGTCCGACGCGGATTGGAAAAAGAATCCTGCCATGATTATTGTCGATGGAGAAATCCTCAAGGCAAATTGTGACTGGCCGGATTGCCGGCAAGCGTGATCGACAATGCCGGAGCCCCAGGCGGGTGGTGCGGGCCACGGGCCACGGGCCGCGGGCCAGCGGCGTAACGGTGGCTCCCGGCCCGACCATGCGGCCTCAGTTCGTCTCAACCGGCACCGTCTCCGGCACTGCCGCCGGATCCGTCGGCGTCTCCACGTCCATGTCCAGGGTCTTGATCCCATTCATGTCGATGAATTCATCGTACAGCCACTCGCCGTCGACCTGGCTCAGGCCCGCCGGCACGGCGCGCGTGACTTGCGGGCGCGTCGACAGGGCCGTGCGCATGTAGTCGATCCAGATCGGCATGGCAAGGGTGGAACCGAATTCGCGCCCGCCCAAGGACTTGGGCTCGTCATAGCCCATCCACGCCACCGCCACGATGCCGCCGCCGTAGCCGGCGAACCAGCCGTCGACGGCGTCGCTGGTGGTGCCCGTCTTGCCGGCGATGTCGCTGCGTCCCAGTTTTTTCGTCGCCGCCGCGCCCGTGCCCGTGCGGGCTACTTCGCGCAGCATGCTGTCCATCACGAAGGCGTTGCGCGGATCGAGCGCCAGGGTCTTCTCGTCGTTCGGCGCGGGCGGCTTGGTCTGCATCAATACCGTGCCCCTGGCGTCGACGATGCGGTCGATCAGATACGGTTCCACCTGATGGCCGCCATTGGCGAACAGGGCGTAGGCGCCCGCCATCTGCACGGGCGTGACGGAACCCGTGCCCAGCGCCATCGTCAGGTTGCTGGGCTGGCGCGCCGGGTCGAAGCCGAATTTTTCCATGAAGTCGTGCGTGTACGCCACGCCCAGCGCGCGCAGGATGCGCACCGAGGCCACGTTCTTCGACTGCGCCAGCGCATAGCGCATGGTGATGGGGCCGTCGAACTTGAAATCGTCATTCTGCGGCGCCCACACCTTGCCGCCCGCCTGCATTTCCAGGGGCACGTCGTTGATCAGGGTGGCCGGCGAAAAGCCTTTTTCCAGCGCCGCCGAGTACACGAAGGGCTTCATGGCCGAACCGGGCTGGCGCCAGGCCTGCGTGACGTGGTTGAACTTTTGCAGGTTGTAGTCGAAGCCGCCCACCATGGCGTGGTAGGCGCCCGTTTCCGCATCGAGCGAGACGAAGGCGGCGGCCACCAGCGGCACTTGCGTGATGGCCCAGTTGCCCTTGGCGTCCTGGCTGATGCGGATCACGGCGCCGGGGCGCAGCTTGATGCCGGCGCTCGCCTTGGCGGACAGGGCAGGGGCGGCAAAGCGCAAGCCGTCGCCCGTGATGGTCTTGGCGTCGCCGTCGCCCGTGTCGGCCAGCACCTTGCCGCTGGATACCTCCGTGACGACGGCGGCGATCAGGCCGTCGCTGTCCGGCCGTTTTTGCAGTGCAGCATCGATGGCGTCGTCGCGCTGCTCGGGATCCGCCGGCATGTCGATGAAGGTTTCCGGGCCGCGGTAGCCGTGGCGCTGGTCGTAGGCGATGACGTTGCGGCGCGTCGAGGCGTAGGCCGCGTCCTGGTCCGCCTTCAGGATCGTCGTGTAGACGCTGATGCCCTTGGTATAGCTGTCCTCCTTGTACTGGGCGTAGACGGCCTGGCGCGCCAGTTCGGCCACGTATTCGGCGTGCGTGTCGAAACCCTGCTTGCCGCGCGTATTGAAATGCAGGGGCTGCGCCAGCGCCTGCCGGTACTGGCCTTCGCTGATGTAATCGAGTTCGCGCATGCGTTTCAATACCAGCTGCTGGCGCGCGTGCGCCTTTTTCGGGTTGCTGATCGGGTTGTGGCGCGACGGGTTTTGCGGCAGGCCGGCCAGCATGGCCATTTCCGCGATCGACAGTTCGGACAAGGGCTTGCCGAAATACGTCTGCGCCGCGCTGCCGAAGCCGAACGAGCGCTGGCCCAGGTACATCTGGTTCATGTACAGCTCGAGAATCTGCTCTTTCGACAGGGCCGCCTCGATTTTCAGGGCCAGCATGATTTCATTGAGCTTGCGCGAGGCGACTTTTTCGCGCGTCAGGAAGAAATTGCGCGCCACCTGCATGGTGATGGTGGAGCCGCCGCCGTGGCCGAAGCCGTGGCGCAGGTTCGACAGCACGGCGCCGCCGGCGCGCACGAAGTCGATGCCGTGGTGTTCGTAGAAGCGGCCATCCTCGATGGCCAGCAGGGCTTTTTTCATCATTTCCGGCACTTGCGCGATCGGCACGAAGTCGCGGTGCTCTTCGCCGAATTCGCCGATCAGCACATTGTCGGCCGTGTACACGCGCAGCGGGATCTTCGGCTGGTAGTCGGTGATGACGTCCAGCTCGGGCAGGCGGGGGCGCACGTACAGGAACAGATAAGCGGCCAGCAGCAGGGCAGCGGCCAGCGCGGCGCAGCCGGCGATGATGATGGCGCGCACGGTGGCGCGGCGGGAAGGCCAGGGAAATCCGGATCGTTGGGCAGTCAAGGCAGTCTCACGTGAGCGTGCAGGGCACGGTGGCAGCGATTATAGACCAATGCGGCGGCGCTCCCGGCGCCGGGACCGGCTGCAAAAAACCTTTTCATCGAAACGCGGCTGTGCGATAGTCTCGGCTTCAAGCAAATAGCCCGGACGTCGCTCCGGGCTGTTTATTTTATAAAATTAAGGATTTATTTATGGCAAAAGATGCAATGCCGAGCGCCGTGAAGCCCTATATCCCGGCCGATGCGAAGCTGCCCGAGATGACCTTCCGCGCGCTGTTCATGGGCGTCATCCTGGGGATGGTCTTTGGCGCCTCCTCGCTGTACCTGGTGCTGAAGGTGGGCCTGACCGTCAGCGCCTCGATTCCCGTCGCCGTGATCGCCATCACCCTGTTCGGCCTGGCCAAGAAGGTGGGCGGCAAGGATTCGTCGATCCTGGAAAACAGCATCACGCAGACGGCCGGTTCGGCCGGCGAATCGCTGGCCTTCGGCCTGGGCGTCACCATGCCCGCCATCCTGATCCTCGGCTTCGACCTGGAAATCTCCAGAGTCATGCTGGTCGGTATCCTCGGCGGCCTGCTGGGCATCCTGATGATGATCCCCATGCGCCGCACCATGATCGTCGACCAGCACAAGGAACTCAAATTCCCCGAAGGCACGGCTTGCGCCGAAGTGCTCAAGGCGGCCGCCACGGAAGAATCGCGCATCGCCGCCGGCGAAAGCATCGAGAAGGATTCGGCCGCCGCGCTGGACGCCAAGCGCCGCGCCAAGATCATCTTCGGCGGTTTTGCCGTCGGCTTGCTGTATAAAGTCTTCAATATCTCGTTCAAGGGCTGGAAGGACACGCCGGGCGTGGAATTTGCCGCGCCGCTCAAGGGCGGCTCCATCGGCGCCGAGATTTCCCCTGAATTGCTGGGCGTGGGCTACATCATCGGCCCGCGCATCGCCGCCACCATGGCCGCCGGCGGCGTGCTGTCGTATTTGCTGCTGATCCCGATGATCAAGTTCTTCGGCGACAGCCTGACCACCGTGCTCTCGCCGGGCACCAAATTGATCAGCGAAATGGGCGCGGACGACGTGCGCAGCGCCTACGTGCTGTACATCGGCGCGGGCGCCGTGGCCGCCGGCGGCCTGATTTCGCTGGTGCGCGCCATGCCCATGATCTGGCGCAGCCTGTCGGCCGGCCTGAAAGGCATCGGCAAGGGCGTCAAGACCGATTCCACCTTGCGCACGGACCAGGACATCCCCCTGAAATGGGTCGTCATCGGCTGCCTGTCCATCATCGCCGTGATCACCTTCGCCACGCCGCTGCACATGAATTTCCTCGGCGCGCTGCTGATCCTCGTCTTCGGCTTCCTGTTCGCCACCGTCTCGTCGCGCCTGACGGGCGAAATCGGCTCCTCGTCGAACCCGATCTCCGGCATGGCCGTGGCCACCTTGCTGTTCACTTGCCTGATCTTCCTCATCATGGGCTGGACGGGCGGGCGCTATTATGTGACTGCCTTGTCGGTGGGCGCCATCGTGTGCATCGCTGCCAGCAATGCGGGCACCACGTCGCAGGATTTGAAGACCGGCTACCTGGTCGGCGCCACGCCACGCCTGCAGCAGTACGCGATTTTGGCGGGCGCCTTGTCGTCGGCCCTGATCCTCGGTCCGATTCTGCTGAAGCTGAACGAAGCGAGCACCGTCTACGTGCCGGCCGCGCAAGTGGCGCCTGGCCTGACGGTCGATGCATCGAAGCTGACGGTGACGGGCGAGTTGCATGGCCCGCAAGCCGAGAGCGACCACAATACGTATAAAGTCTGGCAAAAGACCGATACCGTGGGCGGCCCGGCCGGCAAATACTTCGTCAAGGAAGACGGCCAGCTCGCGTACCTGGTCGACCCGGGCATCAATGGCCACTACAGCAAGCGCCCCGACGGTTCGGAAGTGAAGAAATACGATGCGCCGAAAGCCGTGCTGATGTCCTACATCATCAAGGGCATCCTCGACCAGCAGCTGCCGTGGACCCTGGTGCTGTTTGGCGTGATGATCGCCGTGGTGCTGGAAATGGCCGGCATTCCGTCGCTGGCGTTTTCGGTGGGCGTGTACCTGCCGCTGTCGTCCACCTTGCCGATCTTCGTCGGTGGCCTGGTGCGCTGGCTGGCGGACCGCCGCAACAACAAGCTGGAACACAACGCGAAACTGAACGAGGAAGAGCGCCAGCTGGCGGGCGACCGCAGTTCGGGCGTACTGCTGGCGTCCGGCTACATCGCCGGCGGCGCGCTGGCCGGCATCATCATCGCCATCACGGCCGGCGTGCTGACGCACTTCGACCAGATGATGGCCGACTGGGCCGAGCACGGCAATCCGTTCTATGCGGGCCTGCACTCGGACGCGCTGTCCCTGCTGCCGTATGCCGTCATCATCGTGCTGCTGTATATCGTCGCAAGAGAGAAGAAAGCGGGCAGTTCGCAGGCTTGATGTTGTAGCCAGCCCAAGGAAAACCGCCCGGTGTCATGACGATCCGGGCGGTTTTTTTATGTGCGCATGGCGGCGATGACTACGGTATCGGCCGCGCCGCCAGTTGCGCCGCGCTCGCGTAGATCGTCACGTGGTCGGACGCCAGCCGCCGCAGGTGGTCATAAAACGCCTGCGCCGGAATGAGCCACGACGCGGCATCGCCGACCTGCCCGTTGACGCGCAGTCCGGCGGCGTCGAATTCGCGCGCAAAGTAATCGCGCAAGTCGCCGCGGCCCGGATGGTCGATGCGGCGCTGTGCGATTGCCATATCAAAAGGGCGCACGGGCACGTTCCAGCGCCGGCCGGCGTGGTCCAGGCAGGCCAGCAGCTTTGTATCGTCCTCCCACACGGGCACGGGAAAGGCATCGCCCATGGCGTCTTCCAGCGCGTGATAGAACGTCACCGGTCCCATGGAAATGCCCAGGCCCAGCACCTTGGCCTGGTCGCAGCCGATGAAGCGCTGCCAGGGCGAGCCCACGCCGAAGATCGACGGTGCGCGGTGGTGCGCCTCGGTCAGAGCGTCGGCATGGCGGCCCCACGCGGATACGGAGTGGGTCGGGTGGATGCTGCGGAGGATATTGCCGCTGGCGAGGAACGCTTCCGGCAGACGCCCCATGTGCGTGCCATGGCGGCGCGGGTCGAACACATAGCCCGGCATGGCGCAGGTGGCGCGCACGGTGCCGCCGGGCAGATAGTAGGTGGGCAGCAGCAGGGTGCCGTGCGGGCCGACGGCGTCCTGCAGGGCGCGTATGACGGCCGCCGCGCCGCCTTCCACGTAGCCGAGGCTTTTCAGCGAAGAATGCACGAACAGCGTATCGCCTGGCGCCACGCCGAGCCGCGCCAGGCCGGACGCCAGCGCGGCGCGCGTCACGTGCGGGGCGTCGTGGCGCATTTGCCGGGCGCCGGCGGCGCGGCGCCACGCTTCCAGCGCGGCCCTGGCGGCGTGTTTGGCCTGCTCAAGCATCGCCAATGTGCATTTCCAGCAGGTTGGCATCGATGCAGAACTTGGCGGCCCAGTTCAGGTAAGCCCAGCTGCCATAGTCGCCATCGACGGGAAACGAACCCTTGACGCCGCCGCGCGCGTGCGCGGGACCGTCGATGCTGACGGAGCGCCGCACGTAACGGTTCAGGCGGCGGGCCGCGTCGAGGTAGGGCCGCTCGCCCGTGAGCTGGTACAGCAGGAACAGACAATGCGCGTTTTGCGCGGACCCCGTGAGGCAGGCGTAATCGGCGCCAGGCTGGAAGTCCGGGCCGAGGCGGCCGGCCAGGTAGCCGTCGGCCGCCACGGCCCTGGCGACGCCCGTGCCGGTGCGCTTGGCCGCGTCCAGCAGGTCGGCGCGGGCCGAAAAGCGCTGCGCTTCGAGCAGGCCGCGCAAGGCGTAGCCGATGGTATGGGTCAGGGGCAGCAGCGGGTTGTCCAGGCAGTTCGAGGCGAACCAGCCGTTGGGACGCTGTTTTGTCAGCGCCCAGTCGACCTGGCGCAGGCCCGCCGCGCCATAGCCGTGGCCAGGCGCGATGCGGTCCGCTTCGAACAGGCCCCACGCCACGTGCGTCTCATACACCTTGTCGCCGGCGCTGGCGAACGGCGTCGGATGCCGGCGCCAGCAGCCGTCGGCATCCTGGCTGTCGCGCAGCCAGCGTGCCGCGCGGTGCATGGCGTCCTCGTATGCCGCGCCGTACGCTGCCACGCCGGCGGCTAGGCCCAGCAGGATCTGGCCCGTGTTGAAGGTGACGGGCACGCGCGGCAGCGAATCGATCTTCCCGCCCTGGAAACCGCCTGCGGGGAACTGGATGGCGACGCACCAATCGAGCATGCGGCGCGCCCGTGCGTGCAGGGCATCATCCCCACCCTCGTCGCCAGCGCGCTGCGCCAGGGCGATCATGGTGGGGATGATGTAGCCGGTGGTTTCGGGATAGGAGCTAGCCCAGCCCGTCAGCAGGCTGTAGTCGCGCGCGACCCCGCCGTCGCTTGAACTGGAATGGTCTTGCGCCGCGCATAGCCAGGCCGTGCAAGCCTTGACGACGGCTTGCGGCCCGGGGTCAAAGGCGGGCAGGCCGCGCCGGTCCGCCGTCCGCTCCATGCGCGCCGCCGCCGGCAGGCCCGCCTGCGGCGCCAGTGTGTTCCTGATTTTCGCGAGCAAGGCGCGCATGGCTTTCCATTCGGTGGTGGACTCAGGCTACTGTAGCGCCGGCAGCCGGCAGGGCTATTGACTTGCCGCAAGGACCGTTGCGTCGCCGCCGCCGGAATTGACGCATAATGGCCGTATCACCATCGCCGACGAGGCCCGCCATGAACAATGTCACGCTTGAGTATTCGGTCGTCACCAATCCCGACTCGTTTGTCGGCTTCAAGTATTACGTCAAGGCGGGACAGGCCTTCGATGCCGACGATTTCGCCTATTCCTACAAGCTGAACCGGTCCGACCTGAACCCGGACAGCGTGCTGGCCACGCGCGAGGCGGCGGCGAATCTGCAGCCGGGCGAGTGGCTGACGGTGTCGCATTCGATCGCCGCCTAGCCTGCGAACCCAGTGCCGTTTCTTTAACTTACCGGCCCGCCAGGGCTCTTTGCGCGTGAATCCTTCAAAATTTCCTGATATTTCTATTGTTCCAACCTTGCCTGAACACGCCGAAACCCTCGCCGGGCTGGTGGCGCACAACCGCGAGCACCTGCGCGCTTACCTGCCTGCCGTGCTGCAGCTGGACTCGTTCGGCGAGGCGCAGGCCTATCTGCAGGCCGCCGCCGCCCGCGCGGCCAGCGGCGAGGTACTGGAATGGCATGTTTTCTCCGGCACGGCCTTGTGCGGCAGCATCCGCCTGAAAGACATCGACACAGCGGACCGCAATGCCCGCATCGGCTATTACCTCGGGCAGCAGTTCCAGGGCCGGGGCATCGCCAGCGCGGCGGTGCGCGCCGTCCTCGCGCACGCGTTTGGCGCGCTGCAATTGCACCGCGTCGAATTGCAGTGCGCGGCCGGCAATCACGCCAGCATGGCGCTGGCCGAACGGCTGGGATTCGCGCACGAAGGCGTGTTGCGGCAGGCGGAATGCCTGAATGGCGTATTTGTCGACCTGCACGTCTACGGCTTGCTGCAGCCCGATTTTGTGCCGGATGGCGCCGCCCTTAGCCTGGCATGAACCAGGCGCGCAGTTCATCCCCGGCCCTCTGCGCCGTTGCCTGCGTCAAGGTCAGCACGATGATCTTTTCCTGCGCCGGACGAAGCTGCCCATCGCTGCCGGCCAGCTCGATGGCTTGTCCGAAGCTCGTGTAGCAGGGGCCGAACTCCTGCGGGCATTGCTGCACGATGCGCGCCGCCTTGCCGGCGTTGCGGTCCGCCAGGTTGACGATGGGATTGCCGTCATTGAATGGCTGGCCGTTGGCAAAGCTGGTGCGCAGATACGGCGAACACAGGCCGTCGAGGAAGGCCAGGCGCGTTTGCCAGTACGCTTGCAGTGCCGCATACACGGCCTGATCCTCGAGAAAATCGGCAAACAGGAAGTCGTTCATAAGGTTTTCTCGGCTAGATGCCGAACACTTTCAAGATGGCGTCCGTAAAACCCTCGAACCAGCTGCCCACCTTGCCCGGCTGCTTGCCGTGGCGCGGGGTTTCTTCGTACAGGTAGACGCCGTTGTCGCCGTCGAAACGGTCGTTGAGCAGCGCCTGCTGGCCGCGCAGGTAGGGCAGGAAGGTTTCGCTGCGCAGCGTCGAGTACAGCACGTCGGTAGTAAAGCCCAGGGTGGCGGACTGGCTGATGGAGCGGCCCTGGCCCGCGCGCTCCAGGCGCACGCCGCGGCAGCCGCGCACGATCAGGGTGACGGGGCCGCGAAAGACGATGAAGCGCAGCTGCAGGGTGAGCCAGGCATGCAGGCTGCCCAGGCGCCAGTGGCTCGATAGCGCCAGCGGATGGCCAGAGTCGCAGACCAGGCCCGCCAGGCCCCGCGGCTGGAACACGAGGGCGCTGCCGGCCGGCAGGTGCACGACGGCTACTTCCAGCAGCGGGTCGTCGCTGGCGGAAATCGTCACGGATGCCGGGGCATCGCTTTCCAGCCGCGTCAGCGCCGCCATGCCGGCGGCCAGGCTGGTGAACGGATAGCGCCAGTCCAGCAGCCACTGCGTGCGCTTGCGCGTGCCGACGGGCGACGATTGCAGGTATTCGGGATGGATCAGCATCCGCTGGCCGGGTTTGAGCTGCAATGCCTGCGAGACGGCGGAGATGCGCGACTGGCCATCGGGCGGCAGGGGGAGCGCAGTGGCCGTCACGTTCAGCGCGTGCGCGATGGACAAGGGTTTCAGGCGCGAAGCGATGGGCGCCAGCACGAAGTAAAAGAAGGCCTTGATGGCGACGGGCAGCAGGATGGCCGACAGCACCAGCAGGGCGGCCGTGGGCGCCACGTCCAGCACGGGAGCGCGCCAGCGGGCGATCCAGTTGCGCGCCAGTTGTTCTTCGCCGACCGCAATCGCCTTTTGTACGGGCGCCAGCGCGCCAGCCAGCGCCGCGCTGTCGATGGCGAATGGGGCGGGGCGGGTGATGTTGGTGGTATTGCTGCTGCGCGCGCGCTGCGCCAGCCAGGCCTGATACGCTTGCAGGTTGACCTCGCGCAAGCGCTGGCCCTGCGCTTCGAGACGCGACAGCTGCGCGTAAGCGTCGCTGCCGGGCAGGCGCGCGGCCAGCGGGTGCTGCGCTTCCAGCTGCCGGCGCTGGCGCAGGTTGTGTTGCAGTTCGGCATATGCGCTGACGTGTTCCGCATGCAGGCGCGCCAGCGTCTGGCGTGCATCTTCACCGCTCAGCGCCGCCTGCAGGGCGACCAGATAACGGGCTTCCTGCGCCAGCACTTCGATTTCCACGCGGCGCGCCGCTTCGTCCTGCGCGTGCAGGGCCAGGGTGTGCGTGTCGGGCAGGGGAATAGTAAACAGCGACGGTTGCTGCCGCGCGCGCAAGGCCGTCAATTGCGCTTGTACTTCTGTCAGGCGCGTGGCGATGCTTGCTTGTGATGCTAGCCGCAGGGCGTTGACGCGCAGCGTGGCCGCCTCGGCCAGGCTGGCGCCATGGCTGCCGGCGCTGCCGGAAGCCTGGCGCAGTGCGGCGACGGCCTCGCTGCCGGCGCTGTAGGCGCGCCATTCGGCCAGCAGCAGGCGGCCGGCAAGCAGGATGACGATGAACAGGGCGAACTGCAGCGCGTGGCGCAGCAGGAAGCGCAGGATGGCCGTCAGCAGCAGGTGCAAGGAGATGCGTCCTTAGCCGGCCGCGCTATCGGCGTCGGCACAGCATTTCTTGTATTTCTTACCGCTGCCGCAGTGGCACGGGTCGTTGCGGCCCGTTTTCGGCAGTTCGCGCAGCACGGTGGCGCCGGGCTGGCTTTGCGCCTGGCTTTTCAGGTGGCGCTGGCGCGCCCAGGCGGCGTTGATGGCGATGACGGCAGGAATCACGCCATCCATGGCCGTTTCGGCCGCATCGTCATCGAGTTCGGTGGCCGTGGCCAGGTGCTGGAACGGCGCCAGGTACTCGGGATGGCTGACGGCCAGGGCCGCCCACTGGGGCTTGTCCAGGCTCGTGCCCAGCATAAAACCGGCGCACCAGGCGGGCACGCTCCATTCGGGGCCGCACACATAGATGGGCTCAAAACTGTCCGGATCCTTCGCCAGCCATTCGACCATGTAGGCGTGGTGGCGCCGGGCCAGGCTGGCCGCCCGTTCGCTGGCCGCATCCGCTGCGGGCGCGGCGCTGCCGGCCGCCTTGTCCCATACCCATGGCAACCACTGTTCCGGCGCGATCTGTTTCGGGCTCAGGGCGACGGCCGTGAGAAAACCTTCCAGCATCGACACGTCCATGGCGCGGCTTTCCAGCGCGGGCGCGGCCAGCAGGGTGTCGAGTTCGGCGTATTCGTCGTCGGAGAGGGGCGTGGTGGTGGAGATGCTGGACATAATATTCTTTGGTGATGTGGGTGGAGTGGCCGGTGGCCCTGGCGGTATTGTACCGCCCGCCAAGGCAACAACCGGCGCGGGAATGAAAAACGGCGGCCCGCAGGCCGCCGTTCTGATCTACAACAAGACCCTTATTTCACGCCGTGCATCAGTTTGTTGATCAGCGGTGCGATCAGGAACAGCACGACACCGGCGCCCAGCAGGGACCAGAAGCCGAAGGTGTAGCCGGACAGGGCCGACTGCACCGACATGCCGCTTTCGCCGCTGACGTGGCTGGCGAAGATGCCCGACAGGTTGTTGCCGATACCGGTCGACAGGAACCAGCCGCCCATGCCCAGGCCCACCAGGCGCACTGGCGCCAGCTTGGTCACCATCGACAGGCCGATAGGCGACAGGCACAGCTCGCCGATCGATTGCAGCACGTAGACGGTGGTCAGGGTCCAGAACGGGATCTTGTTATCGGCGCCAACCAGGCTCGACAGAGCGAAGATCAGCAGGCCGAAGGCCAGCGCATTGCCCAGCAAGCCCAGGCCGAATTTGCGCGGGATCGACGGGTTGACGTTGTGGCGCGCCAGGAAGACCCAGACGGCGGCGATGATCGGCGCGAAGACGATGATGGCGACCGAGTTGACGGTCTGGAAGTAGGCGGTCGGGAAGATCCAGAAGCCCAGGTCGCGGTTGACGATCTTGTCAGCCAGGAAAGTAAACGAGCTGCCAGCCTGTTCGAAGAACATCCAGAACAGGATGTTGAAGACGAAGATCAGCAGCATGGCGATGACGCGGTCGCGCGCAATTTTACCGTTGCGTATGCCTTCGATCATCAGCATCACGGCCAGGCCGACGAACAGCACGGTCAGGACGATTTGCAGCTTTTCAGCGCCGACGGTCAGCAGGAAGTACATCAGCGGGATCACGCACAGGGAGCCGACGGCCACCCAGACGACGCGCATCGGGTTGCCGGAACCGGCTTCCGGTGCGCCGATGCCCTTCAGGGCGCGGCGGCCGATGAAGAACCATACCAGGCTGATCAGCATGCCGAAACCGGAAGCCATGAAGACCATCTTGTACGACGGCATGGCGCTGGTGCCGAAGATCGACTCGGCCAGCCACTGGGTGAAGACGGGCGCGACCATGGCGCCCATGTTGATGCCCATGTAGAAGATCGTGAAACCACTGTCGCGGCGCGGATCGGCGGTCGTGTACAGCTTGCCGACCATGGTCGAGATGTTCGGCTTGAACATGCCGTTACCGACGATCATGGTGGCCAGGCCCAGGTTGAAGATGTCCTGGTTCGGCACGGAGATGCAGAACAGGCCGGCAGCCATGAAGACGGCGCCCAGCAGGATGGAACGCTGGTAACCGATGACGCGGTCGGCGATGTAGCCGCCGAACAGGGCGCCGGCGTACACCAGCGCGAGGAAGGAACCGTAGGTCAGGTTGGCCGCTGCCTGTCCCGAACCGTCGCCAGCGTGGAACTGGGCCACGATGTACAGTACCAGCGCCCAGCGAACTCCGTAGAACGCGAAGCGTTCCCAGAATTCAGTCATGAACAACATCCACAATGGGCTTGGATGGCCCATAATCTGCTTGAACTCGGGAATAACGGCTTCCTTGTTGGGCGTAGTCGCACCGCTCATGCGGTTCCTCCTGAAAAATTATTATAGTCAATCGATAAAACAAACTTATGGAAGCCTGCGGGCGGCGGGGACTCTCATGAAGAACCGTACGCTCGGGAATTCCAATAGGCTGGCATTCTAATCTACAAATTGCGCTGAGCGAAGATTTCGATTCGCATTAGCAAGAATGACTGTTTCATATTGGTCAAACCGGTTTCAGGCAAAGCTCCTCTCCGGCGATTTTGCGGCACCACAGCACAACTTGCCCGACTTGTCGTATATTGAGGCTGCAACACATTTTGAGGCTGCAACACCTTCGAGCATCGATTTTTAAAGGATTTTTCGCATTATGGAACACGACGTTATCGATACTCTGGTTTCACCGGAAGGCCGCCTGGACGTGCTCTCCAAGACTGAAGTCAATAAACTACTCGACACCAGCCAGGGCGGCCTGTACAACACTTTCCGCCGCTGCGCGCTGGCGGTCTTGAATTGCGGCAGCACCATCGACGATGGCCGTGCCTTGCTTGAGCGATATCAATCCTTCGAGATTTCCATCATCCAGCGCGAGCGCGGCATCAAGCTCGACATCAAGGGCGCGCCGGCCATCGCCTTTGTCGACGGCAAGATGATCAAGGGCATCCACGAGCACCTGTTTGCCGTGCTGCGCGACATCATCTTCGTCAGCGATGAAGTGACGGGCAACCCGAAATTCGACCTGCAGAGCACGGAAGGCGTGACGGACGCCGTCTTCCACATCCTGCGCAACGCCAACGTGCTGCAAACCCAGCTCAACCCGAACCTGGTCGTGTGCTGGGGCGGCCACTCGATCAACCGCGCCGAATACAATTATTCGAAGGAAGTGGGCTACCAGCTGGGCTTGCGCGGCCTCGACATCTGCACCGGCTGCGGCCCGGGCGCCATGAAGGGCCCCATGAAGGGCGCCACCATCGGCCACGCCAAGCAGCGCCTGCACAATGGCCGCTATCTGGGCATCACCGAGCCGGGCATCATCGCGGCCGAGTCGCCGAACCCCATCGTCAATGACCTGGTCATCATGCCGGACATCGAAAAGCGCCTGGAAGCGTTCGTGCGCGCCGGCCACGGCATCGTCGTCTTCCCCGGCGGCGCCGGCACGGCCGAAGAGATCCTGTATATCCTCGGTATTTTGTTGCACCCGGACAATGCCGAGATTCCCTTCCCGCTGATTTTCACGGGACCGGAAACGTCGCGCGAGTACTTCGTGCAGATCAACCAGTTCATCAGCGACACCCTGGGCCCGGAAGCGCAGCAGCGCTATAAAATCATCATCGACGACCCGGAACTGGTGGCGCGCGAAATGCTCGAAGGCATACGCCAGGTGCGCGAATTCCGCAAGGCGCACAGCGACGCGTATTATTTCAATTGGCTGCTGAAAATCGACCACGAGTTCCAGAAGCCGTTCCAGCCCACGCATGAAAACATGCGCAACCTGAGCCTGCACAAGAACCAGCCCACGCACTTGCTGGCGGCCCAGCTGCGCCGCGCGTTCTCGGGCGTGGTGGCGGGCAACGTCAAGGATGACGGCATCCGCTCGATCGAGGAACATGGCAACTTCGAGATCCACGGCGACAAATCCATCGCCGGCCCCATGGATGCGCTGCTGGCCTCGTTCGTGGCGCAGCACCGCATGAAGCTGGCGGGCACGGCCTACGTGCCTTGCTATACCGTGGTCCAGTAGTCTTGACACCATCGCGCCGCCCGCTCCCGCGTTTGCAAGGGGCGGGCGGCGTTTTTTCATCCGCGTTCCCATCCATGCCCCCAGCGTGTTCCTTCGCCGCCACAGGCAATCAAATCGCTTGCGTCATCGATGCGTGGGTGCTATCTTTGGAACCGGTTCCAAAATAAGAATATGCAGATTAACAGGTAGTGGAGAGCACCCTTGGATTCAGTACGCGGCAGTAAAAAAACAGTCTCCGGCGAACCGGCCCGGCCCGTGACCATCGCCCAGGTGGCGCGCGAGGCGGGCGTGTCGAAGACGAGCGTGTCGCGCTTTCTCGGCGGCGAACTGGACGCTTTGTCGGAAAACATCCGCCAGCAGATCACCAGCACCATCGCGCGCCTCGGCTACCAGCCGAACCAGATGGCGCGCGGCCTCAAGCGCGGACGCACGCGCCTGATCGGCATGGTCGTGGCCGACATGCTCAATCCCTACACGGTGGCCGTGCTGCAAGGCGTGGAAGCGGCTTGCCAGCAACATGGCTATACCTTGATTTTATGCAATACCGGCAATGACGAACAGCGCGAACGCCAGTCGCTGGCCGCGCTGCGTTCGTACAGCGTGGAAGGGCTGATCGTCAACACGCAGGGGCGCAACATCGAATCGTCCGACTTGCAGCAGGCGGACATGCCCATCGTGCTGGTCGACCGCCGCATCGAGGGCGCCGATTTCGATCTGGTGGGCCTGGACAATGTGCAGGCGGGCCGGCTGGCCACCGCGCATCTGATCGAACAGGGTTTCGATGCCATCGCCTTCATTGCGCCGCCCTTGACGGGCGTCAGCTCGCGGCTGATGCGCGCCGAAGGTTTCCAGGCCGTGATGGCCGAGCATCCGGGCTGCGTGGGCGAAGTGCTGGCGGTGGACCTGGATGACCGGCCTGCCATCGACGCGCAGGTGCGGCAATGCCTGGCGCAGTGGCGCGGCCGCCGCGTGGCGCTGCTGGCCTCGAACGGCATGGTGGCGCTGGAACTGGCGCTGATGCTGCAGCGCCTCGAATTGCGCATGCCGCAGGACGTGGGCTTGCTGGGCTTTGACGAATTGCCGTGGTCGCCGCTGGCGGGCCTGAGCACGATCGAGCAGCAGACCTATGAAATCGGCTTTACGGCGATGACGTGCATGCTGTCCCGCCTGCAGGGCGAGCAATGCCCGCCGCGCGAGGTGTTGTTGCCGGGTAAGTTGATTGTGCGCAATTCCACCCAGGGCGGGAAAGCGGACAAGGGCGGCGGCGCTTGACGGGAAAAAGGGCCTTGCCCTTTTTTTTGGATAAGTTATGGAACCGGTTTCATAAAGTGTGTTCATACGGAAAAGGGGGAGTCAGGCAGGGCAATGGCAGGAAGTTGGTACTACACGGCAAGAGACGATCTGAATCGTCCATTTGACAATATTCCCGGAAGTGCCTCGACGAGGCCGGTACCGGGATCACAGGAGACGGAAACATGAAGATGACGACACTGTTCTATTCGAAAGCACTGGCATGTGCACTGGCAGCAACGTTTGCCCTCGGTGCGGCGGCCGATGCCGGCGCCCAGACGCTTGGCGACCTGATCAAGAAAGGCAAGCTGACCATCGGCGTGGTCAGCGGCACGCCGCCGTTCGGCAGCATCGACGCCAAGGGCGCGCCCGTCGGCTATGACGTCGACGTCGCCAACCTGATCGGCAAATACCTGAACCTGCCCGTGGAAGTGGTGCCCCTGACGGCGCCGTCGCGCGTGCCGTCGCTGGAGTCGGGCAAGGTCGATTTCCTCGTGGCGACCCTGGCGCCCACGCCGGAACGGGCCAAGACCCTGATGTTCACCATGCCCTACAGCGCGTTCGAACTGGCCATCGTCGCGCCGGTGGGCGGCAAATTCAAGGCCCTGGCCGACTTGAAGGGCAAGAAGGTGGGCGTGACGCGCGGCACCACGAACGACACGGCGCTGAGCCGCATGGCCCCGGCCGGCACCAATATCGTGCGTTTCGAGGATGACGCCACCGTCACCCAGGCCTTGCTCAGCAAACAGGTCGACGCCGTCTCGATTCCCAGCACGATGGCGCTCGACATCATCAAGACGCGCGGCGCGGGCAAGATCGAGGTCCGCTTCGCCTACTCGCTGCAACCGAATTCGATGGCGGTGCGCCGCGGCGACTTCGAGCTGCACCAGTGGCTCAACAACTTCATCTACTACGTCAAGCTGAACGGCGAACTCGACGCCATCGCGCGCAAGTGGAGCGGCGCGCCGCTGCCGGCACTGCCGACCTTCTGATACCGCCAGCCGCATAGGAAAGTGCCCGTCCGCACGGCGCGCCGCCATGGTGGCGCGGCCGGGGATGCGCACGCAGACAAGGAGTTGAGTATGCCGTATGAATTTCATTTCGAACTCGTCATGCAATCGCTGGACCGCCTGTTGTGGGGCGCGGCGCTGACGATACGCCTGAGCGCCCTGGCGATGGTGCTGGGACTGGCGGTGGGCGTGTGCGCCGCCGTCATCCTGAAGAACGGTCCCGCCTATGCCCGCGCCGTGGTGCGCGCGTATGTCGAGGTCATCCGCAGCACGCCGTTCCTGGTGCAGCTGTTCATCATCTACTTCGGCTTGCCGTCGCTGGGTTTGCAGCTCGATGCCAACGGCGCGGCGCTCGTCGCCATGACGGTCAACCTGGGCGCCTACGCGGCGGAAATCGTGCGCGCCGGCATAGGCGCCGTGCATCCGTCGCAGCTGGAGGCGGCGCAGGCGCTGGGCATGACGCGCTGGCAGGTGATGCGCCACGTGGTGCTGCTGCCGGCGCTGGAAAAAGTCTATCCGGCGCTGGCCAGCCAGTTCACCTTGATGATGCTCGCTTCAAGCGTCGTGTCGGCCATTTCCGCCGAGGAGCTGACCGCCGCCGCCCACCTGCTCGACGCGGAAACCTTCCGCAGCTTCGAGATCTACATCGTCGTGATGGTGCTGTACATCCTGCTGGCCCTGCTGTTCCGCTTCGGCTTCTGGGTGCTGGGCCAGATCGTCTTTAAACGCCGCCGCCGTCTGGGCGCGGCGCGCATGGGAGCTTGACATGATCAGTGATTTTTCCTGGGATAACCTGCAATTCCTGCTCGAGGCCACGCGCTGGACCATCGGCCTGTCGCTGCTCGTCTTTATCACGGGCGGCATCGCCGGCTTTGCGGTGGCGCTGCTGCGCACGGCGCGCAGCCCGCTCCTGCGCTGCATCAGCGCCCTGTACATCCA
Organism: Janthinobacterium sp. GW460-12-1-14-LB5; assembly: GCF_059423585.1. NCBI lineage: Bacteria > Pseudomonadati > Pseudomonadota > Betaproteobacteria > Burkholderiales > Oxalobacteraceae > Janthinobacterium > Janthinobacterium sp. GW460-12-1-14-LB5. Next base: position 51,725 of record NZ_JBWKYD010000021.1, on the reverse strand, counting down.
GCTGGTGCAGGGCACGCCCGTGCTGATCGTGCTGTTCTTGACCTATTACGGGCTGGCCCTGTTCGGCTACAAGCTGTCGCCGATTATCGCGGCAGGCGCGGCGATGACGATCTTTGCCAGCGCCTACCTGGGCGAGATCTGGCGCGGCTGCATCGAAGGCGTGCAGCGGCAGCAGTGGGAAGCATCGGCCGCGCTGGCGCTGAACCGCTACCAGCAGCTGCGCTACGTCATCCTGCCGCAGGCGCTGCGCCATTCGCTGCCGCCGACCGTGGGTTTCATGGTGCAGATCATCAAGAACACTTCGATCACCTCGATCATCGGCGTGGTGGAACTGACGCGGGCAGGGCAACTGGTCAGCAATGCGACCTTCCTGCCGTTCATCGTCTTCCCCATCGTCGCCCTGATCTACTTCGCGCTGTGCTATCCGCTGTCGCGCTACAGCCATTCACTGGAAAGGAAATTCCATGCCCATCGTTGAAATCGACAATATCAGCAAGAGCTTCGGCGCCAACCACGTGCTCAAGGGCGTGTCGTTCGCCGTCGAGCGGGGCCAGGTGATCGCCGTGATCGGCCGCAGCGGTTCCGGCAAGAGCACCATGTTGCGCTGTATCAATGGCCTGGAAACCATCGACAGCGGCAGCATTGTCGTCGCCGGCCATACGCTGACGGCGCGCCAGGAGCACCTGCTCGACTTGCGCAAGGACGTCGGCATGGTCTTCCAGAGCTACAACCTGTTCCCCCACCTGACCGTGGAAGAAAACGTCATGCTGGCGCCGCGCATCGTCAAGAAAGTGCCCGACGCCCAGGGCCGCGCCACGGCATTGCGCGTGCTCAAGCAGGTGGGCCTCGATCACAAGCGCGAAGCCTATCCCGAGCAGCTGTCGGGCGGCCAGCAGCAGCGCGTGGCCATCGCCCGTTCGCTGGCGATGGAGCCGCAGGTGATGCTGTTCGACGAAGTGACGTCGGCGCTCGACCCGGAACTGACGCAGGAAGTGCTGAAGGTGATGGAAGAGCTGGCGCAGGCGGGCATGACGATGCTGCTGGTGACGCACGAGATGGAGTTCGCGCGGCGCATGGCCGACGTCACCGTCTTCATGCACCAGGGATTGGTGTGGGAAAGCGGGCCGTCGGAAGCGTTCTTCAGCAACCCGCAAACGCCCGAAGCGCGCCAGTTCGTCGGCGCGGGAGCGATCAAATGAGCCCCGTGCTGGTGGCGGCGTCGGCCTATGGCGCAAGCAGGGTAAGGCAGCTGGGGCAAAGCCATTTCATCGACGTGGTGGCCGATGCGGGCGGCGCCGGCATCGAGATCCGCCGCGAGCTGTTTACTTCCGACTTGCCGGACCTGGCGCGCATGGGCGCGGCGGTGGCCGCGCGCGGCCTGTATTCCGTGTATTCCACGCCCATCGAATTGTGGGACGCGGACGGGCTGCTGCGGCATGCGCTGCTGCAGCAGATGCTGGACGAGGCGGCGCGCCTGGGCGCGCGCTACCTGAAGGTGTCGCTGGGCCATTACCCGGCCGCGCCGGACTTGCACGCCTTGAGCGCCCGGCTGGCGGCCGCGCCCGTGGCGCTGCTGGTGGAAAACGACCAGACGGCCCATGGCGGGGCGCTGGCGCCGATGGCGCGCTTCCTGGCGGCGGCGCGCGAAATCGGGCTGCCGGTGGGGCTGACCTTCGACATCGGCAACTGGCGCTGGGTGGGCGAGGATGCGCAGCAGGCGGCGCGCCTGCTGGCGCCGTACGTGCGCTATGTGCATTGCAAGGCCGTTCTCGATGACGGAGGCCGGCTGTCCGCCTGCGCCGTCTCCGACGCCGATCCGGCCTGGCGCGCCGTCTTCGCGCACTTTGCGCCGGGCGTGCAGCGGGCCATCGAATTCCCGCTCGAGGGCGCAGACCTAGTGGCCGAAACGGGCCGCTACATCCAGATGCTGGAGGCCGCATGAGGGAACACGAAATGATGCATGGAGCGCATGCGCTCGACGTCGTTACCTATGGCGAAGCGATGGCGATGTTCGTGGCCGAGGAAACGGGCGACCTGGCGGCCGTGGCGCATTTCACGCGCCGCCTGGCCGGCGCCGAGACGAACGTCGCCATCGGCCTGGCGCGCCTGGGCTTGAAAGTCGGCTGGCTGAGCCGCGTGGGCGACGATTCCTTTGGCCGCTTCATCCGCGCCAGCGTGCAGGCCGAGGGCGTCGATTGCAGCCGCGTCGTCGCCGTCGCCGGCCAGACCAGCGCCTTCCAGCTCAAGGCCCGGGCCGAAAACGGCGCCGATCCGCTGGTCGAATACTTCCGCAAGGGGTCCGCCGCCAGCCGGCTGGCGCCCGAGCACTTCGACCCCGCCTATTTCCTGTCGGCGCGCCACCTGCACGCCACGGGCGTGGCGGCGGCGCTGTCCGCCACCAGCCTGGCGTTCGCCAGCCAGGCCATCGATTTCATGCGCGAGCATGGACGCACCGTGTCGTTCGATCCGAACCTGCGGCCCTCGCTGTGGCCGTCGCAAGCCGTCATGGTGGAACAGATCAACCGCCTCGCCGCGAGGGCCGACTGGGTGCTGCCCGGCCTGGGGGAGGGAAAAATCCTCACCGGCCACGACCTGCCGCACGACATCGCCGGCTTTTACCTGCAGCGGGGCGCGCGCCTGGTGGTCATCAAGCTGGGTGCCGAGGGCGCCTATTACCGCACGGCCGATGGCGACAGCGGCATGGTGCCGGGCGAGCCCGTGGCCCACGTGGTCGACACGGTGGGCGCCGGCGACGGCTTCGCGGCCGGCCTGGTCAGCGCCTTGCTGGAAGGCTTGCCGCTGGCGCAGGCGGTACGGCGCGCCAACCGGGTCGGCGCCTTCGCCATCCAGGTGGCTGGCGACATGGAAGGCTTGCCGACCCGCGCCCAGCTCGACGCGCTGGGCCAATCTTGAACCGAACAGGGGAAAACTCGTGAAAAAACATGTGCTTGTGTATAAAAAGCTGGCCGAACCGCTGCTGGCGCGCCTGCGCGCCGAATGCGAGGTGACGTATTTCGAGGCGATCGACGCAGGCAACCGCGCCGCGTTTGCCGCCGCCATCCGCGGCGCGCATGGTTTGCTGGGCGCCAGCGTGCGCCTGGACCGCGAACTGCTGGATCCGGCCGCTGACCTGCGCATCATTTCCACCATTTCGGTGGGCGTCGACCAGTTCGACGTCGATTATTTGCGCGAACGGGGCATTTTGCTGGCCAATACGCCGGACGTGCTGACGGAAACGACGGCCGACACGATCTTCGCGCTGATCCTCGCCAGCGCGCGGAGGGTCGTCGAACTGGCCGAATTCGTCAAGGCCGGACGCTGGACGCGCAGCGTGGGCGAAAGCCAGTATGGCGTCAACGTGCACGGCAAGACCATCGGCATGCTGGGCATGGGCCGCATCGGCCGCGCCGTCGCCCGCCGCGCCGCGCTGGGCTTCGGCATGCAGGTGCTGTACGTGAACGGCGAAGCCGTGCCGGAAGTGGAAGCGGCGCTGGGCGCGCGCCAGGTGGCACTCGACGAGCTGCTGGCCGGCTCCGACTTCGTCTGCGTGGTGCTGCCGCTGACGGCGCAGACGGAGCGCATGATGGGCCGGCGCGAATTCGCGCTGATGCGCCCCGGCGCCATCTTCATCAACGGGTCGCGCGGGCGCATCGTCGACGAGGCGGCGCTGATCGAGGCGCTGCAGCAGGGCACCATCCACGGCGCCGGTCTCGACGTGTTCGAGCGCGAACCGCTGGCGCCGGACAATCCGCTGCCGGGCATGGCCAACGTGGTGGCGCTGCCGCACATCGGCTCGGCCACGCACGAAACGCGCTACGCCATGGCGCAGCAGGCCGTGGACAACCTGCTGGCCGGCTTGCGCGGCGAGCGTCCGCGCCACCTGGTCAGCTAAGAACAGTATCCATAAAAAGACAGACAGGGAAAGAAATGAAGAACAAGGTAGCAAGGGCAATGATCATCGGCGCGGGCGCCTGCGGCGGCCTGTGCTCGGCGCAGTCGAACGTGGCCATGTACGGCATCGCGGACCTGGGCGTGGTGTCCGAGAGCGGCGGCCCCGGGGGCAGGGTGCTCAAGCTGACCAGCGGCATCGCCAACGGTTCGCGCCTGGGTTTCAAGGGCAGCGAAGACCTGGGCGGCGGCATGACGGCGATCTTTACGATGGATGCGGGCATCCTGGCCGACACGGGCGCTTCGGCCCAGGGCGGCCTGCTGTTCGGGCGCCAGGCCTTCGTCGGCCTCGCCGGCGCGGCGGGCACCTTGCGGCTGGGCCGCCAGTACACCTTCATCGATAGCAGCCTGGGGGCGCTGGACCCGTTTTACCTGGGTTTTGCGGGCAGGATGAGCAACGTCTTCACGGCCGGCTACATCAGCCGCGTCGACAACAGCATCACCTACAGCTCGCCCGTGCGCGGGGGACTGTCCGGCGAACTGGCGTACGGCTTTGGCGAAGTGCCGGGCGACGCTTCTGCCAGGCGCTACATGGGCGCGGCGGCCACCTATGCCAGCGGGCCGCTGTATGTGCGCATGGCGCACCAGGACGCCAACACCCTGTCAAGCGCGCTGGTGGCGGGGACGGCGAGAAACACGGTGCTGGGCGCCACCTGGGACTTCGGCGTGCTCAAGGCGCATGGTGCCGTCGCCGTCAGCAAGAGCACGGCGGGCGCCGCCACCACGGTCGACAGCGCGGACCTGATGCTGGGCGCCACCGTGCCTTTTGGCCCGCACCGCGTCCTGTTCTCGTACGTGCGGCGCGACGACCGGCGCGCCGCCAACGGCGACGCCAGCCAGCTCGGTATCGGCTACACCTATGCGCTGTCGAAGCGCAGCACCTTGTATGCGGCCTATGCCCACATCGACAACCGCAATGGCGCCGCCTACCTGGTGGGCAACGCCACCGACAACGGCACCGGCAACCAGGCCTGGAACCTGGGCCTGCGCCACACTTTTTAACTGGAGATTCGAATGAAGAAAACCGGATGGATTTTGGTCGGCGCCAGCACCGTGGCGCGCGAATGGATGGTCGACGCGATCCGCCAGCAGGGCGATGCCGAAGTGCTGGCCGTGGTCAGCAGGGATGCTGTGCGCGGCGCCGCCTTTGCCGGGCAGTTCGGCATCGCCGCCAGCTACACGGACCTCGATGCGGCGCTGGCGCATCCGGGCGCGGATGCCGTGTACATCAGCACCACCAACGAATGGCACATGGCGCAGACCTTGCAGGCGGCGCGCGCGGGCAAGCACGTGCTGTGCGAAAAACCGCTGGCGCTGAACCTGGAGGATGCCCGCCGCATGGTCGACGGCTGCGCCGAAGCGGGCGTGGTGCTGGGGATTAACCATCACCTGCGCAACGCCGCCAGCCACGGCAAGGTGCGCGAGCTGATACGCGCGGGCGAGATCGGCCAGCCCCTGTATTGCCGCGTGCTGCACGCGAACAACCTGCCGCAGCACCTGCGCGGCTGGCGCCTGGACGCGCCGGAGTCGGGCGGCGTCACGCTCGACATGTTCGTGCACGACGTCGACACCCTGCGCTTCCTGCTGGACTCGGAGCCGCGCCACGTCACGGCCTGCGCCACCAGCGGCGGCATGACGGTGGCCGGGCTGGAAGAGGGCCTGATGGCCGTCATCGAGTTCGATAACGGCACTTTGGTGCAGGTGCACGACGCGTTCAATGCGCCGTATTCGCTGTCCGGCGTGGAAATCATCGGCAGCAAGGGCACCATCTTCGCCACCGGCGTGATGACGCAGCGCCCCGTCGGCAGCATCAGCCTGACGCGCGACGGCGGCAGCGTCGACATCCCCGTCGAGCATGAAAACCTGTACGTGCGCTCGGTGCGCGCCTTCCAGCGCGCCATGCGCGGCGAAGGGCAGCCGGCCGCCACCGGCGACGACGGCATGCGCGCGCTGGCGGCGGCATTGGCGGCGCAGCAGGCCAGCCGCAGCCACCAGCGCGTGACCCTGGCCGGCTGACGGCATGCCGCACAAGTAAAAAAGCCGCCTGATCGCAAAATCAGGCGGCTTTTTATCGGCTGGCGTCCGTGATTATTCTTCGCGGCGCAGGTGAGGGAACAGCAGGACGTCGCGGATGTTCGGCGAATCCGTGATGATCATCATCAAACGGTCGATGCCGATGCCGCAGCCGCCGGCTGGCGGCATGCCGTATTCCAGCGCGCGGATGTAGTCGGCGTCGTAGAACATCGCCTCTTCATCACCGGCGTCCTTGGCGGCGACTTGCGCCAGGAAGCGGGCCGACTGGTCTTCCGCGTCGTTCAACTCGGAGAAGCCGTTGGCGATTTCGCGGCCCACCATGAACAGCTCGAAGCGTTCGGTGATGCCGGCCACCGTGTCGGAAGCGCGCGCCAGTGGCGACACTTCGACGGGATAGTCGATGATGTAGGTCGGTTCCCACAGCTGCGCTTCAGCCGTCTCTTCGAACAGCGCCAGTTGCAGCGCGCCCAGGCCGGCCGTGGCAAACGGCTTGACGCCGAATTTTTTCAGCTCTTCCTTGATGAATTCGGCATCGTTCAACTGCCCGGCGGTGTAGCCTGGAGCGTACTTGTTGATCGCTTCGACGATGGTCAGGCGGTGGAACGGCTTTGCCAGGTCCAGCTCGCGGCCGCCGTAGGTCAGGGTGGCGGTGCCGTGCGCGTCGATGGCGGCCTGGCGGATGACGGCTTCCGTGAAATCCATCAGCCATTTGTAGTCGGTGTAGGCCGCGTAGAATTCCATCATCGTGAATTCAGGGTTGTGACGGATCGACACGCCTTCGTTGCGGAAGTTGCGGTTGATTTCGAACACGCGGTCGAAGCCGCCCACCACCAGGCGCTTCAGGTACAGCTCGGGCGCGATGCGCAGGAACATCTGCATGTCGAGCGCATTGTGGTGCGTGATGAACGGCTTGGCCGCGGCGCCGCCCGGAATCGTGTGCAGCATCGGCGTTTCCACTTCCATGAACTCGTTCTTTTCCATGAAGCGGCGGATCGACGAGATGGCGGCGGTACGCGCCTTGAAGGTGCGGCGCGTCTCTTCGTTCATGATCAGGTCGACGTAGCGCTGGCGGTACTTGGTTTCCTGGTCGGCCAGGCCGTGGAATTTGTCCGGCAGCGGGCGCAGCGACTTGGTGATCAGGCGCAGTTCCGTGACCTTGATGGTCAGCTCGTCCGTCTTGGTCTTGAACAGGGTGCCCGTCACGCCCAGGATATCGCCCAGGTCATAGTGGTGCAGGGCGGCCATGGCCGCTTCGCCCGTCAGGTCGAGGGTGGCGTAGATCTGGATGCGGCCGTCGGCCTTCGGGCCGGAAGCGTCTTGCAAGGTGGCGAAAGCGGCTTTCTTGCCGGCTTCGCGCTTGAGCATCATGCGGCCGGCCAGCACCACGGTGACAGGTTCGGCTTCCAGCTCTTCGCGCGTCTTGCCGCCGTATTGCGCGTGCAGGTCGGCCGCCTTGTGCTCGGGGCGGAAATCGTTCGGGAAGGCGACGCCTTGTTCGCGCAGTGCTGCCAGCTTGACGCGGCGCTCGGCGATGATCTTGTTTTCATCGGGGGCGGCGGCTTGTTCTTGGATATCCGTAGTCATGGTGTTCTTCGTTGGTGATTATTGATGATGTGGCGCCAGCGCTGGCGCCACGCTGGCAAACAGTGCGTCGACGTCGAGTGCGGAGAAATCCGGCACGATGGCAATGATGTTGTCGAAGCCGGCAAACGCCTCGGCCGGCAGGGTGGTGGTGAGCACCACGACGCGCATGCCGGCGCGGCGCGCCGCTTCCACGCCCAGGGGCGCGTCTTCGAAGACGATGCAGTCTTGCGGCAGCGCGCCGGCCAGCAGCGCGCCTTTCAGGAAAACGTCCGGGTGCGGCTTGCCCCGTTCCACGTCGGCGGCGCCGACGATGGCGTCGAAGCGGTGGCGCAGGTCCAGGCCGTCGAGCGTGAATGCGATATTCTCGTCCGGCGCGGCCGTGCCCACCACCAGCCCGACGCCAGCCTGGCGCGCGCTGGCGATCAGCCGGTCGAAGCCAAGCACTGTCGCCAGGTGCGGGCCATACAGTTCGCGGTAGACGACTTCCTTTTCCGCCAGCAGGGTGGCGTGGTCGGCATCCTCGCCCAGGTACTTGGCGATGATTTCGTGCCCCTGCCGTCCCGCCGTGTCGCGGAAAAAGGCGTCCGCGTCCAGCGCATGGCCGTGGCGTTCAAAGAACGCCAGCCACGATGTCGTGTGGAAGGCCATGTTGTCGACGATCGTGCCATCCATGTCGAACAGGAAGGCCTGCTTTGCCAGTGCCGGAGCGGATGCGTTCATCCTTACACGCCTTGCTTGAGCGAGGCGGAGATGAAGTCGTCGATGTCGCCATCGAGCACGCCCTTGGTATTGCCCGTCTCGAAACCGGTGCGCAAGTCCTTGATGCGGGACTGGTCCAGCACGTAGGAGCGGATCTGGTGCCCCCAGCCCACGTCCGTTTTCGAGTCTTCCAGCTTTTGCTGTTCGCTCATGCGTTTGCGCAGTTCATGCTCGTACAGTTTCGCTTTCAGCATTTCCATCGCTTCGGCGCGGTTGCGGTGCTGCGAACGGTCGTTCTGGCACTGCACCACGATGCCGGTCGGCGCGTGGGTCATGCGGACGGCGGAGTCGGTCTTGTTGATGTGCTGACCGCCGGCGCCCGACGCGCGGTAGGTATCGACGCGGATATCGGCCGGGTTGACGTCGATCTCGATCGAATCGTCGACTTCCGGATACACGAACAGCGACGTAAACGACGTATGGCGGCCGTTGGCCGAGTCGAATGGCGACTTGCGCACCAGGCGGTGCACGCCCGTTTCCGTGCGCAGGAAGCCGTAGGCGTGATCGCCCTCGACCTTCAAAGTGGCCGTCTTGATGCCGGCGACCTCGCCGTCGGACTGCTCGAGGATTTCAACTTTAAAACCCTTGCGTTCGCAATAGCGCAGGTACTGGCGCAGCAGCATCGAAGCCCAGTCCTGGGCTTCCGTGCCGCCGGCGCCGGCCTGGATGTCGATGAAGCAGTTGTTCGGGTCCATCGGATTGTTGAACATCCGGCGGAATTCCATGCTTTCGATGACCTTGCGGATTTCCTGCACGTCCTGCTCGATCGCTTCGAGCGTCTCGTCGTCGCCTTCTTCGCGGGCCATGTCGAACAGGTCGCGGGTGTCGCGCAGGTCGGCATCGGCCTTGGCCAGGGTGAAGACGATGGCTTCCAGCGCCTTCTTCTCCTTGCCGAGGTCCTGGGCGCGCTTGGGATCGTTCCAGACGGTGGGGTCTTCCAGCTCTTCGTTGACTTGCTCTAGTTTCTCCGACTTGACAGTGAAGTCAAAGATACCTCCGAAGTTCGGCTTCGCGGACCGTCAGGTCGTTGAGCAGGGCGGAGATGATATTGATGCGTTCGGCTTCCATAATGTTCTGGTCTTCTATGGTGAAATCAAACCTTGAATTATACGCGAGCGCGGCGCGTTTCCGCTGCCGCCGCGGCGCAATTGCCGCCGCGCGGGGCAATAAAATGCCGATTTTGCTGTATTTGCGACAATATTTTTGCCTTGAAGATGGCTGGCGTGCTGCGTATGATGCTGGCGATATTGTCTTTCCACAGGAATACATCATGCTTCAACTTCCCCGTCTCGCCCTGTTACCGCTGCTGCTGGCCGGCTGCGGCGCCTTGCCGCCCGCCGCCACGGGATCCGCCCCGGCGCCATCGGCCGCGCCGGCCGGCAGCAGCGCCACCCTGGCCCTGCTGGAGACGACGGACTTGCACGCGAACGTGCTCAGTTATGATTACTACAAGCTGCAGGCGGAGCCGTCGATCGGCCTGGAACGCACGGCGGCGCTGATCGCCCAGGCGCGCGCGCAATTTCCGAACAATCTGCTGCTCGACAACGGCGACACCATCCAGGGCACGGCCCTGGCCGACTACCAGGCCCTCGTGAAACCGCTGGCCTGCGACCAGACCCTGGCCATCTACAAGGCCATGAACTTGCTGAAAGTGGACGGCGGCGGCATCGGCAACCATGAATTCAACTACGGCCTGGCGTTTTTGAGCCAGGTGACGGGCAACCGCTTCGACGTCGACAGCGTCGATGCCGGCAAACCGCGCTGCGCCGGCCCCGCATTCCCGCAAGTGCTGGCCAACGTCTACAGCGCCAGGACGGGCAAGCCCCTGTTTGCGCCATATCACATCATCGACAAGCAGATCACGGCCACCGGTCCCGACGGAAAACCGGTGACCAGCAGCGTGAAGGTGGGCATCATCAGCTTCGCGCCGCCCACCATCATGGCCTGGGACAAGCGCTGGCTGGAAGGGCGCGTCTACACGCAGGGCGTGCGCGAGACGGCGGAAAAATTCATTCCCGAGATGCGCGCGAAAGGCGCCGAGCTGGTGGTGGCCATTTCGCACGGCGGTCTCGATGACAGCCCGTATTCGCCGACCATGGAAAACGGCAATTACTACCTGTCGCAAGTGCCGGGCGTGGACGCCATGCTGATCGGCCACTCGCACCAGCTGTTCCCGAACGCGGCCAGCACGGTGCCGCAGTTTAATCTGCCCGGCGTCGACAAGGCCCGTGGCTTGGTCAACGGCGTGCCCACCGTGATGGCCAATTTGTGGGGCAAGCACCTGGGCGTGATCGGCTTGCGCCTGCGCCATGACGGCAAGCGGTGGGTGGTCGACAAGAGCGCCACCACGGTGGAAGCGCGCGGCATCCAGAACGCGGACAAGAGTTATGTCACTCCCGATCCCGCCATCGCCGCACTGGTGGCCGAGGAGCACGCGGCCACCATCGCCTATGTACAGACACCGGTCGGCGCCACGGATTTCCGCATGTCGACGTATTTCGCCGACGTGGGCGACGTGAGTGCCATCGAAGTGGTAAACCAGGCGCAATCGGGCTATCTGGCCGCGTATGTGAAGGCGAACCTGCCGCAGTACGCGCACTTGCCCGTGCTGTCGATGTCGTCGCCGTTCAAGAGCGGCTCGGCGGGCGTATCCGACTACACGGACGTCAAGGCGGGCAACGTGGCGCTCAATAACGCGGCCGACCTGTATCTGTATCCGAACGCGCTGTACGGCGTGAAGATGAATGGCGCGGAGCTGAAAGCCTGGCTGGAGCAGTCGGCGCGGCGCTTCAACACCATCGACCCGAACAAGCTGGAAGCGCAGGAACTGGTCAACACGGCCCACCCGAGTTACAACTTCGACACGATCACCAGCGCCGCCGTGCGCTACCAGATCGACGTCACGCAGCCGCCGGGCCGGCGCATCCAGGGGCTCACCTACAAGGGCAAGCCCGTGGATTCCAGCCAGGAGTTCCTCATCGCGACGAATAACTACCGCGCCAGCGGCGGCGGCAATTTCCCTGGCCTCGACGGCAGCAAGACGGTGGTGGCCTCGCCCGACAACAACCGCGAACTGCTGATCGCCTATGTGACGCAAGAAAAAAACCTGACGCGGGCGAAAAACGGCGCGGCGCGCAGCTGGCGATTCGCCAGGGTTGCCACGAAAGGTCCGGTAGTGTTCCACTCGGCGCCGGGCGTGATCGAGCTGGCCAGGGCGGCCGGCATCGGCAACGTGACGCAGCTGAAGCCTGATGATGGCGCCGGCAAGGGCTTTGCGCTGTATCAAGTGGACCTGTCGAAATGAAGGCCTGGTTGTGCGTCGTCGCCCTGGCCGTATCGCCGCTGGCGGCGGCAGGGCAGGATCTCACGGCCCAGGCCAAGACCTTGATGCGCGCGGGAGCCGCGGCCCAGCCGCAGGCGCGCATCCTGTTCGAACGGGAGGCGGGGCAGGGCAGCGGTCCCGCCGCGTATTACCTGGGCCTGATGCACAAGAACGGCATGGGCGGGCCGCAGGACGGCGCCGCCGCGCTGCGCTGGCTGGAACTGGCCGCGCAACGGGGCGTGGCGCCGGCCATGTTCATCGTGGCGAACATGCTGCAGGATACCGACGAAGCCCGGGCGCGCTACTGGCTCGACGCCGCCTGCGACCTGGACTACCCGGAAGCGCTGCAGCAGAAATCCGTGGCCCTGGCCGAAGGGCAGATGGGCTACGCGCACAGCGAGGAGCAATCGTTCCTGTACCTGAAGATGGCCACGCATGCGATGGGGCACCGTCCGCCCGAGCCTTGAAGGCATGGCCGGCTGCCTGGGGCAGGCCTGGTGCAATTGGAATGTGTTGAAGGAATTGTTTGTTTTTGATCGGAAATATTAATTCTTCGTGGTAATTCCTACTGCTTATATTTTCTTTCAATAATTTGTTATTTGATGGTCATTATTGGCTTTTTTGAAAAATTGTATGGCAGTATTCGCCATATGGTTTTTTTATTAACTGGTTGATTCCGGGAGCCCGTGTGCAAAGTCAAATGATTCGCCAACAGAAAACAATGTTTCGCCATCGCCACAGCGGTGTGCCGTTCTTGCCGAGGAAAATGGCGCATGCCGTGCTGGGCATGTTTTGCCTGCTTGCCTCTTCCGCGATGGCGCAATTGCCAGCGCCCATCAAGCAGGGCCATCCGCGGCTATTCCTGAATCAAGCCAGTTTCGATGCGCTGAAACCGCAATTGCCGAATCTGCCGGCCGCGTTTCCCGCCGCAGGCGGCAGCATCAGCCTGGAGCTGTTCGCCGGGCGCAAGGATGCGCTCGATAGCGTCAACCAGCCGGTTTTTGGCGAATTCAGTCCGAGCCGCAACGGCTTTTTTATCCGCCACGTCGATTCCTACGATAGCCCGGCCGGTGCGGCGGGGGAAAGCCTCGGTTTTCAGGTCGGCTTCCAGGTCAATGGACTGGCCCAGTATCTGTCTGTCGCCAGGATCGATTTAAAACCCGATGTCTGGTCGAACATCCAGTTGTCATGGAATAGCCAGACCCATAAAATTGACTTGAGAGTCAATGGCGTTGCCGTGCCCATGGGCTGGAGAACGGTCGACGGCACCGGCGCCACGCCACCGATGGAATGGAAGGCGGATGGGCAGATCAGCAGGATAGGCATGCGGCGCAATGAAACCATGCGCAATTTCCGTTTGCTCGATGGCGCTGGCCATGAATTGTGGCAGGCACCGGCGATGGATGCTTTGCTCAATAAGGCCTGGTACGGCTTCATGGAGCGTGTCGACGGACGGGTGGCCACGCTTCAGGCCTGTCCGCTGATTCCCCCTGCCAGCGGCGTGCCGGACGTGTGCAACGTGGCTACCGGCAGCCGCGGCACGATTTATGAAACTGCGCAGATGCTGGCCATGGCCTACCGCCTGACGGGCAATGCGAAATATCTGGATGGCGCCCTGAATTACCTCGACAAGCTGCTGGTGACGCCCGCCGTGGCCGGCGGCGAGTGGTCGTCGGGCGGACGGGTGGGCGCCATGGGCATCCTGTACGACTGGCTGTTTGCCGAAACGGGCGCGCGCGCCGTGCCCGACGCCGTGGGTTTCGGCACCTACCGCGACCTGACGGCGCAGCGAATCAAGGAAACGATCGCCGCCGATACGGGCAAGGGGCACGAGAATCTGTTTGTCTCGATGTGCGGCTATCAGCAGTTATATATCACCAGCACCAGTTTTGATTGTAAGAAGAAGCCCGTGTATGAACATTGGGACCGCAGCGAATCGAAGCCGTCCATCGCCGGTTTCTATATCAGCGGCCACCCGTTCAGCGCCGTCAATAATGTCACCGTCGGCTTGCTGGCCATCGTCGACGAGCATCCGGAAGTGTTGCCGATGATTGAAACATCGTATGCGCACTACGAAAAGGGCTTTCTTGCGGCACGCGCCCTGATTTCGGTCGACGGCGGCCACCATATGGGCTTTGCCTATGGCGTATCGAGCATTCCCGAGCGCCTGCTCCTGTGGCGCAGCGCGCTGGAAAGTACGGGGGCGGCGCCCCTGTTGCAGGCCGATTGGCAAGCCAGGCTGATTTATCCGTATATCTACGGCTTGCGCCATGACGGCAGCTTTCCCGCCAGCGGCGACAATTTCACGACGCCGCTCGGCAGCACATTGATCGGACAGCTGGCGCTGGGCGCGGTGACGGATACGGCCGATGGCGTGGCCGGGAAGTTTTATCGCGAGCATGTCGTGGCGTCGCGCAGCGCGCACGATGCCCTGATACTGGAACGGCTGCTGTGGCCCGTTCAACTGCCGGCGGCGCCGCTGGAATCGCTGGAACTGTCGCGCCATTTCAGGACGTCGGGCCAGGTGCTGATGCGCGATACCTGGGACTATGCGAATGCCACGCTGCTGGAATTCAAATCGACTTCCTTTATCGCGGAAAATCACCAGCACTTCGACCAGAACAGTTTTTCGCTCAATTACAAGGCGCCGCTGCTGCTCGACACGGGCTTGTATGAAGAATATGGCAGCAACCACTGGTGGAACTACTACACGCGCAGCATTGCCCACAATACGCTGCTGATATTCGACAAGAACGAGCGGTTCACGCGCGGAGACAGGGAATTCAGCAATGACGGCGGCCAATGGTTCTATGCGCCGAGACAGGGCTATCCGACGATCGAGGAAATCAGCCCTGCGGGCCCGAATGCGCTCGACGGCATCATCCGTTACGAAAATACGCCGCAGTACACCTACACCAGCGGCAATGCAAGCAAGGCCTATGCGTCCAGCAAGCTCGATATGGCCAACGGTTTCGTGCGCAATGTGCTGTTCCTGCGCTCGCCATCGTTCTGGGGCAAGCCGGTCACTGTCGTCTTCGACAGCGTGCGCAGCAAGCAGGCCTTGCCGGCGACCTTCCTGCTGCACACTGCAAATGATCCCGTATCGGGCGCGCCGGGCGTGACGGCGCTGGGCAATGGCCAGTACCAGCTGGGCTACAACGCGGGCCAGGAGCGCATCGTCACCATTCGCAATGGCGGCGGCATGCTGACGGCGCAGACGATCCTGCCGCTCAATGCCAGCGTGCGCAAGGTGGGCGGTGCGCAGGAGGGGGGCAATGGCTGTGCGCAGACCGATCTCGAAACGGGCGCCGTTGCCGCCAACGGCGCCGATTGCCGCTTCACCGTGCGCCGGCGCCAGGCCGATGGCAGTTATCTGTGGCGCAATCAGACGCCGCTGGTCAGCAAGCAGCAATCGTGGACCAGCGATATCGGCGCCTGGCGCCTGGAAGTGGCGGCGCCCGCGGCGCCCGCCCTGAACGCGCCCGAGTACTTCCTGCATGTGCTGGCCGTTGCCGACAATGACGGCGGCACGGGGCCGGCCGCTGCGCCGAGCGCGATACGCCTGCCGGCGGCAGCCAACACGGAGGCACTGCTGCTGGGCGGGCAGTTGCACGCCTTGTTCAACCGCGAAGTGGCGCCCGCCGCCCGCATGGACTGGGTCTCGACCCAGGCCGGCGGCGCCATCCTGGCTACCGGACTGAAACCGGGCGCGCACTACGCGTTGACGTCGGCGCCGGCGGCCGGCGGCTACGCCTGGAGCCTGGCCGAAGCGGCCGATGGCGCCGGGACGCATCAGAGTTCGGACCAGGGCGTGCTCAGCATCGAGTAAGCCGCTTGCCCGGCGGCCGGGTCAAGCCTGAGCGTCTTTTTTAGGCTTGGCCCGCAAACTGGCCGCCGCCTCGCCGATGGCAAACGGGTCGCGCGACAAAATGGCCGCGCCCAGGTCGACCAGTCTGGCCGCCGCGACTATGGCGGCCTTGACGTCGGCGATGCGCTTGAGCTGTTGCTTGCCCCTGGCGATGGCGCCGTCGATATCGACGCGCGCCTGCTCGGCGCCTTCGGCCGTCAGGTAAATGCCATAGGCGCGGAACAGGGCCACCATCTGGTCCAGGTGGTTTTCATATTGCTCCAGCAGCGCGCGCTCGTCCGGCGCCAGCGCTTCCCGTTCGCGGATGCGCAATTCCAGCACCAGGCTTGACGCCTGCGCCAGGCTGTCGGCGATGGCGTAGCTTTGCTCTTTCGTCAGTTCGGTCAGGGGGGACATGGGATTCTCCGGTGGGCCTGCCATTTACCAGCGGGCCGGGGCATAGAAGGCCGCTTGCCGCTGCAGTGTTTCGACGTCGCGTGAAAACCGCGCCAGTTGCCGTTCCAGTTCGGGCGCCTGCAGGCGGTCGAGATTGGCCCGCAGGGCGGCCACGCTCGCCTGCAGCGCATCGACGGCGGCGACGTAGGCGGCGGCGATCTTTTCCCTTTCCTGCAACTGCCGGCCTTCCAGGTGCAAGCGCGTGCGGATGTAGTTGGCGGCCAGCGGTTCGCGCGGCGCGGCGTTATCGACGGCGCCGCGCAGCAGGGCCAGGTCGCGCAATTCATCCTGCAAGCCGGCGCGGTAGCCGCGCAGCGCATACTCCTTGAGCGCATTGCCGACGATATCGATGGCTTCCTGCTCGTCGAGCAGTTCGCGCAGGGCCGATTTCTGCAGGCGCTGCGTGGCCAGGCGGCTCAGGTGCTCGCTCAGCTTGACGACCTTGGACAGCTTGTCCGCATCGAGCAGGGGCGCGCTGGCGCCCGGCTGCGCCAGGCCGCCCAGCGCCTCGCCGAGCCCGCCAAACTCTTCCTTGTAGACGGGCAGCTTGTCGTCGGCCAGCGCCGCCAGCGTGTGCGCATAGCGCAACAGGACGTCGTTCAGGCTGGCGACCGACGCGCTGGCCTGCGCGAGGGCGGCGCAATCGGCGCGCGCCGCCTGTTCGCTGGCTTGCGCATCGAAACGCTCGGCCAGGATCAAACGCTTGCGCATGGCTTTGTCCATGCAGCTGTGGACGCCGCCCGCCAGCATGGGCTCGAAGTGAACCGACATCTTTTGCGTCTGTTCGGCAAAGGTGCGCACGGGCGCCAGATCGGTGGCGCAGCCGCCCAGCAGCAGGCTGGCGCCAAGCAGCAGGGGGAAGAGGGATGATGTCGACGGGCGCTGCATATGGCCTCCATGCGGTAGCAGTGGCTGACGGGTCCGGCGCGCACGCGCTGGCATGGCCGACATTAGCATGCTGAGGAGTAGCAGTATTGCGCCAGATCAGCTCGCTGTCGAAGTCGCCTGGCCGTCCCGTATCGGCGGCAGGGCTGTTGCCGAATGGCGCAGGTGCGCCAATTTGCGCCATATTTTCCTTACAAAAGACTGACATCGGACGGGTAATGCGGTCTTTTTCGCATGTTGCGACGCGTCATATGTAGTTGTTGCTGGTGCATGTTTACTCACCTACAATGATTTATCGATGGGGCGGTTATCCAGCGTACGACTATAAAAATAAGTGGCATTAAAAACGTTGTATTAGAGGAGATGACAATGAATTTGAAACAGAAATTGCTCGTGGCAAGTTTGGTTTTGGGTTTCTCGCAGGCGGCCGTCGCAGCCGACCCCATCAAGATCGGCGTGTCCGGTCCGTTTACGGGCGGTTCCGCGCCGATGGGCGTGTCGATGCGCGACGGCGTCAAGCTGGCCGTCGCGGAAATCAATGCCAAGGGTGGCGTACTGGGCCGTTCCTTGCTGCTGATCGAGCGCGATGACGAAGCGAAGAACGAACGCGGCGTGCAGATCGCCCAGGAACTGATCAACAAGGAAAAGGTCGCCGCCACCGTCGGCTACATCAATACGGGCGTGGCCCTCGCTTCGCAGCGCTTCTACCAGGAAGCGAAAATTCCCGTCATGAACAATGTGGCGACGGGTTCCATCGTCACCAAGCAATTCGCCGACCAGCCGGAAAACTACATCTTCCGCAATGCGGCCAATGACACCATCCAGTCCGGCATGATCGTGCATGAGGCGATCGAGAACCGCAAGTTCAAGAAAGTGGCGATCCTGGCCGACTCCACCAACTATGGCCAGCTGGGCCGTGAAGACCTGGAAAAGGCGCTCGACAAGAAGGGCATCAAGCCCGTCGCCGTTGAAAAATACAACATCAAGGACGTCGACATGACGGCCCAGCTGCTGAAAGCCAAGCAGGCGGGGGCGGAAGTCGTGCTGACCTACGGCATCGGCCCGGAACTGGCGCAGATCGCCAACGGCATGGAAAAACTGGGCTGGAAAGTGCCGCTGATCGGCAGCTGGACCCTGGCCATGGGTAACTTCATCGACAACGCGGGCAAGAACGGCAATGGCACGCGCATGCCGCAAACCTTCATCCAGGATGCCAGCACGCCCAAGCGCAAGGCCTTCATCGACGCCTACGTGGCCGCCTACAAGCCGTCGGGCGGACGCATGCCGTCGGCCGTCTCGGCTGCGCAAGGCTACGATTCCATCTACCTGCTGGCCGCGGCCTTCAAGCAGGCGGGCGGCACGGATGGCCCGAAAGTGCGCGCCGCGCTGGAAAACCTGAGTGAAAAAGTGGAAGGCGCCGTCACCACCTACAACAAGCCGTTCAGCAAGACCAACCATGAAGCGATCACGGCCGAGCTGACCGTGTTTGGCGAAGTCAAGGACGGCAAAGTCGTCCTCGCGAAATAAGCCTGGCAGACATTCGCCGCGCAGTGGCCAGCCTTGAGGAATCAGGACTGGCCATTTTTTTATCCTCCATCCTTCGGGGAATACCATGGAAATCTTCCTGCAGCTCGTCTTCAGCGGCATCGCGCTGGGCATGATCTATGCCGTCATCGCCTTCGGCTACCAGCTGACCTTCGCGACATCGGGCACCCTCAACTTCGGCCAGGGCGAATCCCTGATGCTGGGCGCGCTCGTGGGCCTGTCCCTGGTGGGCACCATCCACGGCGGCCCGTACATGAGCTACCTGCTGATGATCCCCATCGTCATCGTCTTCGGCGCCTTGCAGGGCGTGTTCGTCGAATGGATAGGCGTGCGGCCCGCCATCAAGATCAAGTCCGAATTCGGCTGGATCATGTCGACCATCGCGCTGGCCATCATTTTCAAGAACGTGGCGGAAAACATCTGGGGCAAGGATGACCTGATGTTCCCGTCGCCGCTGTCGGCCGCGCCGTTCCAGGTGTTTGGCGCCAACGTGCAGCAGATGCAGGTGGCCGTCATCGTCGGCGCGCTGGCCATCATGCTGGCCGTCGAAGTGTTCAACCGCAAATCCATCTACGGCAAGGCCGTCGTGGCGACGGCCAACGACCGCGACGCGGCCGGTTTGATGGGCATCAACACGGGCATGGTCATCACGTTTTCGTATGCGCTGTCGTCGGCCACGGCCGCCTTTGCGGGCGTGCTGGTGGCGCCGCTGACCCTGACGGGGGCCACCATGGGCGCCTCGCTGGGCCTGAAAGCGTTTGCCGTGGCCATCATCGGCGGGCTGACCTCGGGCGTGGGCGCCATCGTGGGCGGCCTGATCCTGGGCATCGCGGAAACGACCACCGGCTATTACATCTCCACGGGCTACAAGGAAGTGCCAGGCCTGCTGCTGTTGCTGCTGGTACTGGCCGTCAAGCCGTCCGGCCTGTTCGGCAAAGCCGCGATCAAGAAAGTCTGAGGACCACATGAACAAGAAAATCACCATGCTGGCGCTGAGCGCGGCGGGACTGGCCGCGCTCGCGCTGTTCCCCATCGTCATCCCGAACCCCTATTACATCCACCTGGCCGAGACCATCCTGATCTACGCCATCCTGCTGTTCGGCCTCGATATCGTCGTCGGCTACACGGGGCAGGTGTCGCTGGGCCACGCCGGCCTGTTCGGCATCGGCTCGTACGTGACGGGCGTGCTGGTGTTCAAGCTGGGCGTGTCGTTCTGGCTGGCCATCCCCGCCAGTATCGCGGGCGCGGCCCTGTTCGGCGCCATCCTGGCCTTGCCGGCCCTGCGCGTGACGGGACCCTACCTGGCCATGGTGACGCTGGCCTTCGGCACCATCGTGCAAATCCTGATCAACGAGATGAGCTTCCTGACGGAAGGGCCGATGGGCATCAAGATTCACAAGCCCGTCCTGTTCGGCCACAAACTGACGGAAGTGGAGTACTACTACATGGTCGCCGCGCTGCTGGTGATCTCGCTGGTGGTGGTGCACCGCATCCTGAAGTCGAACCTGGGCCGTGCCTTCGAGGCGCTGCGCGACAGCCCCATCGCATCGGACTGCATGGGCGTGTCCGTCTACCGCTACAAGGTGTATGCCTTCGTCATCAGCGCCGGCTTCGCGGGCCTGGCCGGCAGCCTGTATGCGTATTCGGAAGAGTATATTTCGCCGAATACCTATAACTTCGAGCTGACGATCCTGTTCCTGCTGGCCGTCATCATGGGCGGACGCAAGACGCGCTCGGGCGCGCTGATCGGCGCCCTGATCGTCGTCATGCTGCCCAGCCTCTTGTCGGACATCGAATTGTTCCGCAAGATCGCCGTCTCCGCCGCCGTGCTGGGCGTGATCGGTTCCGCCTTCATGCTGGCGAAAAAGCGCTCGACCGTGCGCGGCGTGCTCGTGCCCCTGGTGGCCACCATCGGCCTGGCCGCGTATTCTTACAAGCTCGACAACATGGTCGACTGGCGTCTGACCATCTTCGGCCTGATGACCTTATTTGTCGTGTACTACCTGCAGGACGGCATCGTGGGCTTTTTGATGAGCTTTATCGGCAAGGGCCGGCGCCATGTGCAAGCCGTCGCTTCGCACGGCGTGGCGCCGTTTGATCATGCGCAAGGCGGGCAGCAGGGCGCCACCCTGCTGCGCGTGGAGCAGGCCCTGATGCAGTTCGGCGGCCTGAAAGCGCTGAACCAGGTGGACCTGAACGTCACGCAGGGCTCCGTGCACGGCTTGATCGGGCCGAACGGCTCGGGCAAGAGCACGATGATGAACGTGCTCACGGGGATCTACAAGCCGACGGCGGGCAAGGTGGAATTTGCCGGCGCCGTCATTTCCGGCCGCACGCCGTCCGAAATCGCCCTGGGCGGCGTGGCGCGCACCTTCCAGAACGTGCAGCTGTTCGGCGAGATGACGGCCACCGAGAACGTGCTGGTGGGCTTGCACAACACATTCAAGTCGAACGTGCTGGACGTGATGCTGCATACGCCCCGCTACAAGCGCGAAGAGAAGGCCGCGCGCGAGCGGGCCGCCAGCATCCTGGAATTCGTCGGCCTGGCGGACCTGGCCAACGAAGAGGCGCGCAATCTGCCGTACGGCAAGCAGCGGCTGCTGGAAATCGGCCGCGCGCTGGGCCTCAACCCCCGTTTGCTGCTGCTCGACGAACCGGCGGCGGGCCTGACGGCGCCCGACATCAAGGAACTGATGGCCATCATCCGCAAGATCCGCGAACATGGCATCACCATCATCCTGATCGAGCATCACATGGACGTGGTGATGGCCCTGTCGGACGTGGTGACGGTGCTGGACTTCGGCCAGAAGATCGCCGAGGGCGCGCCCGCGCTTGTCCAGAGCGATCCGAAAGTGATCGAAGCCTACCTGGGCGGCAGCGCCGACACCCTGAGCCCCGCGGCGCACTGAGAGGAAGACCATGCTGACCATTCATAATCTGCACGCCGCCTACGGCAAAGTCGAAGTCCTGCACGGCATTTCGCTCGACGTCCCGAAGGGCAAGCTGGTGACCCTGATCGGCTCGAACGGCGCCGGCAAGACCACCACCATGCGCGCCATTTCCGGCATGCTCAAACCCAAATCCGGCAGCGTCACCCTGGGCGGCAAGGATGTCACGGGGCTCGATTCGCACCGCATCGCCCGCGCGGGACTGGCCCATTCGCCGGAAGGCAGGAGGGTATTCGCCTCGATGTCGGTGACGGACAACCTGCTGCTGGGCGCTTTTCCCCGTTTTACGCGGGCGCGCCCGAAAGGCGACATCAAGGGCGACCTGGACAAGGCGCTGGAACTGTTCCCCCGCCTGAAGGAGCGGCGCGACCAGCTGGCCGGCACCTTGTCGGGCGGCGAGCAGCAGATGCTGGCCATGGCCCGCGCCGTGATGCTGAACCCGGAAGTGATCCTGCTGGACGAGCCCTCGATGGGCCTGGCGCCGATATTGGTGGAAGAAGTCTTCCGCATCATCACGCGCTTGAAGGCCGAGGGCGTGACCATGCTGCTGGTCGAACAATTCGCCGCCGCCGCCCTGAACGTGGCCGATTACGGCTACGTGCTGGAAAACGGCAGCATCTCCGTGCACGGGCCGGCGGAAAGCCTGAAAAACGATCCGAAGGTGATCGCGGCCTACCTGGGCGGCGGGCACTGAAGCTGGCTTGACAATGCGCTTGCTGCGCATTGTCAAATCCTCTACACTGCGCGCTCCCGTACCCGCAGTGTAGAAAAGGCATCATGCGCAGCGCCAGCCCGACTTTCCCTCTCCTTTTTCTGCTCTTGCCGGCCGCTGCCTGCGCCGACGAGGCGCCGCTGCAGAAAGTTGAAATTACCGCCGCCAGCGGCCTGCAGCAGCGGCGCGACGACACGGCCGCGAAAATCATCGTCAGCCGCGACGATCTTGCCCAATATGGCGACGCCAGCCTGGCGGCGGCCCTGAAGCGCCAGCCCGGCGTGTCCGTCGTCGGCAGCGAGGTGCGCATGCGGGGCCTGGGCGCCGGCTACACGCAGATGCTGATCAACGGCGAACCGGCGCCACCGGGTTTTTCCATCGAATCGATCGCGCCCGAGATGATCGAGCGTATCGAGATTTTACGCAGCGCGACGGCCGAATACAGCATGCAGGCCGTCGCCGGCAGCATCAACGTGGTCTTGCGCAAGGGTGCCAGCGGCGCCGAGCGCGAATGGAAACTGGGTGCGGGGCGGCAGGATGGCCGCTGGCAGCCTGCCGCATCGCTGCGCGTGGCGGACAAGCTGCCCGGTTTCGCCTACGCGCTGACGGGGGCGGTCGAGCGCACGGCCGATGACGTGGCGGGCGGCACGACTGAAACGACGTCCGGGCCGGCCGGCACGCCGCTGGCGCTGCGCGACACGCGCACGCGCAATGCCTCGTCCGTCAACAAGGCCAGCCTGACGCCGCGCCTGCACTGGACCCTGGACAAGGGCGACACCGTCACCTGGCAAAGCCTGCTGGACTGGTACCGCACGGGATTTGACGGCGTGGCCAGCGAAACGGTCTTGCTGGGCATGCCCACGGCGTATCCGCGCAATGGCGCCACCTCGCAAGCGAGCGTGTTTTCCGCGCGCAGCGACGTGAGCTGGTCGCACGCGCTGGGGGCGGCGGGCAAGCTGACGGCCAGACTGGGCGTCAACCACAACCGGCGCGACACGGATTACGCGTTTCATGGCGATGCGGCCGATGGCGCGCCCCTGCTGCTGCGCGGCGTGGTCTCCGACGCCGTCGACGACAGCGTCAACAGCAGCGGCAAATACCTGGGCCGGCTGGGCGGCGGGCACGCCCTGAGCCTGGGCTGGGACGGCAGCCTGATACGCCGCAGCGAGTCGCGCCGCCAGCGCGACACCTATCTTGCCGGCGGCGCGCCGTACGCGCTCGATGAGGATTACACGGCCGACGTGCGGCGCCTGGCCCTGTATGCGCAGGATGAGTGGGACGTGACGCCGCGCCTGCAAATGTATGCGGGCGTGCGCTGGGAGGGCTTGCAGACGGCGACCGAGGGCCGCACCCTGAGCGAGGTGCGCACGCAGGCCAAGGTCTGGAGCCCCGTGGCGCAGCTGCTGTGGAAGCTGCCGGAGCAGGAACGCGACCAGCTGCGGCTGGCGCTGGCGCGCACCTACAAGGCGCCCGCCACGCGCAACCTGGTGCCGCGCCGTTACACCATCAACAATGGCAACAGCGCCAACAATCCCGATTTCCAGGGCAATCCCGACCTGCGCCCGGAACTGGCGTGGGGGCTGGACGCGGCCTGGGAAAGCTATTTCGGCAAGAGCGGCGTGGCCAGCCTGTCGGGCTACGCGCGGCGCATCAGCGACGTCACCGTGCAGCGCTTGTTCCAGCGCGATGGCCTCTGGACGGCCAGCCCGTTCAACAACGGCACGGCCACGGTGCGCGGCATCGAGATGGATGTGAAGTTCCCCTTGCGCACCTGGTGGGCGCAGGCGCCCGACCTCGACGTGCGCGCCAACGCGGGGCGCAACTGGTCGAGTGTCGCCGCCGTGCCGGGTCCCGGCAACCGCCTGGCCAGCCAGGTGCCGGCCACGCTCAACCTGGGACTCGATTACCGGCTCTCGCCTGGGATGAGCATGGGCGGCAATCTGCACGTGCAGACGGGCGGCCTGGCGCGGCTCGATGCGCATGCCAGCAGCGATGCGGGCGTGCGGCGCACCCTGGACGCGTATGCGCTGTGGCAGCCGGACGCGAAGACACGCGTGCGCCTGTCGGCGGCCAACCTGCTGCGCCAGCAGCAGCTGCAAGGGCAATCGTATGTGGATGAGGAGGGCCGCAGCGACAGCGTGACGCGCATCGATGGCAGCGCGTCGCTGCGCCTGATGGTCGAGCGCAGCCTTTAGGTATCAGTGCCTGGTCGGCTTTTCCTGCTGCACCAGGATGAACGGGCTGACGACGACGGCCCACAGGGCCGCATCGGCCGCCTGCCAGTCCAGCGCCTGCTGGTCGGAGACCTTGGCGACCTTGCCGTCGGCCATCCATTGCGTGATGGTGGCCTTGTCGTCGTGCGAGATGCGCACGGCCACTTCGACCAGGTCCAGTTCATTGGCGACCCAGACGACGTTGCCCTGGGCGAAGTGCTTTTCCAGCTCGCTCCAGGCCAGGCGGGCCGTTTCGCTGTTCACTTTGAGGCGCAGTTCGGTGTCTTTTTCAGGATTGGTTTGCATGTGAGATCAGGTTGCGGTGAGTCGGGTGCCGTGCCGCGCAGCTATCCTGGGAGGATTTCCACGCGCGGCGTCGGCGTACCCCGCCATGTTAACCGATAGGCGGCGCCTTTGCGAACATTGCCCACCAGGGCGGGGCGGAAGCAGGCCAGGTTGGTGCCGCCGGCGTGCCGCACGCTGGGGAAGATCACGCCCATGGAACCCGCGTCGAGCAGGATGGCGGCCAAGTCTTGCGAGGCGATGTAGCTGGCCGGGTCCAGGCAAGCCTGGTAGCGCTGCTGGCCGCGCAAGTCGTGGAAGCTGGCGGAAAAATCGGCCAGCAGCGACTGGTAGCTGACGCTGTCGTCGAAATAGTCGATTTCCTGGTATTCCACGGTCTTGTGGAAAATGATCTCGGCCAGCGCCGTTGTCATGTCGAAGGCGCAATACCAGGCGCCCCGCTCGCCATCGTTGAAACGCGCCCCTTCCGGGCGGGCATACGTGTAGGCGGCATTGATGATGCGAAAGTTCGGCACGCCAAAAACCAGTTCGTCCACGCCAATTCCTGGCGCGCCGCCGTACTCGGCCACCAGGCGCGCATTCGTCGCGTTATCGAGTTCGAACAGCTCGCGCAGGTGGCCGTCGTCCTCGGCCAGCGGCGCCAGCACGGAATCTTCCATGTCGGCGAAGCGCGAGGGAATCAGGCGGCAGGTGTCGATCTGGCGCAGGGCGGCCAGCGGCGGCAGGTGGGCATGCGGGGTGGCAGGCACGATTACAGCCCTCCGCGGCGCGCGTCGAGCAGCTTGCGCACGGTCTGCATGGCCAGCAGACCGCCTGCCAGCATCTGCGACAACGGCGTGCGGCCGCCAAACACGGGGTTCTTGTTGGGTAAACTTACCCATTCGTCGGCCAGCTTGTCGCCATACAGGATGTGCAAGGCTTTATAAATGCCCAGCAAATACGAAATGCGCGTGATGCGGTCCACTTCCAGCACGCGGTCCGGGTGCTTTTTCCACTCGTACCAGGCGCTGCTGGACAGGCCGCCCAGCAGTTCGCGCGCATCGTCGTCGCGCAACTTCCAGGCGGCGGCCAGCTTGAAGAAGCCTTTCAGGGCCGCTTGCGACAAGCGTTCGCGCTCGGCCTTGGCGTTCAGGTCCACGAGGATGGCCGGCTCGAAGCGGCTCTTGGGGTAGGCGTAGGCGAGATTCATGGGATGTCCTTCAATAAAACTCTGTTTATGGACTATATATACTCCTTTTCTGGATTCGCTGCAAGGGCCGCGCGCATGAAAAACGGGGCGCAGGGGACGTGTGTCCCGCTGCGCCCCGTTGGCAGGCCGCGTTGCGGCAGTCTATTTTGCCGTGACGCTCACCGGCACGGTCAGCTGCGCCGTCAAGCCGTTACTGTCCAGCGCCACCACCTTCAGCGTATAGCTGCCGGCCACCGGTTGCGGCCAGTAGGCGGTGATGGTCAGGCCGCTCATGGAAAACTGCATGCCCAGCGGCGCGCCGTCGATCGAGATCCGCAGCCAGGTTGCACCAGGCGCCGTCAGCACGATGCTGCCGCTCATGGCCTTGCCCGCTACGCCCGTCATGGGGGCGGCGCTGATCGTGGGGCCGGCGGCGGCGATTTTTACCGTGGCCACGGCCTTGCCCGTCAAGCCCGTTTTCGTATCTTTGGCGGTGACGGTCACGCTGTAGCTGCCCAGCACGGGCTTGGCCCAGCTGACGACGCCGGCGGCGCTGATGGCCATGCCGGACGGTGCGCCCGACAGGCTGTACGTGACGGCGTTGGGCGCCACCGTCGTGGCCGTGAACGACAGGGCCACACCGGGCTTGCCGCTGACGCTGGCGACCGTCACCACGGGCGGCAGCGGGGCGGCGATGGCCACCGTGTAGAGACCTTTGCCGCTCAGGCCCGTCTTGGTATCCTTGGCCGTCACGGTGACGGCATAGGTGCCCGCCACGGGGGCGGCCCAGCTCACGAGGCCGGCGCTGCTGATGGACATGCCGGCCGGCGCGCCGGCGAGCGCGTAGCTGACGGGATTGGCGGCCGTGACGCTGACATTGAACGCCAGCGCCGTGCCCACCTTGCCCGTGATGGCGCCAGCGGCGACGACGGGCGGCGCGACGGGGGCGATGACGATGCTGTACACGCCCTGGCCGGTCAGGCCGCTGACGCTATCCCTGGCCACCATGGTCACGGCATACGTGCCTGCCACGGGGGCTGTCCAGCTGACCACGCCCGTGGCGGCAATGCTCATGCCGGCCGGCGCGCCCAGCATGGTGTAGCTGAGTGGATTGGACGCGGTGGCCGAGACGGTGAACGACAGCGGCTTGCCGGCCGTGCCGCTGATGCCGGCCGGCGCCACGACGGGGGCGGCGGGGGCGATCTGCGTGCCCGACAGGCTGGCCAGCAGGCTTTTGACGTTCGGCGTGCCCAGGCCGCCCAGCGGGTCATAGCCGATCCTGGCCGTGCACACGCTGCAGGTGCCGTTGCTGCCCCGCGTGATGTCGGCAAAGCTGCTGGCAAAGGTGCCGGGCACGGTGGCGATCTGGCCGTACAGCATGCTGTGCGGCAATCCGAGCGCCGTTTTCGCCTGCAGCGCGCGGCTGGCGTTGGCGATGGCGATCAGGCCGGCCCATTGCGGCGTGGACAGGCTGGTGCCGCCGATGCTTAGCCAGCTGGCGGTGCTGCTGCCGGGCGCCATCACGGCCGTGTACTGGCCCGTGGCGGGGTCGGCATTGAAGGCCACGTCGGCCACATTGCGCCGCAGCAGATTGGTCAGGCCGGGCACGCTGGCCGTCTGGTAGGTGGGCAGGGCCGTGTAGGCGCTGATGCCGCCGCCCGTGCCGGACCAGGCTGCTTCGCTGCGCACGCCGCTGCCGCTGTAGCTGAGCGTGGTGCCGCCCACGGCCAGCACGTTGGACGAGACGGAAGGCCAGGACACGCCGCTGCCCGAATCGCCCGTGGCGGCCAGGTAGCTCATGTTCTTGCCCGTGAAGGCGCTGTCGACGGAAGCCGTCCAGCTGCCTTCGGCGGCGCCAAAACTCATCGAGACGACGCCAGGGCCCATCAGGTTGGCCAGGCGCACGGCGCCCAGCAGGCTGTTGACGGACGCATCGGGCGCCTCGATCAGCACGATGCGCGCCAGCGGCGCCGTGGCATGCGCCCATTGCACATCGAGCGCGATTTCCATGGCCCAGCCCGAGTTATAGGCGGGCGCGGTGGCCGTCATGGTGCTCGATGGCGTGTTGTAGACAACAGAAAATTCACAGCCGCTGGCCGGGGCGGGCGGCAGGGGCAGGGTGGCATTCGTGGCGATGGCCTTGGTGGTGCAGCCGGGCAAGCCGAATTTCTGGTTGAAGATGGCCAGTTCGGCGGCCGCGTTCGGGTTGTGCATGGCGTCGACGATGTAGATCGTCTGCCCCGCGCCCAGTTGGGCCGCCTGGGCCGGCGTCAGCGCCGTGCCTGCCGCCGGCAGGGCGGGCAGGTCGTAGGCGGCGCGGATTTGCGCGGGAGAATAGGTGGCTACCACGCTGCTGCCGGCCATGGGGGCGGCCGGGCCTGAGCCGTCGCTGGCCAGCGGCGCGATATCCTGTGCCGTCTGTTCCGCGACGGCGATTTTTTGCGCCGTCAGGCGGCGCGTGCTCATGTCCGTCATGGCGCCGGGCACGTTCTGCAAGTGCGGGCGCCAGTGGGCCGAGCCGCTGCTGTTGGCGCTGTCGCGCCCGTCTGGCGCATCGAGCAGGGCGGGGGCAGCATGGAACATCGGTTGCACCACCAGTGCGCCGACGGCGGCGGGAATGACGGGTACCTCGACATTGAAATGGGTCGCCGCCGTGGCGATGGCGGCAGGCGGCGCCGAGGTCTCCTGGCCGGGACCGCAGGCGCCCAGCACGAGCGCGGCAGTCGCGCCCAGCAGCAGGCGCCCGTGACGGGAATGCTGGGGGATGATTTTTTTCATGGCGAAACTCTCCGAGTTGGGCGAGGGCCACATCTCGACAATGCATCCAGGCCTGGCGCCGCGCTCTGGCGGTCCCGGTCCTGGGCATTGGCAGCCCCGCTGCCGTGGCGCTTGCGCGCGGTAGGCCGGTGGCTTTGCGTCCCCGCCTTTCGACGGGTTTGCCCTCAGAACTGATCATGCATCTTCAGGATTAGCTGATGCGTTATCGATTCTAGCGAATACGACAAATAAGTGTTAACTATTTTCAATCAATATTTTTATTTTTGCAATAAAATGTGGCGAATTTGCCTATTGTCAGGTGGAATCTTGTCAGCTTTATTAAGACTTAAAAGCAAGGTTATCAGAGGCTTATCGATGGGTGACAGTGTTTTTTCACGGTAACGGTGCTTGTGTCGCCTGATATTTTAACGAATTTGTCAAATATACCGATTTTACGTCAATCTTCGAACGTCATGCCCTGATACGGCGCTGCGCGGCACGCCGCCAGCCGCTGCGCCAGGCTGCCCGCATGGGCTTCCAGCTGGTGGCCGTCCGGGTCGAGGAAATACAGGGAATCGCCGGCGCTGCTGTTTTGCTGCCATTCCGCCACGCCAGCCGTGCGCAGGCGGGCGGCAAAGGCGGGAAAATCGTCCTGCGAAATGGAAAACGCATAGTGCGTATAGGCGGGGCTGGCCAGCGCAGCTGTGTCCTGTCCATCCAGCGACAGGCACAGCCACAAATCCCCGGCCGACAGGTAGGCGCCCCGGTCCCAGCGCGCATGCAGGCGCAGGCCCAGCAGGTCGCGGTAAAAGGCGACGCTGCGCGCCACGTCGCGCACGGACAGGGTGAGGTGGTTCAGGCCGGTCAACATGGTGCTGGATAACTTTCAGGTGGTGTGAATCGCTGTTCCTGCCGTCGCTGTGGTTTGGTGCGACATTGTTTCACGTAAACATGAGACATAGCAATAAGACCACAAAATTCGCAACGCCTGACAGAACCGTAGCGAGCGGAAGGGAGAGGCGGTCGAGAAGCGCAACCGTACTTCTAGTACGGTGAGCATCGCAGGCGGCCTATACCAACGCGCAGTAGGTACTGTCAGGTGTCACTACGCAGGCTCGGCGTGCTCCACCATGAGCTGCACCTTGGTCGTGCCATTGTATTCATTCGCATCGAGCCGGAAGGCGACCCTTGTCCGTTCGCCCAGGGCGTCCGTATGCCCGAACCAGATGGCATCGAAGCGCACGCCGTTCTTTTCCAGCAACAGTTTCAAATGGCGTTCTTTTAAGATGCGCTGGCTGACGACGCGGAATTCGTCGCAGAAGACGGGCGGGGCGAAGCCCTGGCCCCACACCTGGCCATCCATCAGCTCGATGAAGGCCGTCGTGTAGTAGGCGTCCTCCAGCGGGCCGTCCGTTTCCACCACACGTTCCAGCTGTTGCTGGCTGAGCCAGGCCTGGCCCACGGCTTCGAACGCTTGCGAAAACGCCTCGAAGGCGTCGGCGCGGATGGTCAGGCCCGCCGCCATGGCGTGGCCGCCGAACTTGTCGATCAGGCTCGGCGCCCGTTTCGACACGAGGTCGAGCGCGTCGCGCAAGTGAAAACCGGGAATCGAGCGTCCGGAACCCTTGATCCAGCCATCGGCGCCCGGTGCGAAGGTAATCGTCGGGCGGTAGAATTTTTCTTTCAGGCGCGAAGCGACGATGCCGATCACGCCCTGGTGCCAGGATTCGTCAAACACGCTGATGGTGCTGCTGTTGGCCGGTTCGAAATCGTCGAGGTGCAGCAGGGCCGTATCCTGCATTTCCGCCTCGATTTCGCGCCGCTTCAGGTTGATGTCGTTCAATTGCTGGGCCAGCGCCCAGGCGCGGCCCTCGTCGTCCGTGACCAGGCATTCGATGCCCAGCGACATGTCCTGCAGGCGGCCGGCCGCATTCAGGCGCGGTCCCAGGGCAAAGCCCAGGTCGAACGGCGTGGCGCTGCGCGCTTCGCGGCCCGCCACGCGGAACAGGGCGGCCACGCCCGCGTGCATATTGCCCTTGCGCATGCGCTTGAGGCCTTGCGCGACGAGGATGCGGTTGTTGGTATCGAGGCGCACCACGTCGGCCACCGTGCCCAGCGCCACCAGGTCGAGCAGGTTGTCGAGCTTGGGTTGCGTTTGCGCATCGAAGATGCCGCGGCGGCGCAGCTCGGCCCGCAGGGCCAGCAGCACGTAGAACACGACGCCCACGCCCGCCAGGTGCTTGCTGGGGAAGCCGCAGGCGGGCTGGTTCGGGTTGACGATGACGGCCGCGTCGGGCAGGGTGTCGGCCGGCAAATGGTGGTCGGTGACGACGACTTGAATGCCGCGCCGGTTCGCCTCGGCCACGCCGTCGATGCTGGCGATGCCGTTGTCGACGGTGATGATGATGTCGGGCGACTTTTCGCGGGCAGTGAGCTCGACGATTTCCGGCGTCAGGCCGTAGCCGTACTCGAAACGGTTGGGCACGATGAAATCGACGTCGGCGCCCATGGCGCGCAAGCCGCGGATGGCCACGGCGCAGGCGGTGGCGCCGTCGCAATCGTAGTCGGCCACGATGACCATGCGTTTCTTGGCGGCAATTGCGTCGGCCAGGAAGACGCCGGCCGCGCCGATGTGCAGCAAGCCGGACGGCGGCATCAGGGCCGCCAGTTCGCTCGACAGTTCTTTCGCATCGGACAGGCCGCGTGACGCGTACAGCCGGGCCAGCACGGGATGGATGCCGCCCTGGCGCAGCAATTCGGATTCGCGGTAAGGGCAGGGACGGGTGGCGATGCGGGTACGGGTCATGATGCTTTCAACTTGTTCAGGGTCATCGCGCGCCAGAATTTGCGCTGCGCATGCTTGCTGGTGGTGACG
This sequence comes from Janthinobacterium sp. GW460-12-1-14-LB5, assembly GCF_059423585.1. Lineage (NCBI taxonomy): Bacteria > Pseudomonadati > Pseudomonadota > Betaproteobacteria > Burkholderiales > Oxalobacteraceae > Janthinobacterium > Janthinobacterium sp. GW460-12-1-14-LB5. The sequence continues at coordinate 20,369 of NZ_JBWKYD010000021.1, read as the reverse complement.
TCGAGCCAGGCGTCGCGGTGGCTCAGCACCAGGCGCAGCTGTCCCAGGCGGCCATCTTTGAGGGCCGCCAGCAGGGGGGCGAACCAGTCCGCTTCCAGCGCTTGCAATTGCTGCAGCCACATGCCCCATTCCTGGGCCTGCGCCGCTTCGATCAGGCCGCCCGGCACGACGATGGCGTCCCGCTGGCTTGCCAGCACACTGTTTAGACTGGCATCGCGCTGCGCCGGTTCCGCCAGCGCGGCCAGCCAGCCCGGCGCGTCCCGGGTATGCAGGCTGGCGGCGCAGCGGGGAGCTTGCGCCGTGGCGACGCTGGCGCCCCAGATCCAGAACGCATTGACGGCTTTCAAGCCCCGTTCCTCGCGCGCCGCATTGACCGGATGTTCATGCCACAGCATCTGCACTTCATTTTGCAAACGGCGCGCGGCGCGCGCGTGCTCGCCTTCCGGCATCCACACGGACAGGTCTTGCGTGGTGGCGGCATCCGGCGTGGCGCACTGCAAGTCGGACCAGCCATCGGCGCGCATGAACCAGGTGCCCGCGTCGCCATATGCCAGCGGCTGGCCGATTTCGTCGAAATACGGGGCCGCGATGTCGAACAGGGCGCGGCTTTCCGCTTCGCCCAGCTTGAGCTGGCGCAACTCATCGAGGCTGATATGGCTGCGGGCAATGGCCAGGTGGGCCGGATGCAGCAGGAAATAGCGCCCGCCCGGTTCCGGCACGAGGCCGTAGCCGCGCATGGCCTGGGCCGCAAAGGCCGCGTGCGCCGCTTCGCCGTTGGGCGCGGGCGACAGGGTCAAGGCGTGCGCCAGCCACGCTTCGTGCGGCAGCAGGCGGCTGGCGTTGTCAAAAGTTTCTAAATGGCAAGTGGACGTGCGCGACAGCAGGGCCGCCAGCGCGGGCGCCTGCAAGACCTTGAGCAGGTCGGCAGCCAGTTCGGCATTGGGCAAGGCGAAGGGCAGGACGAGGGTAAGTTGATTCATCCCGAGATTGTAGGCGATTGTGGCGCCGCGCGAGAAGGGCGCATGGTTTTTTTGCCGCGGGCGGCATCGTTTGCCGGCGCGTCAGACTTTCTCTTAATGCAATAAAACGATCCGCGCGCAGCTGTGGTCAGATGGCTCACTGATAGCTCATCGTGAACTGCATTTGCCCCTTTACCGTGCCGGCCGTCACCGGCCCCGTCGAGATGTATTGCACTTTCAACGCGATGGCCATGGTGCTGGCCGACGCGCCGACCAGCCACTGGTTCGTATTGCCCGCGTCCGGCAAGGCCGGTCCATATTTCACGGGGCCGCCGCTGTTCGACACGCGCAGCTTCACGCCTTGCGCGCTGGAATCGGCCGTGAGGTTCAGGTTGCTGGTGGTGGTGTCGGCACCATTCATGTCCGTCAAGGTGATGTAGACGTTCACGCCGGCCGGGCAGGACGAGAGATCGATGCTGAAGGCGGTGTCGCCCGCCGCCGTGCCGGCCGGGTTCAATGCGCTTGCCTTGACGGCCGGCAAGACCACGCTCGCTGGCGCGCTCAGCGTGCACGTGGCGCCATTCGCGATGATCGTCGTGCTGCCCAGATAAATCTTGACGTCGGTCGTCATGGTCGTCGAACCACCGCCGGTGCGGTCGTTGCTGCCCAGGGAAGCCAGCTCAATCGTGGGAATCGGGCCGCCCACGGTCACCGGCGCGGCGGTGGTGACCAGCCGATACCTGAACCCGAAGGAGCCGCTCGCCAAGGTGCTGGTATACGTCAGGGCGGGCTCGACGAAGGGCACATAATAGTTAATTCCGCCCGTGTAGCCCAGCCTGGAGATAAGGCCGTTATAGTTGTCGGGACCAAGGTAGGTCGTGTCCATCACTTCGATGCCGATCCCCGCGATGCCGGTATCCCATACCCACGTGGCGGGCAAGCTGATGGCGGCCCGCGACGGGGTAATGCCCACGTTGTAGCCGTGTATGTTGGGGAGGTCGGGGTTTGTAGAAGGATTCGCCGGGCACGTCCACGTTCCCGACGAAGTTTGCGTCGCACCGATCTGCGTGCCCACCGGCGCATTGCGCGGCACCGTCACCGTGCCGAAGGTGATCGTCGTGGCAGCGGGGGTGATCGTGCAATTCTTCGCCTGCGCCGGCGCGCTCAAGATCAGGCCGGCACAGCTGGCGGCCCACACGAGCGGCACACCGGACAATTTCTTGCTAAAGTAGCATGAAAGCAGGCTGTTCATTGTATTGTTCCTCCGTTGGACCGCCGCGCCATTGCCTGGCTTGCCATGACGCCCTTCGCACGGCACACGGCGTCGATATGCGCATACGCGCCCCTGTCTTCGCCCTTGGGCGGCAGGCGATACGCGAACGCGCATTGCTCGTCGGCGGCGTCGCCCCATTTCGCCGTGAGCATGCCCTCGTCGGCCACACCGCGCACGAAGATGCGGCTGTTCTGGCCGATCGCGCCCACGCCTTGCCCCTGCGCGTCATACACCGCCGCGCCGAAGGGCAGCGCCGCGCCGTCCGGCAAGCGGGCCGCGATCACCGCCGCCCGGCCCGTCAGCGTGTCGAAGCGCAGCATCACCACCGCATTCGCGCGCGGCGCCACCTGCTGGCTGGTGGACTTGAATTCGACGTCGAGAGGCATTCCGTTCGGATCGATGTCGACCGTGTTCAGGCTGTACGGCGACAAGTATGGAATCACCGCATAGCCGAAGCCGTCGATGCGCACGCCGGCCGCATTGCTGACGCGGGCGCCAGTCGCGCCTTTCGCCTCGACTACGGCTATCGTGTCGCCCAGGTTGTTGGCCAGGGTCACGCCGCCCGGGTGCGCGACGATGGCGCCCGTCACCCCCGCCGACAGCTGCGAATACGCCGCGCCGCCGCTGGCGCTGGCGGAGAAGGTCGCGTACGGGCTGCGATACTGGCCGTTCGCGCCAACCGTGCTGGAACCCGGCGCCCGATTCGCCATGACGCCGTACGTGTAGGCGTTATCCGCGCCGGCCGAGCCGTTCAGCATCGCCTGCGCGGACGAGCCGTTTGTATTGTTGTGCATGAGAAACGTCGACAAGGCCGGCGCGTGCTCGTCCGTGCCGAGCGGCAGCGACACGCTGGCGAAGGCCTGGCTCTGCATTTGTCCCGTCAGGCCGTTGCGCTGGCGCGACAGCGACACGTTGTAGCTGAGGCTGGTGCCGAGCGCGCGCCGCGTATTGTTGTAGCCCAGCTGGAACTGCACGGTGGCGCCGCCCCGGTTCCAGTAATCCTGCGTCGACGCCAGCACATAGGCATTGCCCCAGCCGTCCGCCAGGCTCTGGTTCATGGTCAGTTGCAGCTGGTTGCGCCGGCGGCCGACGGCACCCGGGTCGCGTCCCGCGGCCGCTTCGCTGCGCGCCAGCATGGCGTCGCGCAAGGCCCAGAAGCCGCTCGACGAGTAGCGGTAGGCGGCCAGCGCAAAGTTGGTCCCGGTGGCGGGCAGCAGTTTGCTGTAGCCGAGCCGCACGCTCTGGCCCGTGGTGCCGTCCAGGCCGCGAATCCGCGCGCGTGCGCCCGTCACGTCGACGGCGACGGCGCCTGCGGGCGTGTTGAACGCCGTGCCCAGCAAGCCGGCCAGGTAGCCATCGGCAACGATCATGCCCGCATACGCGGTGAGAAAATTGCTGAAGCCGTGCTGCACCGTGCCCTGCAGCAGATGGGGGCGTCCGTTCGACTGCGCGTCGCGCAACTGGCCGGCGGCGACGTGGAAGCGCGTGGTTCCTGGGCGCAACAATTGCGCCACCGACGCGTACGGCACGGGAAAACCGTGCACGCTGCCGTCGGCTTCCGTTACCGTGACGAGCAGGTCGCCGCCGTAGCCGGTGGCGTACAAGTCGTTGATTTCAAAGGGGCCTGGCGCCACGGTGGCCTCGTACAGCTTGTTGCCGTTCTGCGTCACGCTGACGCGGGCATTGCTCAAGGCCACGCCGCGTATCAGCGGCGCATAGCCGCGCAGCGAGCCTGGCAGCATGCGGTCGTCGCTGGCGAGGGCCACGCCGCGTATGCCGATGCTGTCGAACACGGCGCCGTCGGTGAAGGCATCGCCGAGCGTCAGCTGGCTGCGCAGGGCGGGCAGCTCGTGCTGCAGGTAGGTGGCGATGTTCTGACGGCTGCGCTGCCCGCCCGTCTGCCACGTCAGCGCGGTATTTTGCCGCAGGTGCCAGCTGCCGAGATTGACGCCGCCGTTCAGGCCCAGGTAGGTCTGCGTGCCCGCCGCGCCGGCGCCGGCCACGTGAAAGGTATTCAGGCTGTAGCCGAGCGTGGCCGACGCGACGCCTTCGTCCCAGAATTCCTGGCTCACGTAGCCTTGCGGCTGGCGCAGCAGCGAGGCTTGCGGAATGCCCAGGTCGAGCCGCAGCTCGGACAGGTCGAACGCTTGCGTCGCGCCGTCGACCAGGTCGGCTAGATTCGCGCAAGAGTCCGCCCGGGGGGGCCGCCAGTGCGGCGCGCGCCGGGGCGGACAGCTTCTCCAGGTCGAGACCCAGGCGCGCGGTCGCGGTCCTGTCCAGGCACGGCGTGGCGCTGGCGGCGCCCGCATGCGTGACGAAACGCAGCGCATCGTGGCCCACCCAACGGCCGTTGACGTACAGGTCGACCGTGTAGGCGCCGGGCGGCACCGGATTGCCGCGCGCGAAACGCGCCACGTCGACGCTCTGGCCCTGCGGCTTCATCAGGAAATCGCTGTTGAATTGCACTTCGGCAACATCGGCCACCGCGGGCGGCGCGGCGCAGGCGGGCGGGGCGCCCCATGCGGCGAGCGCGCCCAGCAGCACGGCGTGGCCGCGCCTGAGCGCAAGCCGCGTTCCGGCACGCGGGGGCGCAGACTGTTCCCGGGTACGCATGGCTTACTCGGTCGTGCCCTTGCGCAGGGCCTTGCCGCTCACGCCGGCGCCATAATCGTTGATATAAGTGTAGTCGACCTGCGTGGGCACGGCGGCGCGCGGCGCGGCGTTGCCGAGGTCGAAGTCCGCGCTGGTGCCGGGGGCCAGCATGGCGCCGGTGTCGTTGCTCCAGCTCGCCAGGCCGTCGGCAGCGGTGAGCTTGCTGAACGTCACGTGGTACGGCGTGGGATTATTGCCCTCCAGCACGTAGCGGCCATTCTCCAGGCGCTTGAAGCGCCAGCGCACGAGGGCGGCGGCATCGTCCGCCTTGCCCGGCAGTCCCGTGGGACGGAAGAACAGCTTGATGCGCGTGCGGAACGCCAGTTGCAGGAAATTCGGACTGTCCCCGTTGGCGGCGGCGCCGGCGCGCGGCGGCACTTCGAGCACATTGAGCCAGAACAAGGATTCCTTGTCTTGCGGCAACGGTTCCTGCGTGTAGATCAGGCGCAGGCTTTGGCCTTTCTTCGGATCGAGGCGGAACAGCGGCGGCAGCAAGGTGAACGGCACTTTCGACTCGTCCGGCAGGGCGTTCGGATTGCCCGTATCGAGCCACGCCTGCACCAGTCCCGGCGCATTGCCTTCATTGGCCAGCTTGATGGTGACTTCGCGGTCGCTGGCGCGATAGATCACGCGCGTCGCGCCGATCACGACAGACGCATGCGCGCCCGCCATCATGCATGACAAGGCGAAAACCGCAATCGTTCTGGATAATTTGTTGCGCACTGTCATTTTGCCATCGCGTATCTTGTAATTTTAATTACATATTGCATTCGTATTTCGTTCTGTCTCTTCGCCAACCGGCGCATTTTCGGGGCACCGCTTGACACCGCGTCAATTCCTGATGGTTACTGGTAGTTACTGGTAGGACATCGTGTACATGACGGAGGTACTGACCGTGCCGACACCGGCCGCGCCGCCGCTCGCCACGTACTGGGCGAAGTAATTGAGGGTGGCCGTGTTGCTGGCGATCACCATGCTCTGCGAGTTCTGCGCCGCCTGTGCCGCGCCCAGCACGATCGCGGTGGTGGCGTCGGAGTTGAGCAGGCCGATTTGCACCTTGGTCGCCGTACCCGCCGCATTTTTCAGCCGGCCCGTCGCCGTATCGATGGTCGTGCCTGCTTCGAAATAGGCTGACACATTGCCCGTGGCCGACGTGCAGGCCGTCAGCACGATCTGGAACGGCGTGCGGCCCGCCGTCGCGCCGTCAATCGAGAGTGAGGAGGCCGAGACCGGGGGCAGTGCGACGGTGAAGTCCTTGCCGGCGCCGCCGTTGATGGTGCAGGTCTGGGCCGTGACCTGGCCCGTGAAGGTGATGGTGCCGTCGGCAGCGTGTGCAAGGGCCGGCATGGCGGAGGCGGCCGCGATGAGCGCCGCCAGGACGCCTGAGCGCGCGAATGTCATAGATATCCTATCGAGTAGTGTCGTGTTGTAGTGAAAGGCGTTGGCATGGCGGGCGCAGTTCCAGGCAAGGCAAACGCGGATGAGCTGCCCATGAAACCGGCGCCGTCGATAAACAAGTATATGGACGTACTTTTTGTTGCGCATGTAACTAGTTGAAGTTGTTGTTGCGGCGCGTCGGCTGATGGCGCCGTCCGGCCCGGGCGGCGTCAACATGCGCTGGCGCGGCAGTTGTTGCCGGTTTTCGGGCCGGCGCGGGGCCGGAAATAGCGCGGGGTGCCCTGTTTCACGCAGAGTTCATGCATAAAATGCCCATTGTGTGGCACACTGCGCGCTCGCATATCATCGTTGTCGCGGGAGCGCATGAGCATCATCAAACAATTTCCTTTCGAGTGGCAGGTCGGCGTGCGCTACACGCGCGCCGGGAAACGCAGTGGCCGCAACAGCTTCATTTCCTTCATCTCCCTCATTTCCGTGGCCGGCATCGGCCTGGGCGTGGCCGCCCTGATCGTCGTCCTCTCCGTCATGAACGGCTTCCAGAAGGAAGTCACCGACCGGCTGATGTCGGTGCTGGCCCACGTCGAGGTGTTCGACACGAGCGGCTCCATGCCCAACTGGCAGGCGCAGGAGCGCGCCGCCTACGCCAACCCGCAAGTGAAAGCCGTGTCGCCGTTCGTGGAAACCCAGGGCATGCTGCTCAATGACGAAACCATGCGCCCGTCCATCGTGCGCGGCGTGCTGCCGCAGCAGGAAGCCACCGTTTCCAGCGTGGCCGCCCAGATGAAGCAGGGCAGTTTCAAGGATCTCACGCCCGGTTCGTACAACATCGTGCTGGGCATCGACCTGGCCAAGGCGCTGGGCGTGCAGGTGGGGCAGAACGTGACCCTGATGCTGGAGCGCGAGCCAAGGGCCGGCGACCCGGCCAACGGCATCGTCATGCCGCGCATGCGCGCGCTCAAGGTGGCTGGCATCTTTGAGGCAGGTCATAATGAACTCGATGGCAGCCTGGCCTTCGTCAATATGGCTGATGCGCAGCAGCTGCTGCAGCTCGACGGCCCGTCCGGCCTGCGCCTGCGCCTGCACGACATGAACCAGGCGCCCCAGGTGGCGCGCGAACTCAAGGCCTCGATGCCGGGCCAGCTGTGGATGCGCGACTGGTCGCGCGCCAGCGCCAGCTGGTATGCGCTGGTGCAAAGCCAGAAGAACATGATGTTCATCATCCTCAGCATGATCATCGCCGTGGCCGCGTTCAACCTGGTCTCGACCCTGGTCATGTCGGTCACCGACAAGCAGGCCGACATCGCCATTTTGCGCACGCTGGGCGCCTCGCCGTTCTCCATCATGAAGATTTTCATGATCCAGGGCGCGCTGGTGGGCTTGCTGGGGAGTGCCCTGGGCGTCATCGGTGGCGTCGTGCTGGCGCTGAACGTGGGCGTCATCGTGCCCTTCATCGAAGGCATCTTCGGCCTGCACTTCATTTCCAAGGAAATCTACCAGATCAGCGCCGTGCCGTCCGACGTGCACTGGCTGGACGTGGCGCAGATCGGCCTGATCGCCTTTGGCCTGGCGCTGGTGGCGACGATCTACCCGAGCTGGCGCGCCGCCAGAGTCAAGCCGGCCGAGGCGCTGCGCTATGAATAAGAAAATCAGCCCCAAGGCAGAACCTGGGGTCGGACCCTCAGGGTCCGACCCCGGCACTTCGCTGTTGGGTCAGTACGGTGGCATGTCGCTTATACAAGAATCAATCACCTCACAAGCATGTTAAAAAATCTTCCCTTCGAATGGCTGGTTGGCCTGCGCTACACGCGGGCCGGCAAGCGCAGTGGCCGCAACAGTTTTATCTCCTTCATCTCGCTCATTTCCATGGCCGGCATCGGCCTGGGCGTGGCGGCGCTGATCGTCGTGCTGTCCGTGATGAACGGCTTCCAGAAGGAAGTGACGGACCGCATGCTGTCCGTGCTGGCCCACGTGGAAGTGTTCGACAACAGCGGCAGCATGCCCGACTGGCGCGCCGAGGCGGCGCAAGCCTTCAAGAATCCCGCCGTGAAGGGCGCGGCGCCGTTTGTGGAAACGCAAGGCATGCTGCTGCGCGACGATGCGCTGCGTCCCGCCATCGTGCGCGGCGTGCTGCCCGAGGAAGAGCCGAACGTCTCGGACGTGGCCGGCCAGACGCGCATGGGCAGCTTCAAGGCCCTGCAGCCGGGCACCTTCAATATCGTGCTGGGCATCGAGCTGGCGCGCGCCTTGCGCGTCAACCTCGGCGAAAAAGTGACCTTGATGCTGGCGCAGGGCCAGGTCACGCCGGCCGGCGTGCTGCCGCGCATGCGCAGCTTCACCGTCAGCGGCATCTTCCAGGCGGGCCACAATGAATTCGACGCCGGCCTGGCCTTCATCAATATCGAAGACGGCCAGCGTTTGCTGCGCCTCGACGGCCCGTCCGGCCTGCGTCTGCGCCTGGCCGACATGAACCAGGCGCCGCAAGTGGCCGCCGAATTGAAGAAATCCATGCCGGGCGACCTGTGGCTGCGCGACTGGTCCAAGCTGAACGCCAACTGGTTCGCCGCCGTGCAGACGGAAAAGCGCATGATGTTCATCATCCTGACCCTGATCATCGCCGTGGCGGCCTTCAACCTCGTCTCGACCCTGGTGATGACGGTGACGGACAAGCAGGCCGATATCGCGATTTTGCGCACGCTGGGCGCCTCGCCCCGCTCCATCATGAAGATCTTCATGATCCAGGGCGCGCTGGTGGGCATCCTGGGCACGATCCTGGGCGTGGGCGGCGGCGTGCTGGTGGCCATGAACATCGACGTCATCGTGCCCTTCATCGAGCATTTGCTGGGCGTGCAGTTCCTCTCCAAGGACATCTATTTCATCAGCACCGTGCCGTCCGACCTGCGCTGGCCCGACGTCACCAAGATCGGCGTGCTGGCCGTGATTCTCGCCTTTTTGGCGACCCTGTACCCAAGCTGGTGGGCCGCCCGCGTCAAACCTGCGGAAGCCCTGCGCTATGAATAAACCACTGACTACGACCATGACCGATCTGAACAAACCTGCCTCCAACGGCGCCACCGCCGATTCTGCCGTCCTTAGCTGCCGCGGCCTGGGCAAGACTTTTACGCAGGGCAGCTACAAGGTGCAGGTGCTGGCCGGCATCGACATCGACGTCCACCGCGGCGAGCGCGTCGCCATCGTCGGCGCCTCCGGCTCGGGCAAGTCGACCCTGCTGCACCTGCTGGGCGGCCTCGATACGCCCACCAGCGGCAAGGTGACCCTGCTGGGCAAGGATTTCGCCACCCTCAGCGAAAAGGCGCGCGGCGACTTGCGCAACGCCTCGCTGGGCTTCGTTTACCAGTTTCACCACCTGCTGCCCGAGTTTTCCGCGCTCGACAACGTCGCCATGCCGCTGATGATACGGCGCATGAAGCGCGCCCCGGCCACCGAGCTGGCGCAGCAGATTCTCACGCGCGTGAACCTGGCCAAGCGCGTCACGCACACGCCGGGCGAGTTGTCGGGCGGCGAGCGCCAGCGCGTGGCCCTGGCCCGCGCCCTCGTCACGCAGCCGGCCTGCGTGCTGGCCGATGAGCCGACGGGCAACCTCGATCACGCCACGGCCGAACAGATCTTCGACCTGATGCTGGAACTGTCGCGCACCCTGGGCACGGCCTTCGTCATCGTCACGCACGATATCGAACTGGCCAGGCGCTGCGACCGCGTGCTGCGCCTGACGGACGAAGGGCTGCAGCCGTACCAGTACTAAGGAGCCGCCATGTGGATCGACACGCACTGCCACCTCGACGCGCACGAATTCGGCAGCGAATCGCCGCAGGTGGCGGCGCGCGCGGCCGCGCAGGGCGTGGCGATGATCGTCGTTCCTGCCGTCGAGCGGGCCAATTTCAGCATCGTGCGCGATCTGGCGGCAACGGCGCCCAATGCCTGCTATGCGCTCGGTATCCACCCGATCTACGTGCCGCACGCCACGGAAGACGACTTGATCGCCCTGCGTGAAGCCGTGGCGCTGGCCATGAACGACGCGCGCTTTGTCGCCATCGGCGAGATCGGCCTCGATTTCTTCATTCCGATGCTGTGCGAACCGGCCATGCGCATCAAGCAGGAGCATTTCCTGCGCGAGCAGCTGAAGATCGCCCGCGACTTCGACTTGCCCGTGCTGGCCCACGTGCGCCGCTCGCAGGACATCGTCCTCAAGCACGCGCGCCAGATCCGCCCGAATGGCGGCATCGCGCATGCGTTCAACGGCAGCTTCCAGCAGGCGCAGGGCTATATAGCCCTCGGTTTCAAGCTCGGTTTCGGCGGCGCCATGACCTTTACGCGGGCCTTGCAGATACGCCGCATGGCCACGGAATTGCCCCTGGACGCCATCGTGCTGGAGACGGACGCGCCCGACATTTCCCCCGCCTGGATCCACCCGGGCCGCAACAGTCCCGAAGAATTGCCCCGTATCGGCGCCGTGCTGGCCGCATTGCGCGGCCTTGATATTGCGCAAGTGGCGGCTGCGACCAGCGCCAACGCGCGCGCCGTGCTGTCCCGATTACCCTTGATGGAATGAGACCATGAACAAGAAAATGCTCGCGGGCGCCCTGGCAGCCTGCCTTTCCAGCGCGTTGGCGCCCGCCCTGGCGGCCGTCAATGCCCAGTGCGACGGCATGCCGCGCCTCGACGTGACCACGCCGGCCGGTTTTTGCGTGGCCGTGCTGGCCGACGGCCTGAAATTCCCCCGCGGCGTGCTGCCGCTGACGAACGGCGACATCCTCGTCACGGACATGGCGGGATGGACGCCGAAGCAGGGCAAATTGTGGCTGTTGCAGCGCAAGGCGGCCGGGCCGGGCTACGAGCGCAAGCTGCTGCTCGACAAGCTCGATCGCCCGAACGGCATCGTGCAGGGGCCGGACGGCCTGGTCTACGTGGGCGAGGTGGGGCGCATCTTCCGCTTCGACCTGCGCGATCCCGCCCGCGCCACCACCGACATCATCGGCGGCACGGCAAAGACGCCGCGCCTGCCGGGCCTGGGCTTGCACCTGCTGACGAACATGCGTTTCAGCCCCAAGGGCGACCTGTACGTGAACGTGGGTTCGAGCACCGACCATTGCGAGAACGATGGCAAGGCGCCCGATCCGGCCAAGGCCTGTCCTTCGGCGGAAGGCCTTGAGGCGCTGGGCGCCATCCGCGAATACACGATGGCCTGGCCGGCCGGCACGGTGACGAGCTGGCGCACGCACGCGCGCGGCTTGCGCAATTCGATGGCGCTGGCCTTCCACCCGGCCACGGGCGAACTGTGGCAGGCGGAAAACGCGCGCGACGCCATCCAGGCCGCCATGCCGCAACTCAAAAGCGACGAAAACCTGCCGCATGAGGAGCTGAACCTGATCAAGGCCGACCGCCACTACGGCTGGCCATACTGCTACGACGACAATGTGGCCAGTCCCGAATACCCGAAGACGGCTTGCGACGCCCAGTATGCGGCGCCGGAGCGTCTGCTGCCCGGCCACGCCGCGCCGCTGGGCATGACCTTTTATACGGCCAGCCGCTTCCCGGCGCTGTACAAGAATAGCCTGATCATCGGCTACCACGGCTACCGCAGCAACGGCCACCGCCTGGTGGCGCTGCTGCCCGACAAGGCCGGCGCGCCGCTGGGCAAGTCCGTCGAGTTGATCGGCAACTGGGAGCGCAAGGGCAAGCAGGGCAGGGGCGCGCCCGTCGACGTGAAACAGGGCCAGGACGGCGATATCTACATGGCCGATGACCATAACGGGCTGGTGCTCAAGCTGCATTATGCGGCGGCCAAACCGTAAGGGGGCTGCGTGCGGCTCGGCATTCTCATGCATGGAATACCATGTCATTCTGAGGCACCAATGTCGGGTGCCCTGGGCCGCTCTTCCATGACCGATTGAAGATAGTGCATGGTGACTTCTTTACGTTTTTTCAGGCGGATCTCCATTTTCCGAAGTGCCGGCGCTTGCGATATCCGTTCTGTTTTTCTTCTTGTTAAGTCCAGAATCACTCTTAGGAAAAATCGCTTAATGATGTGTAATCGGTGGAGTTTCTCGGCTTCAATATCATTGCGCACAATACTCTTTGCCGCATCGATAGCGTGATCGAGGTCGGATAGCGCTTTAACACACTTGGCAAGCACCCCGAGAATTTCCTGGTCATCCACCCGCATTGCGAGCTGAAGCATGTTCTGGAAGCCGTCAAACAGCGTGATAACGGCCGTTCTGAGGTTGCGCAGGGCGTCATTCCTTATTTTTGTTTCGACTTCATAGCCAGTTCTCCAGGCATCCAGTTCGGCCCGTTGTCGTTGCAGCTTCTGAGAGTATTGATAGTTCAGTCTATTCTGCTCCTCGACAAGTTCCTGCTGTTTCCTTTCAAAATCATGTCGCTCATCCTGAAGTTTCTTGGCGTGCTGCTGTTCAACATTCGTTAGTACTAATGAAAATTTTTGCCGCTCGGTTTCAAATAGCCTTTCTTTTTTGAAAACCAGCACAAAAAGTATCAGATTGCCAATCAGTACAATTACCGCTGCGGCGATAGTGGAAAAATTCTTGATCTCCTCAATGCACATTGTCGTCAACCCGGTATAAGATTTAAATGCGGCGCTGTCTGGTGCGTTCAGGAGACGCAACGCCGGTGGCGAGGTATCCCGCATAGGGAATGAGATCAGAATAGGTCGTATCTGGTGGCGGTGGTAGAGCGCGGCTGGCACATGTTTGTTCCAGCTCAGTCATTGTCGTCACCCAGGCCGCTGGCGGCCGCCTTGCATTGATGTGGTGCAACGCCAAGGGCCGGAAGTCGCCCGTCTCCAAACTGTCCCCATCATTAGCGGGTAGCTGGCTTTCCTCAAGCCAATGCTTGACCTTGCTCAGTGCGGGGCTGCCGCATCCTCGTACAATCGGCCTGATGTTCCCTGCCGTGCAGGGGCGACGGGAGGCTGACGTGAAACCTGCATTCATCACGCTGCGCGAGAATTATTCGAGCGTGGCCGCCGTCGACCAGGCGGCGCTGTTCGGTGAAATCGGCTGGGACGATTTGATCGGCAAGGACAGCTTTGCCAACACCTGCGCCATCCGCGTCAGCCTGGCCCTGATCAAGGCGGGCATACAGCTGAAAGGCCGCATGGCGATTCGCAGGGGGCCGTTCAAGGGCGCGCTGATCGAACCGGGACAGGCCAGGCTGGCGCACATGCTGGCCAGCCCCGCGCTGTTCGGCGCGCCCGAAAAATTCGCTCGCGACGCGGCCAACGCCGGCATCGGCCAGCGCCAGGGCGTTGTCGCCTTCTTCCGCATTCCCGGTTACCTGGGCGGCGCGGGCGGGCATATCGACATCCTGCTGCCGTCCATCGGCGTGAAGGTGTGCGGCACCGAATGCTACTGGGATTGCGGCGAGGTCTGGTTCTGGCCAGTCAGCTGACGCTTATTTGAATTTCTTCGACCGCCCGCGCGAGGCCGCGTTGTGCGCGCGCAGGATGGAGTCGACCCGTTCGGACGCATCGCGCGACAGGTTTTGCGCGACCGCGATATCGGGGAAGAATTCGGGCAGGCGGTAGCTGAGCCAGGCGTACGCGGAATAGTAGCGGCAGGTGTCTTCCACCTGCTGCAGGTTCTGCGTGCCGCCGCCGTACGCGTGCTGGCGCAAGGTGCTCGTTTTTCCCTGCGACAGATTCTTCGCCCAGTGCTCCCACGCCGTCTGCAAGGACGGCACCTTGCTGGAGATCGGCACCAGCGACAAAGTAAATTTGTCGGCCACGGAAAGGGGCAGGGTGTCGAGCCAGACGGCGCGCTCCTTCTGGTCTTCCGTGATGCGCGGGAAGAAAAAGCCGTCCGGCACGTCGATATTGTGGATGAAGCGGCGCAGCAGTTTAGACAGCGACAGCTCGCCCGTCACGGACGAAATCCGGTGCAGGTGTTCCAGCGAGGGCGCCACGGCGAAGCCGCTGGTGTTCAGCGGGTGCAGTTTTTCCTTCAGCAGCGCGCGCATCACTTCATGCGTATCGTTGTCGTAGCCGGCCACCAGGCCCTCTTCATGCACGCCGTAGCGGCCCGCGCGCCCGGCGATCTGGCGCGCCAGCGCGGCCGAAATCTCTTCCTCTTCGCGGCCATTGTATTTGACGCAGGTGGTCATGACGATGCGCGCGATCGGCATGTTCAGGCCCATCGCCAGCGCATCCGTGCCGACGACGATATCGGCCGTGCCGTCGCGGAAGCGCTGCGCCTGCGCGCGCCGCACCTCGGGCGACAGGTTGCCGTAGACGGTGGCCACGGACAGCCCCGTCTCCGTGATCATGTCGCGCCACATCAGCACTTCGCGGCGCGAAAAGGCGATGACGGCGTCGCCGCGGCGCAGGTTGCGCACCTTGCGCACGGCCGTCGGCTCCATCGACAGGGGCGCCATGCGTTTCAATACATGTACTTCCAGCGGGCAGTCCAGGCGCTCGGCCAGCGCTTCGATGGCGCGCCGCGCTTCCGGCGCCCCCACCAGGTAGACGGTGTGGGCGGGCGCGCCGCAGACGGCCGCCGTCCACGCGGCGCCCCGGTCCGGGTCGGCCAGCATCTGGATTTCATCGATGACGGCCACCTCGACGACGGTTTTCGTATCCAGCATTTCCACCGTGCTGGCCACGTGCGTGGCGCCGTCGACGACCCTGCGCTCCTCGCCCGTGATCAGGCTCACGGCCAGCGGTTTGCCATGCGGCGCGGCGTCCTGCAGGCGTTCGTAGTTTTCCAGTGCCAGCAGGCGCAAGGGCGCCAGGTAGATGCCGCTTTTCGCCTTGACCAGTGCTTCCATGGCGCGGTGCGTCTTGCCGGAATTGGTCGGGCCCAGCAGGGCGATGAAGCGGCGCGGCAGGCGGCGCGCCATCTCGAACGAGGCCGGATACTCGGCCAGGTTGATGCTCTGGCGCGTGCGCGCCGCGTGCTGCTCCTCCTGCTGGCGCTCGATGGCGTGATTGAAGCGCTGGCGGATGCGGTCGAACACCATGCCGGCCGGCTCCGACGTCTGCATGTCGGCCAGCGTGTGCAGGAAGACCATCGGGTCCGTGTCCACGTCCTCGCTCAGGCCCGCGATATCGGCGACGAAATCGACCACATGCTGGCGCAGTTCCTCGAAGACGGCCGCACTGGCCCGCTCGCGCACCAGGGCCAGTTTGGTCTCGCGGTCCATCTTGCGCCACTTGGCCGGCCGCGCCAGCACCCCCTGCGCCGGCACGAGTGCATACGGCACCACCAGGTGGCCGGCCTTGACGACGCCGGAAAAGCGCACGAAGACGCGGCCTTCCATTTTCACCAGGCGGATATGCTCGGCCAGTTCCCCCAGTTCCGCGACCAGGGTGGCGTCGTTATTGTCTTCAGTGCTGTCGGAAAGGTCGGTGGAGGTATCGGGAGGAAGTGCGGAGGAAGTCATGTCGTGCCTGGGTGTTGAAGTAAGCGAGGCCGATTATACCGCGTGGCAATTGCGCTGACTCTAGCACCTTGCGGCGCAGCCGTGGCGTTGCACGGTGGCGCCGAAAGGAGGACATGACGGATGATAGGGAAAGAAAAAGCTAGAAAATCAAGGGGTGCCGGCTGGATTGGCAGGCGGCGTTGGGCGTGGCGGGATCGTTGCTCGCAGCGCATTAAATGCCGAGTGCAGCCTGGTGATCAACTGTGGTACGGTTTCTTTGAAGTAAATGAAAACGCCGGTGCCGGGGTGCGTAATTCCCAGGAGCATGGTGCCCTTGTCGTCCACTACCTGCTCCAGGTGCTGGTACATGCATTCGATATATTCCTCGAATTTTTTCAAGGGTAGGCCAATGCCATTGCTGAAAAAACCAGACGGCGCCGTGGTCAAGCTTCCATCGATATTATTGAGCAAGGTGTAAAAGGCATCGAAGGCGAGAGGCTTGCGTGCGTAATCGAGCGCATGCCAAGGTTTGTCGTTGAGCATGATGCCGTCCACGATGTCCTTGCGTGGTTGGCGTTGAGCAACAGCGTGGCCGTAAGGTTCAAATACCAGGAGACCGTTTTCCGGATAGCCCGCAAAATGGCCTACGCTGGCCAACAGTTCACAGTTGCTGTCATTGCGCAAATGCTGGTACAGCGCGTGACGGTGAGGCTTGCCCGTGATGCCGACTTCCTGGGCGATGCCGGCGCGGTCGGTCTTGAATTCCACCAGGAAGTAGCGAAGTCCGACTTGTCCCGCGAGATCGCCAAACTTGGCATCGAAGTCATTTTGGCTATTGCCCAGCAATACAGTGTCTGGAGCGAGACCCTCCGCGCCTTCCCGCGCGCCCCACAGACGGAAAAAGTGATGCGTATAGTGGCTTTCGTACATGATTTTCCTTGCAAGTAGTGAGGGGGCTTTTGATCATCGTACGCGGAAGCTTCTTGTATGCAAGAAAATTACGGCTCTTCGCCAGAGTAAGTCGCTTGATATTGACGCATCTCAACCAAGAGCTGATGAAGTGCCAGGCCTTGGCCGCACAGTCTATTCTTCCCCAGGCAGCACCTATTTCTTCGTGTCGGCATTTGAACGCAAGGCCGTATCATGCGCATGGGCATCCTTGGTTTTGCATGCGGTGCGGCTCTGCTGCAGATGCAGGCAGAATTGCCGGCCGTTGCCGGCTGGGTACTGTTGGGCTTGATGGTTGTCGCCTCCGGGTATGCCTTGTTGATGTGCCAATGGCAGTGGCGCCCGGGTGCCATCCATGGCTTGTGCTACGGCGCCGCCTTGGGCTACTTTTGGGCCGCCTGGCTGGCCCAGGCCGCCATGGCGCCGCAACTGGCGCTGGCTGACGAAGGACAGGACATCATCGTCACGGGCACGGTGGCCAGCCTGCCGTACCGCTTCGAGCAGGGCGTGCGCTTCAATTTTGCCGTGGAGAAGGCAGTTGGCGCGAAGGTGCCGCCTTTGATCGCGCTGTCCTGGTACGCGGGTTTTCGCGATGAAGTGACGAACGAGGTGGGCGACGTGCAGCCGGGCGAGCGCTGGCGGCTGACGGTGCGGCTGCAGCGTCCGCACGGCAACGCGAATCCCATGGGTTTCGATTACGAGGCATGGCTGCTGGAGCAGGGCGTACGCGCCACAGGCTATGTGCGGCCGCAGCCGCGCGCCGATACGCCGAACGTGCGCGTGGCCGCCTTCGTGCCCGCTTTCGGCAATGTGGTGGAAGCGAGCCGCGCGGCATTGCGTGCGCGCATAGTGCGCAGCCTGGAAGATAAACAGTATGCGGGCGTGATCGTGGCGCTGGTGGTGGGCGATCAGCGCGCCATCCCGCAGTCGGACTGGCAAGTGTTCAACCGCACGGGTGTAAGCCACTTGATTTCGATTTCGGGCTTGCACATTACCATGATCGCGGGCTTGTTCGCCTTGGGCGCAGGCGCGCTGTGGCGGCGCTCATTCTTTACCGACCGGCAACTGCCCTTGCTGTTGCCGGCGCAAAAGGTGGCGGCGCTGGCCGGTGCGCTGGCGGCATTTGTGTACGTGCTGCTGGCCGGCTTCGGCGTGCCCGCGCAGCGCACCTTGTATATGTTGCTGGTGGTGGCGCTGGCCTTGTGGCTGGGGCGCATCACCAGCATCGTCCATATCCTGTGCCTGGCGCTGGGCGTGGTCGTGCTGCTCGACCCGTGGGCCGTGCTGTGGCCCGGTTTCTGGCTGTCGTTCGGCGCCGTCGCCACCATGCTATACGCGACGGCGGGCCGCACCACGGCACGCTTGCCGGAGAACGCCGGCCGCTGGCGGCGCCTGCGCGCGGCCGTGGCGCTCGGCGCGCATACGCAATACGTGGTGACGGTGGGGCTGGTGCCGTTGACGATGCTGCTGTTTTCACAAGTCTCGCTGGTCAGCCCCGTGGCCAATGCGCTGGCCATACCCGTCATCAGCCTGGTCGTCACGCCCTTGTCCCTGGCGGGCAGCCTGCTGCCGGCGCCTTTGTCCGATGGGCTCTTGTTGCTGGCGCACGCCATCGTGCAGATGCTGGCGCAGGTGCTGGAGTGGCTCGGTGCGCGCCGCTTTGCCGTCTGGACCGCACCGGCACCGCCATGGTGGAGTTTTTGCTGGGCATTGTTCGGCACGGCCTGGCTGCTGGCGCCACGGGGATGGCCGCAGCGCTGGGCCGGCATGCTGGGCTGGCTGCCGCTGCTGACGGCCTTGCCATCGAGCCCGTCGCCGGGCCAGATGTGGATCACGGCCTTTGATGTGGGACAAGGCATGGCCGTACTGGTGGAAACCCACGATCACCGACTGCTGTACGACACGGGCCCCGCCTACAGTCTCGATTCCGACGGCGCCAGCCGTGTCATCGTGCCGTATCTGCGCGCACGGGGCATCAGCAAGCTCGACGGCGTGATCATCTCGCACAGCGACCTCGATCACGCGGGCGGTGCTATCTCTCTGCTGGAAAATATAGACGTGGGCTGGCTGGCTTCGTCCCTGTTCGATGGCCACCCGGCCGTCGAAGCCCGGCGCCAAGCCCGGCGTCCGTATCTGCATTGCGTGACCGGTCAAAGCTGGAGCTGGGAAGGCGTGCGCTTCGCCATGCTGCATCCCTTGCCCGCCAGCCACACGGACATTTCCCTGAAACCGAACGCCCGCAGCTGCACCGTGAAAATCACGGCCGGCAAGCATGCAATTATGCTGGCCGGCGACATCGAGGCGGCGCAAGAGGCGCAATTGCTGGCGCGCTCGGCCGAAGGCGATCTGGCGGCCGACGTGCTGCTGGCGCCGCATCATGGCAGCGGCACCTCGTCGACACCGGCATTTCTGAACGCCGTCCATCCGGCCCTGGCAATTTTCCAGGTCGGACACCGGAACCGCTATAAACATCCGAAGCCGCAAGTGTATGCGCGCTATGGCGACATGGGCATTGCGCGGCTGCGCACGGATGTGACGGGGGCGGTGGTGCTGGAGTTTGGGGAGAATATTAAAGTGTCATGGTATCGCACCCAACATGCTCGTTATTACTACGGCCACTGAACAGCAATATGGCTTTCTTTGTCTGGTATATAGATATTGGCTTGGAGAAAGATTCATGATTGCTTGAAATAAATCATAGCTTGCGCAGAATCCGTAAGCATGCCGACCGATAGACTTAACGGGTTTGCGGCCCCTAGCGTGCCATAGTATCGGGATATGCTGGTGACAGATGGCGGCATTGCATCATGATCGGTTCTTGTTCGACACTGAGGTAGCTGCAGTCGCTAAAGACAACGCCCTCGCGTTGTGAGAGGGCAAGGACTCCAATACCGTCATATATCCCCCAGCGGACTGTTTGGCGGCCATTTTTAGCAACAGCTATGTATTGCCTATAATTTTGAGATGGATTTTATGAAACTCACCACGCTACAATAGATTTTCCTTTGTACTCAAGATCCTGAATAGGTTGAGCTAGCCGAAGTAAATATTTTTCCTCTTTTGGTAAGGTGAAGATATTATCCTCCTTGATCAAGTGCAAACGTCTTGTTGCAGGCGCATTGATTGGTTCAAGAAAGCCAATCTCTATTCCAGATTTGTTTTGAAGTTCATAAGTGTCGCGGTTGTCCAAGACACAATTAAGTGATGTTATTGATGCCGAGGCCGTGAGAGAATTTTTGTCTTCCCAAGTAATGCTTCCGATGAATCTGCATCTGCCTGCTGAAAAGACAAGGTCCTGATTTTTAGATTTTAACGGCGATGAGTTTGAAAGTGCAATGACGTTAGTGAAGCCGTCCGGTGCATCTTCCTTCGTTAAGCTGGGGCGAGCAAAAGGAATCACCACTGCGAAATCAGCGCTTTCCGTAGTCGCGGTTGTACCTTCAATTTTTGCCTGATTAATCTTTTTTTCAATTAGATTGCTTCCAGGAATCAAGATAAAATTATCTCTATACTGCATTCCGAAATAAAATAGTACGGCGATCGAGGTCGCAGAAATGAAGAAGATTTTCCCGTATTGAGTTTGCTTGACTTTCCCTTCTGTATTAATGTACTGCTCTGTTTTTTTAACAAGATTTTCAAGTTCTTCTATTGAAAGGTTTCGTGCCATAGAAATCATGTCATCGACTGATATGATGTGTTTTTTTGGATCGAAATTAAATAAACCATCTGTCCTGAAGGGGTATTTA
>NZ_JBWKYD010000020.1:123322-140676 GCF_059423585.1 Janthinobacterium sp. GW460-12-1-14-LB5 | reverse complement strand
GGCTCCCCCCGCTCCCCACCTGGCCATATTGGCGCCTCCCGCCCCATCCACCGATGCGGAATAAATATAGTTTCCCGTATGGTTGACAATACCCACCTGCGCCGTCGCGGTAGTCCTTGGACCGGCTTCCTCAACCTGCCTGGCCTTGAGGGCGCAGCCGCTCAGCAGCAAGGCCGTGCCAAGATACATAATCCATTTCATCATTTTTCCTTTTATCAAAGTAAGCAGTCGAAGAAACAAGGCTAGGCAGCCGAGCGCGCCTGCCAGAAATCGTCGGGCAGCGTGTCGAGCTCGGACAGGTAATTCGCTCCCTGGCGCGTGCGCCGCAACAGGCTGGCCATCGCCGGATGCGAGGTAAAATCGTCGGCCAGCATCAAGGCCAAGGCGCTGAAATGCTGACGCTGGCCCGCCGCCTCGATGCCGCTGGCGTTTGCCACAAGCAAATGACGCGCCACGCGCGCGTGACACTCGGCCGGGGTGCCGGAATGAAACAGGTCCGGCTGCACATCATGCAGATTGGCCAGGATGGCGTCGGCTTCGGCGATATCCACCAGGGAGGCAAAGGCGGTGTCGCCGAGGGGGAATTTATCAAATTCCGCAGGGGCGGGCTTGGCCTCTGCCGTGCCCTGCCAACTGATCAGGGAGCCATCGCGCCGCAGCGACCACCAGCGGTAGATGGGGCTCAGCAAATGCGCAGACTGCGTTTCAGTCAAGGCTGCCAGCAGGGCCGGCAATATGCGCGTATCGGCCCAGCGCACGGGCCATTCGACGGTGTCTGGCGTGATGGCAATCAAATAGGGGCGCAAATGCTGCTCCAGCTGGCCGATATCGAGCGTGCTGGCGATGATGCTGAGCATGGGCTTGCCTGCGCACAGCGAAAACAGGCGCTGCAGCCACGCAGCCTGCTCGCTGCCTGTCGATGGCGCCGCCATTAAATGCGGTGCGGCGCTCTTGAAGTTTTGCAGCGAGGTGTGCGCATACAGCGACTGGCGCCGCAAGCGGCTCGGGTAGCGCTTGGTGAAAAACTCCTCGTCGCAGGCGCCGTCGAGCAGCGCCAGCAGGTGCAAGGGCTGGCTGCCGTTCGCCGCTGCCGCCTCCGCGCGCAAGGCCAGCAGTTGCTGCGCGATCAAGTCGGGTACTGCCGCGTCAGGAATATCGATGGCAAAGTACATCAGGGCTCCTTTTCTAGGCTGCCGTGGGTGCAACAAACGGACTACCGCTACGCAACGCGGCCAGCAGACACGCCTTGCAGACGCTCGCAGGCAGCGCCGGCAATGGATAAGCGAGCCGTGTCGGCCCGATAAAACTCTTCTTGCCCGCATGCACCGTGATCTTGCCCGGGCACTGGATCGTGATATTGCCGCCTTCGATGGTGATATTCGCGCCGCCCGCCGTCGACAGGCGGATGCTTTTCGCCGCCGCCCAGTCCACATGCGCGTTGGCACTGATGACGTTGACCTCTTCGCGCGCCTGCACGTTGAGCACGTCGGCCTGCGCCTGCGCGTCGATGGCGCCCTGGGCCGCGATCAGTTGCACCCCGGTATCCCCCTCGCCGGCCTTGACGGCACCGCCCAGCACGCCGATGGCCTGGCCCGCGTGCACGCGCCACTGGCCGCCACCGATGAACTGGGTATCCTGGCCGCTCATCATGGTGACGGTTTCGCCGCTGGCCAGTTGCATGTCTTGCCCCGCGACAACGCCCAGTCCGGCCCTGGCGGCGATCGCGATGATGGCGTCCTTTGTGTGCGGCAACTGTTCATGCATACCGGAAACGCTGGCCAGCATCGCTTTCAAGGGCGCCGCCTGGTCGTCAAGTTCGCTGGCATTCGGCGCGCTGGCGCCGACATGGCTGGCGTAGGCCACCGTTTGATGCGTCTTGGCGGCAGCGCTGAATGTGTCGCCCAACAGCACCGCCTGTTTCAGCAGGGCAATGCCGGCGGCGTTGTCGCCGGCCGGATCGCGTTGCGCGGCGTCATGCCGAAGCACATAGCTGCTTACCAGCAGGCCGGCCCTGGCGCGCACCACGCCATACGCATCGGTGCGCAATTCGGCGCCGGCGCCGCGCAGGCTGCCACGGTAATTATCGGCGCCATGGATCAGGTGGCCCAGGTTCAGTTCGCTGGCCGCATGGCTGCTTTTCAGCTGAATGCGTCCCTGCTGGTCGGTGTCGTCGAACAGCAGCTGGTTGTAGCCGGCCGCACTGCCCGCCTTGCCGAATTCCTTGCTGCGGATGCCCCATTGCGCCGCTCCATTGCGGTGCGCCGCGCTGGCGCCCGCGGCGCCATGCCACAGCGGACTGTTGCCGCCCGCCACATTGCCCTGGCCCGCGATGGCGTGGTCGTGCGCCGGCTGGAACACGCCGGCGTCGCTCTGATCGCGCGCCATGCCGCCCGGCGTGGGTACGGTGCCGCCCTCGCCTTGGCCGTTGTACAGGGCGCCGACGATGACGGGCCGGTCGATATCGTTTTCCAGGAACTGCACCAGCACTTCCTGGCCGATGCGCGGCAGGAACTGGCTGCCCATGCCGCCGCCGGCGGCGCGCTGCGCTACCCGCACCCAACACGTTGCGCCAGTCTCTTGCTGCCAGTGAAAGCGGATACGCACCCGGCCCAGCTTGTCGCAGTAAATCTCATCGGCGCCGCTGGCCACGTCATTGCCATCGGCACCGACGACGATGGCGCTCTGGCTACCCAGGGCCGTCGGCGTGGCGTGCTGGCGCGCCTCGCCGTCATCGTGCGCCGGACGCCACGGAATCGCCGCACTGATCATATCGATGCAGTTGGCGTAACCGCTGGCTTGCGCCTGGGCAATCGCGGCGGAGAAATCGGGAAACCCTGCACCCCACGCTGCCACGGTTTCCTCCAGCAATTCCGGTATCGGGCCGAACAGTTCCGCCAGTCCTTGCCAAGCCGGCAGCGGCAGGTTGTTGACGCCGATGCTGGCCACGCGCAGCACGACATACTCGGGCGCGGCGCCGTCGGCTGGCTGCAACGGGCCTTGCGTCAGGCTAAAGCGCGTGCCGGCGCGCAGGGTGCGCACGGTCGAACGGGCTTGCCACAGCTGGGCGCGCGCTTCGTGCGACTGCATCTGCAAGCGGGCGTAGCGCTGCGCCTGGGCGCCATTCGCATACCAGTACTGGCCCGGTGTGTCGTAGCTTTCCAGCACCGGCGCGTTCTTGCCGCCAAGAATCATATTCGTCGGTACGCTGGCGGCGACCGCCTTTTTCGCCTTGTAATCGTAGCTGAGCACGCTACTCAGCCCCACCTGCAGGCTGCGCTGCGCGCGCAAGGCTTGCACGCTGTCACCCGGCTCGCCCACGCGCGCGCCATGAAAGCGCAAGCCGCCGCCTTGCGCGCTGCTGGCGTCCTCGGGCGTGGCGCAAGCCTGGCTGCTATCGGCAAAAACGATCAGGGTCTGACCGTCAAACCGCCAGGCCAGCCCCTCTTCCGTCAGCAGGCGACGAATAAAATCGAAATCTGACTCGCGGTACTGGCAACAATAGCTGCGTTCGCCCGCTTCCTGCATGAACGACACGACCTCGTCGCTCCAGCGCCACAGTGCATGCGGCGCATACGCCTGCAAGACCTCGTCGACGATGGCCGTCACGCTCCGATCTTGCCAGACGCGGCTGTTACGCGCCTGCGTCAGCAGCCACAGCCACGGCGTGATGCGCAGCCGGTAGCGCGCCAGGCCGCCATTGCTGCCCAGCATGGCCGCAACGCTGATGTAGCCGGAAAAGGACGTGCGCGTGCCGTCAACCAGGCTGACATGCAGGCTGGCAGGCTGGCCCAGCAGGGATGCCAGCGCGACATGGGCGCTGGTGGACAGGGCGATGATGTCGCGCGCGCCGACTTCCTGCAGCCGATCATCGCTGGCAAAGGCCTCGACCAGCAGGCCGCTGTCCTGGTCATCCTTGCCGATGGACAATGCATACAGGCGTGTCGCGCCGTTGAAGGCGGCCAATGCGCTAACGATATCTTGTGTCAAAAGGATGCTCTTCATCTGAATGGTGGCATCGCATATTGCTTATAAAAACAATGTGCAAAATAAACAAGTTCAGCCAATTATGCGCGAGTTCTTAAAAAAGCAAGATTCAATTGAACAAGTAATGCACAGACAAGACAATAGTGGGTCCCACCTGCGATGGATTCGGTACAATACTTCGGCAAGCCCCTTCACTCTTTCCCGTGCAGCCATGAACCAACTCGAACAACTGAAGCAATTTACTACCGTGGTGGCCGACACCGGCGACTTCCAATCGATCCAGGCCTACACGCCGCGCGACGCGACGACCAATCCTTCGCTGATCCTGAAGGCCGTGCAGAAGGATGAATACAAGCCGCTGCTGGAAAAGGCCGTGCGCGACCATCCGAACGCATCAACCGCCGAGATCATCGACCGCCTGCTGATCGCGTTTGGCGTGGAAATCCTGCAAACCATCCCCGGCCGCGTCTCCACCGAAGTCGATGCGCGCCTGTCGTTCGACACGGAAGGTACTGTCGCCAAGGGCCGCGACCTGATCGCCCTGTATTCGAACGCCGGCATTGCCCGCGAACGCGTGCTGATCAAGATCGCCTCCACCTGGGAAGGCATCCGCGCCGCCGCCATCCTGGAAAAGGAAGGCATCCGCTGCAACATGACCCTGCTGTTCTCGCTGGCCCAGGCCATCGCCTGCGCCGAAGCGGGCGCGCAGCTGATTTCGCCGTTCGTCGGCCGCATCTACGACTGGTACAAGAAATCGACGGGCATCGACTACATGGGCGCGGAAGACCCGGGCGTGCAGTCGGTACGCCGCATCTACAATTACTACCGCAAGTTCGGCTACAAGACCGAGGTGATGGGCGCGAGCTTCCGCAATACCTCGCAAATCCTCGAACTGGCCGGCTGCGACCTGCTCACCATCAGCCCCGACCTGCTGCAAAAGCTGGCCGACAGCGATGCGCCGGTGGAGCGCAAGCTGAGCGCCGAAGCGGCGCCATCGACCAACATCGTGCAAATGTCGCTGAACGAGGAAGCCTTCCGCTTCATGATGAATGAAGACGCGATGGCGACGGAAAAACTGGCCGAAGGCATCCGCGCCTTCTGCGTCGATTCCGGCAAGCTGAAGCAGATGATCGCGGCGCTGCGTTAATCGCCGGCTCTCCCCGCAGAAAAGCGGCGTCCGTGCAGTGCACGGCGCCGCTTTTTGCATGGCAGCGCCCTCGGGCGCAATGGCGCTACAATAAACGACCGCCACCAGCCACCCACGCATGTTGCTTAATTCGTCCGCCATCACCATCCGCCTGGGCCGCCGCGCCCGCGCCCGCATCGCCGAGCACGGCATGCGCGCGCTCGACGTCGCCATCGTGCCCGCCGCCGCGGGCGGACCGAAAGGCTTGATCCTGCACCAGCTCGACTGCTGGCTGTTCGGCAATTTCCTGGCGCAGGCGCCGCGTCCGCGCCACTTCGTCGGCGCCTCGATCGGCGCCTGGCGCATGGCCGCCGCCGTGTTCCCCGACCCGGTCGCCGCGCAGCGCCGCCTGGTGCGCGCATACGTGGGCCAGCGCTATCCCGACAAGCCCGGGGCGGCGCACGTCAGCCGCACCTGCCGCGCCCTGCTCGACGCCGTGCTCGATGGCCAGGATGCGCAGCTGCTGCAGCATGCGCAGCACAGCCTGTCGGTACTGGCCGTGCGCGGCATCGGCGCGCTGGCGCAGCCGGGCAAGTGGCGCGACCGGCGCGGCTTCCTGCTGGCCGCCGCCGGCAATGCTGTGGCGCGCGCGCGTCTGGCCGCTTCGCTCGAACGCGCGGTATTCCATGCCGGGCCGGATGGCGCCAGCTGGCTGCGTTCGCGCTTCGACGCCTTTCATTCGCATTTCGTGCCGCTGGCGCAAGACAACCTGCGCGACGCCTTGCTGGCCTCCGGTTCCATCCCGCTGGTGCTCGATGCGGTGACGGACATCGCCGGCGCGCCGCCCGGGCGCTACTGGGACGGCGGCCTGGTCGACTACCATCTGCACCTGCCCTACCAGCGCGAACCGGACCTGGTGCTGTACCCGCATTTTGCCGACCATATCGTGCCGGGCTGGCTGGACAAGGCCATGCCCTGGCGCCGCGCGCGCAGCGGCGATAGCGCATTCGACAACATGATCCTCGTCTCGCCCTCGCCCGCCTTCGTGGCCAGCCTGCCGAACGGCAAACTGCCGGACCGGCGCGACTTCCCCCATTACGGGCAAGACCACGCGGCGCGCATGCGCGACTGGCGCCGCGCCATCGCGGAAAGCGAGCGCATGGCGGCCGCCTTCGCCCGCTGGGCCGAGCAGCCGGACCTGCGCCAGGCGCTCGACCTGTAGCACGGGCGAGACTGCAACAGGCGCAAAAACAAGCGCGCTTTTCCCTCGCCTATTGGTCACTTATCAGTGCATACTATGTCGCACAGGCAACTTAAATCCCCTCTGCGACAGGAGTTACGACCATGCACGCCCTCTCCCACCTCCGTATCGGCACGCGCCTGGCTGCAGGCTTCGCGCTGGTGCTGCTGCTGTCCGTGATCTCTACCTCGTACGCGCTGTACAGCGCCAGCGTGAATGCCGAAGCGACGCGGCAAATGATGGAAAAGCCGCTGGCCAAGGAACGCCTCGTATCGGACTGGTACGTGCTGATTTACTCGGCCATCGCGCGCACTTCGATGATCGCCAGGAGCACGGATGAAACCCTGTCGAACGTGTTTGCCGACACCATCGCCGACAGCACCAAGCAGGGCGGCGCGCTGCTGAAGCAAATCGAAACCCTGCTCGTCAGCGACGAGGAAAAAGCCATCTTCAAGGCGTCCATTGCCGAGCGCGTCAAGTACCAGGATGCCAAGACCCTGGTGATGAATGCGCGCAAGGGCGGCAATGCGGCGCAGGCGGAAAGCGTCTACCGCGACAGCTTCGCGCCGGCCGCCACCAAGTACCAGAACAACGTCAAGGCCCTGCTGTCGCAGCAGCGCCAGGCCATCGACGCCACGGCGCATGCGATCGAGGCGGCCAATGAACGCAGCTTTACGCTGCTGCTGACCTTGTGCGCGCTGGTGGTGGCGCTGGGCAGCGTCTGCGCCTGGCTGATCACGCGTTCGATCACGCAGCCCTTGAAGGCCGCCGTGAAAGTGGCTGAAACAGTCGCCAACGGCGACTTGCGCACGCATTTCGGCACGCCTGCCAGCGATGAAATCGGCGACCTGATGCGCGCGCTGCACGGCATGAACGAGGCGCTGCGCAAGGTGGTGTCGGAAGTACAGACGGGCACCAATGCGATTGCCACGGCATCGGGCGAAATCGCCGCCGGCAACCAGGATCTGTCGGCGCGCACGGAACAGCAGGCCAGTTCGCTGGAAGAGACGGCATCCTCGATGGAAGAGTTGACCAGCACCGTCAAGCAGAATGCGGACAATGCGCGCCAGGCCAACCAGATGGCGGTGGCCGCCTCCGGCGTGGCCGAGCGGGGCGGCAGCATCGTCAGCCAGGTGGTCGACACCATGGGCGCCATCGATACGGCATCGACGAAAATCGTCGACATCATCGGCGTCATCGACGGCATCGCCTTCCAGACGAATATCCTGGCCTTGAACGCGGCCGTCGAAGCGGCCAGGGCCGGCGAGCAGGGGCGCGGCTTTGCCGTCGTCGCCACGGAAGTGCGCAGCCTGGCGCAACGCTCGGCTGCCGCGGCGCGCGAAATCAAGACCCTGATCGGCGACTCGGTGGAGCAGGTCAATAACGGCACGCGGCTGGTGCAGCAGGCCGGCAGCACCATGGGCGAAGTGGTCGACAGCGTGCGCCGCGTCACCGACATCATGGCCGAGATCACTGCCGCCAGCGCCGAGCAAAGCATGGGCATCGACCAGGTCAACCAGGCCATCGCGCAGATGGACCAGGTGACGCAGCAAAATGCGGCCCTGGTGGAAGAAGCGGCGGCGGCGGCCGAAAGCATGCAGGACCAGGCGGCGCGCCTGGCGCAGGTGGCGGCCGGCTTCCAGCTCGAACACATGGTCGCCGCGCCACCGGTACGCGCCGCGCGGCCGGCGGCGGCCCAGCTGGCCAAGCCGGCAGCCAGGAGCGCCACCGCCCGGCAGCCAGGCATCGCCGCCAAGAGCGCGCCTCCTGCGCGCAAACCCCAGGCGCACGTGGCTGGCGAGCAGGATTGGGAAGAGTTCTAAGGCTGGCGGTGCCGTCGGCTGAAAGGGTTTGACAGCGCCATGGCGCGCGAGGATACTTGTTTCAGGTGGCATGGCGCTCCACCGGCAGCAATACGTGTTGCGCCTGATATCGTTCTGCGGGAGCACGAACATGAAATGTATCAGCGGCATCAGCCAACACCTGCGCCGGGGCTTTTTGTCCCCCTTGCTGCTGTGCACAGCCCTTGCCGGCTGCGCTACGGCACCCACCACTGCGCCGCCCCCCGACCTTTTCAACGATGCCAGCTTTGCCGCGCCGACCGTACCGGTCGACCCGCAGCAGGCGTTTGCCATGAGCGACGCCATGCGGCACTACGTGCGTATCGATATCGCGCGCGAGGCGCGCGGCAAGAATCCCCGCCGCGCCCTCGCCGATGCCCTGCGCAACAGGACCGGGTTGCAGCTGGAATATGATGCCGCCATGACGCGCACGGCGGCGCAGGCGTTCGACGCGCGCAGCGGCAATTGCCTGTCGCTGGTGCTGATGACGGCCGCACTGGCCAAGGAAATGGGACTCGATGTGCACTACCAGCTGGTGCTGGGAGAAGAAAGCTGGAGCCGCAGCGGCGGCATGTATTTCGTTGCCGGCCACGTCAATCTCGCGCTGGAACGCCGTGCTGCCAGCAATACGGTCGGCTATGACGCCGACGCCATCCTGCTAATCGACTTCCTGCCTGGCGAAGACCTGGCCGGCCAGCGCACGCTGCAAATCAGCGAGGCGACCATCCTCGCCATGTACCTCAACAATCGCGCCGCCGAAACCATGGCCAGCGGCGAGCTCGATCAAGCCTACTGGTACGCCCGCGCCGCCATCCGGCAAGACCCGACGTTCGCGGGCGCCTTCAATACCCTGGGCGTCATCCAGCTGCGCCACGGCGACATCGAGCCGGCCCGGCGCACGCTCGCTTACGCCCTGGAACGCTCGCCCTCGAACACCGTGCTGCTGTCCAACCTGGCGCAGGCACTCGACGGCCTGGGACGCGCGGACGAAGCGCAGCTGCTGCGGCGCAAATTGCTGGCCCTGCAGCCAGAGCCCCCCTTCCACTTCTTCAACCTGGGCCAGCGCGCCATGGAAAGCGCCGACTACCAGGAAGCGGCACGCCTGTTCAAGCGCGAAATCGCGCGCGACCCCTACTACCATGAATTCCATTTCTGGCTGGCGCAGGCGTATGCCCGCATGGGCCAGCTGGCGCAGGCGGGCAGGCAGCTGGAACTGGCGATGGACAACAGCACCACGCGCAGCGAACACGGGCTGTACGCGGCCAAGCTGCAACGGCTGCGCGGTGCCACCGCGCATTAGGCAGCGTCAATCTTCCAGAAACATCTGCTGCAGGTCATTCAGGAAACACAAGCCCCGTTCCGTCGGGCGGATGACCTGGTGGTCGCGGTACAGCAAGCCTTTCGCTTCGGCCGCATTCAGCGGCTGCTCGATGGCGTTCAGGGCCAGGCCCGTGCGCTCGGCGAACAGGTTGGGCGAGAAACCCTGCGTCAGGCGCAGGGTATTGAGCATGAACTCGAAACCCATCTCCTCGCGCGCCAGCTCGCGCTCTTCCTGCACCGGGTTGCCGGCCAGTACCGCGTCCATGTAGGCGCGCGGCTGCTTGTAGCGGGCCTGGCGCAGCACGCGGTGCGGGAACGAAATCTTCGAATGCGCGCCCGCGCCAATGCCGAGATAGTCGCCGAATTCCCAGTAATTGCGGTTGTGGCGCGCCTGGCGGCCCGGCTGCGCGTAGGCCGATACTTCATAGCGGCCGTAGCCGGCCTGCGCGGCGCGCGCCGCCACCATATCGGCGATGTCGGCGCTCTCGTCGTCGTCCGGCAGCACCGGCGGATACTTGGCGAACAGGGTGTTCGGCTCCAGCGTCAGGTGGTACAGCGACAGGTGCGGCGGCGCGAACGCCAGCGCCGTCTCCAGGTCCTGCCTCGCCTCGGCCAGCGTCTGCGTGGGCAGCGCGTACATCAGGTCGAGATTGAAATTGTCGAAATTGGCGTGTGCAATCTCCACCGCGCGGCGCGCTTCATTGTCGTCGTGGATGCGCCCCAGCGCCTGCAGGTGGCGGCCATTGAAGCTCTGGATGCCGATCGACAGGCGGTTGATGCCGCTGGCCCGGTAAGACTTGAATTTTTCCGCTTCAAAGGTACCCGGATTGGCTTCCATGGTGATTTCGCAATCGGGCTCCAGCGGCAGCAGGGTGCGCACGTCCGACATCAGCCGGTCCAGGCCCGCCGCCGACATCAGGCTGGGCGTGCCGCCGCCGATGAAAATCGTGTGGATCTTGCGGCCCCAGATCAATGGCAGCGCCATTTCCAGGTCCAGCCGCAGGGCCGCCAGGTATTCGGCTTCCGGCAAGTCGCCGCGCACCTCGTGCGAGTTGAAGTCGCAATACGGACATTTTTTCACGCACCACGGAAAATGGATGTACAGCGACAGCGGCGGCAGCGCCGTCAGGTTCAGCGCGCCCGGCTGCAGGTATTTCAGCGCAGCCCCGGCCGCGCCGGAAATGCCGTCCTGCGGCGCGGGAGCGGCTCCCGCCTTGGCGCCGGGCTTGGCGGCCGAGCTGGCAACGGAGCCCACCAGTTTGATCGGGATCATCGCAGCTTTTCCACCAGCGCGCGCAGGGCCTGGCCACGGTGCGACAGCGCGTTCTTTTCATCGGACGTCAGTTCGGCCGCGCACTTGCCCAGCGCGGGAATGAAGAAATGCGGGTCGTAGCCGAAGCCGCCGTTGCCGCGCGGCGCCTGGACCATTTCGCCATTCCAGCGGCCATCGGCGATCACCGGCTGCGGGTCGTCCGCATGGCGCACGTACACCAGCACGCAGTAGTAATACGCGGACTTGTCGGCATGCGCTTCCAGGTCGGCGATCAGCTTGGCGCTGTTGGCCGCGTCCGATTTCGGCTCGCCGGCATAGCGGGCCGAATACACGCCCGGCGCGCCGCCCAGCGCATTGACGCACACGCCGGAATCGTCGGCCAGCGCCGGCAGCCCCGTCAGGCGCGACGCGTGGCGCGCCTTTTGCAGGGCGTTTTCAACGAAGGTGTGGAATGGTTCGTCGCTTTCCGGCACGGCGTACTCGCCCTGGGCGTGGACGGAAAAACCGATGGTCGAGAGCAGCTCGTTGAATTCCTTGAGCTTGCCGGCGTTGTTGGAGGCGAGGATGAGGCGTTGGGTCATGTCAGTAGTCCGGTTGAAGTGCCGACATTGTAAACCTTTTGCGCCCCCCTCACCTCGCCCCGCCGCTGCCGTGGAAAGCGGCAAATGTGGGTTTTTTGCCCGGCACGGCGGGCAATCACATGTAAATCTGTGTAAAGATTACATGCCGAGCGCTTGCTTTTGCAGGGCGATCAGGTCGGCGATGCCGCCCTGCGCCAGGTCCAGCAGGCGGTTCATGCCGGCGCGGTCGAAGGCGGCGCCTTCGGCCGTGCCCTGCACTTCGATGAAGTGGCCCGCCTCAGTCATCACCACGTTCATGTCCGTGTCGCAGCCGGAGTCTTCCACGTAGTCGAGGTCCAGCACCGGCATGCCCTGGTAGACGCCCACCGAGATGGCGGCGACGAAGCTTTTCACGGGAATGGCGGCAATCGCGCCGCGCGCCTGCAGCTGGGAAAACGCGTCATAGGCGGCCACCATGGCGCCCGTGATCGAGGCCGTGCGCGTGCCGCCGTCGGCCTGGATCACGTCGCAATCGAGGTGCAAGGTGCGTTCGCCGAACGCCTGCAAATCGAAGGCGGCGCGCAGCGAGCGGCCGATCAGGCGCTGGATTTCCTGCGTGCGGCCCGACTGCTTGCCGCGCGCCGCCTCGCGGTCCATGCGCGTGTGCGTCGAGCGGGGCAGCATGCCGTACTCTGCCGTCAACCAGCCCTGGCCCTTGCCTTTCAGGAAACCCGGCACCTTGTCTTCGATGCTGGCGGTGCAGATGACCTTGGTGTCGCCGCACTCGATCAGCACCGAGCCTTCGGCATGCTTGGTGTACTGGCGGGTGATGCGGATGGCGCGCAGCGCGTCGACGGCGCGGCCGCTCGGGCGGGATTCGAATGTCATGGGGATGTCCTGTGTGATTGGGGTTGCGGCAGCGATTTTACCACCGCGCGCCCGTCCATTTGCAGTCATGCAACAGCGCAGGGCGCAATGGCGGGCGGTGCACACATGATCCCTACAATCCTGCCCCGCCAAACACAATTTTCTTTACAATGCCGTAAAACGCACACTATTCAGCAATTTTCAGGCCATCAGGCACTTCGGTCCTGTTTTGCGGCGCGGGCGGTATTGCCTGTGCTGGCTGATTAAGTGTATAAGTGACTGTATACAAGACCAAATCGGGGAATCCTTTGAGCATTTCAAGCATGACAGGCTACGCGGTTGCCACCAGCGAAGGTGCTGCAGGCACACTGACAATTGAAATCAAGAGCGTCAACTCGCGCTTTCTCGACCTGCAATTCCGGATCAACGACGATCTGCGGGCGCTGGAGCCCGACTTGCGCGCCGCCGTCATGTCCGCCATCACGCGCGGAAAAGTCGAGGTACGCCTGAGCTTTGGCCGCAAGGCCGCCACCGCCGGCACGCAGGCGCTGAACGTGCCCCTGCTGGCCGAACTGGCGCGCCTGCAAAACGAAGTGGGCCAGCATTTCGTCTCCGCCCCCGTCATGACGGTGGCGGAACTGCTGCGCTGGCCTGGCGTCATCGAAGAAGCGCAAGTAGGACAGGAATCCCTGCAGGCGGACGTGGGCGCGCTGACCCGCCGCACCGTGGCCGCCTTCGTCGACAGCCGCAAGCGCGAAGGCGCGGCGCTCGAAGCGGTGCTGGTGTCGCGCATCGAAGCGATGGAAGCCATCGTCAAGCGCATCACCCCCCTGATTCCGCAAGTGGTGGCGGCCTTCCAGCAAAAAGCCATCGAGCGCATGCAGGATGCGCTGGGCCTGGCCAGCCAGGGCTCGAATTCGGCCCTGTCGCGCCAGGACGCCATGGAACGCATCCGCCAGGAAGTCATCCTGTACGGCATCCGCATCGATGTGTCCGAAGAACTGGCGCGCCTGTCGGCCCACCTGGGCGAAACGCGCCACATCCTCACCAAGGGCGGCCAAGTGGGCAAGCGCCTCGACTTCATGATGCAGGAACTCAATCGCGAAGCCAACACGCTGGGCGCCAAGGCGTCCGTCAAGGAACTGGCCGACGCCTCGATGGACCTGAAGCTGCTGATCGAGCAGATGCGCGAACAGGTGCAGAACCTGGAATAAGCGCTCCCGCCTCAGGCCAGGCGCGCTCCGGCGCGCCCCTTGTCGCTGGCGGCGATGACGACGCAGGCGACAAACAGGACGATGCTGTATTCCACGCCGCCTGCGCCATGCTCGCCCACGAACCACCCCTTGGCCGCATGCACGATGGCGATGCCGCCGACGCAGATCACCATCAGCCCGGCCGCCGCCCAGCGCGTGTAGATGCCGATGATGAGCAAACTGCCGCATACGATCTCGACGACGGTAATCGCCCACACCACGGCCAGGCCGTAGATGAATCCCTTGTCTTCCAGGAAACCGGCAAAACGCGGAATGGTGCCATTGGCGATGCGCGTGATGGCGTGCGCCATGAACATCACGGCGATGGCCACCCGCAGCAGCAGCATGGCCTGGGAAGAACTGAGGAACGGGAAATTTTTCATGCGCACATCCTGTCGCTTAAATAGTTATTAAGAAAAAACCATTCCAAATTAAATAACTATTTCCTCAAGATAACAAGCAAAATATGCGCAAGCCTGGCAGCCTCGCGCATCGCGGGGCTGGCTCGCCGCCTTGCCTCTTGGTAAAATACCGAATTGGGCGGCGCCCATGCAAGCGCAAACGCCGCCATCACACGCATATGGAAAGATCCGCATGAGCCACCCTACCGCCTTCTCCGGCAGCCTGTTCGTGGTCGCCGCGCCATCGGGCGCCGGCAAATCGACACTGGTCAATGCATTGCTGGCGCAAGAGCCCGGCATCAAGCTGTCGATCTCGACCACCACCCGCGCACCCCGTCCGGGCGAGCAGCATGGCCGCGAGTATTACTTCACGACCGCGGAAGACTTTGTCGCGCGCGCCGACCAGGGCGAATTCCTGGAATGGGCGGAAGTGCATGGCAATTACTACGGCACCTCGCGCATCATGGTGGAACAGCAAATGCTGGCCGGCACCGATATCCTGCTGGAAATCGACTGGCAGGGCGCGCGCCAGGTGCGCAAGCAATTCCCCCGCGCAGCCGGCATTTTCATCCTGCCGCCATCGATCGATGCGCTGGAAGAACGCTTGAACAAGCGCGGCCAGGACGAGCCGCACGTGATCACGCGCCGCCTGCTGGCGGCCGGCGGCGAAATCGCACACGCTCCCGAGTTCGAGTATGTTATTATCAATGAAGAGTTTACGGTCGCTTTGTCCGAACTGAGCGCGATCGTGAGAGCGGCCCGTTGCCGGTTTGCGCAACAAGCGGCCCGCAACGCATCGCTATTCGCCCAGCTGGGCCTGCACGCAGAATAATCGTTTCTGCACGCCAGTTCACACAGCACCACGCACACAATTTAGGAGTTACTATGGCCCGTATCACAATCGAAGATTGCCTGAAGCAGATCCCTAACCGTTTCCAGCTGACCCTGGCTGCAACCTACCGCGCACGTCAGTTGCTGCAAGGCCACACCCCCAAGGTCGAAGCCAAGGACAAGCCTACCGTCGTCGCACTGCGTGAAATTGCTGCCGGTAAAGTCGGCATCGAAATGCTGAAAAAGGTCCCGATGTAATTGGGAACCCGCGTGCCGGAACAGTGCTGACCCCTGGTTCTACCGTATCCTTTATTCACACTGTGAAGTAACGCGACGTTTTATGAGTCTGACCCCAGCCGACACGACTTCCGCAGCACTGCCGCCCCTGGCCCCGCGCCAGGCGGCAAAATCGCAGGGCGCTTCCGCGCCCGGTGCCGGCACGTCCGCAGGCGGCGCCCCCGCAGCGCCCGCCCTGGGCGTGGCCTCCGTCAGCCACCTGGCCGACAAGCTGGCCGAATACCTGTCCCCCGCCGACCTGAAAAAAGTCAAGGAAGCCTACCGCTTCTCCGACGAAATGCACCTGGGCCAGATGCGCCGCTCGGGCGAGCCGTATATCTCGCATCCGATCGCCGTCGCGGAAATCTGTGCCGACTGGAAACTCGACGCGCAAGCCATCATGGCCGCCCTGCTGCACGACGTCATGGAAGACCAGGACGTCAAGAAGGAAGAATTGATCGAGCGCTTCGGCGCACCGGTGGCGCACCTGGTCGACGGCCTGTCGAAGCTGGAAAAGATCGAATTCCAGAGCCAGATCGAAGCGCAGGCGGAAAATTTCCGCAAGATGCTGCTGGCCATGGCGTCCGACGTGCGCGTGATCCTGATCAAACTGGCCGACCGCCTGCACAATATGCGCACGCTGGACTTCATGACGGCGGCAAAAAAGCGCCGCATCGCCAGCGAGACCATGGAAGTGTACGTGCCGATCGCGCACCGCCTCGGCCTGAACAATATCTACCACGAGCTGCAAGACCTGTCGTTCTCGCACCTGTACCCGATGCGCTACCGCACCCTGGCGAAAGCCGTCAAGGCGGCGCGCGGCAACCGGCGCGAAGTGGTCAACAAGATCATGGAAGCGGTGAAAAGCACCTTGTCCATGGCCGAACTCGAGGCCGACGTCACGGGCCGCGAAAAGACCCTGTACGACATCTATAAGAAGATGCGCAGCAAGCACTTGTCGTTTTCGCAAGTTCTGGACGTGTACGGCTTCCGCGTGGTGGTGGGCAGCTTTGCCGACTGTTACGTAACCCTGGGCACCCTGCACAGCCTGTACAAGCCCATGCCGGGCAAGTTCAAGGATTACATCGCGATCCGCAAGCTGAACGGCTATCAGTCGCTGCACACGACCGTCATCGGCCCGTATGGCACGCCCGTGGAATTCCAGATCCGCACGCAGGACATGCACCGCACGGCCGAATCGGGCGTGGCGGCGCACTGGCTGTACAAGAGCGGCGAATCGAATCCGTCCGACCTGCAGCAGCGCACGCATGCCTGGCTGCAATCCCTGCTCGACATCCAGCAGCAGACGGGCGACTCGGCCGAATTCCTCGAACACGTCAAGGTCGACCTGTTCCCCGATTCCGTCTACGTGTTTACGCCGAAATCGAAGATCATCGCCCTGCCGCGCGGCGCCACGGCCATCGACTTCGCCTATTCGATCCACACGGGCATCGGCGATCAGACCGTGGCGGTGAAAATCAACAACGAAACCTCGCCGCTGCGCACCGAGCTGCACAATGGCGACATCGTGGAAATCATCACCGATTCCTCGTCGCGCCCCAGCCCGACGTGGCTGTCGTTCGTGCGCACCGGCAAGGCCCGCTCGGCCATCCGCCACCATTTGCGCACGATCAACCTGCCTGAATCGATCGCCCTGGGCCAGCAACTGCTGTCGCAGGCGCTGCAAACGCTGAACATCGACGCCGAACTGCCGGCGCCGCTGGTGGAACGCCTGCTCAACGAATCGAGCGCCAATTCCATGGACGAACTGTACGCGGACATCGGCATCGGCAAGCGCATGGCCACCCTGGTGGCGCGCCACATCTTCGGCCTGATCGGCGGCGAAGCGGCCAGCATGCCCGTGGAACACAACAGCGGCAGCGAACTCGATCCCGTCACCATCTGCGGCAGCGAAGGCGTCTCCGTGCAACTGGCGCCATGCTGTTTGCCGATTCCCGGCGACCAGATCATCGGCCAGCTGCGCCGCGACCAGGGCTTGCTCGTGCACACCAGCGACTGCTCGCAAGCGAAGCGCCAGCGCGCCAAGGAACCGGACCGCTGGATCGCCGTACGCTGGGGCACGGAACTGAACCGCCGCTTCGATTGCCGCATCAAGGTCTTGATCAACAGCGAACGGGGCATCCTGGCCCGCGTCGCCGCCGAAATCGGCGAATCCGACGCCAACATCATCTATGTGGGCATGGACGAAGACAAGGACAACGTGCTCGACCAGCTGCGCTTCACCGTGCAGGTCAAGGACAGGGTCCACCTGGCCGCCCTGCTGCGCAATGTGCGCCGGGTCGCCGGGGTCAACCGAATACTCCGGGAGCGCAATTAGACCCCAAGGCAAATACTGGGGTGGGGGCCGGGGGGGGGGGCCCC
>NZ_JBWKYD010000020.1:0-123312 GCF_059423585.1 Janthinobacterium sp. GW460-12-1-14-LB5 | reverse complement strand
GTCGGACCCTGAGGGTCCGACCCCGGCCTTTATGCTTTACGGGTTTGCAGTTCCTTCACGAATTCGTCGCTCCCCACCGCCGCATTACTGCGGCTGGCGACACGCAAGGCCTGACGCTGCACTTCCTCATCACCATAAAATAAGGCAGCATAGGCTTGCTGCCGCTCTCCTTGGTTTTTACCCATGCTCAGATAAAGTGGATGTGGCTGTACCAGGAGATCCTCGCGCCCCTCTGCATTGCAACGATAGCTGGACCATCGGTAGTGCCCCGGATAGCGCACCATGCCAGCTCGCACGGGATTGAGTTCGATATAGCGCTGACATACCAGCAAATAGGTTTCATCCTGCACGACACAGGACTTGTAGCGCCCGTCCCATAGTGGTCCCGTACGATGGTGGCGCCAGTTGATGTAGTGTGCGTACTCTTGCCCCAAGGCTTTCATCATGCGCGAGACGGCCAAAACACTACCTGCGGAGAGCAGTAAATGCACATGATTCGTCATCAGGACATAGGCATGCAGGACACAGCTTTGCGCATGTGAGTGCCGCTGCAGTTGCTGCAAATACCAAAGAAAATCAGACGGTTCAAAAAAACAGATTTGCCTGTCCGCCCCACGCTGCACCACATGCAAGGGCATTCCAGGCATAAACAAACGCTGGACGCGGGCCATAATCGCTCTCCCGTCAAGGAAAGTCCCAGCGTGACAGGCTTATCAAGACTAGCCCTGCGTCAACGCAAACTACCCCTCCCCCGGCGCCGGATACGTCACTTCCAGCAATTCCAGCTCCTGCTCGCCCTGCGGCGTGTTGAGGGTGATCAAATCGCCTTCGCGTGCCTTGGTGATGGTGCGCGCCATGGGCGAGATCCAGCTGATCTTGCCGTTCAGGGGGTCGAATTCATCGATGCCGACGATGGTAATGGTGTGCGTTTCGCCGTCGCTGGTGCGGTAAGTTACCGTGGCGCCGAAGAATACCTGGTCGTTGCCGTAGTGCACGCTAGGGTCGACGATGGCGGCCAGATCCATGCGTTTCGTCAGGAAACGAATGCGGCGGTCGATTTCGCGCAGCCGGCGCTTGCCATAGATATAGTCGCCATTTTCCGAGCGGTCGCCATTCGACGCCGCCCAATGGACGATGCGCACCACTTCCGGACGGTCGACGTCGATCAGCTGCAGCAACTCTTCCTTGATGCGCTGGTAGCCGGCCGGCGTGATGTAGTTCTTGGCGCCGGCGGGAATGGCCAGCGCCAGCGCGGCCGCTTCTTCATCGTCGTCGTTGTCGGATTCTTTTACAAAGGCTTTATTCATCTGTCTATTGTAGCCCCGTCAAGGACTGCCGGGCACACCGATTTATCGTATCATCGAGGCCATGGCAGCCATACCGGGGCGCCACACGGAGACGGATGAAAAAATTCTACAGAGTCAGGCGCTGGCTGTTCGCGCCGCTGGTCTACCTGGCCGCCATCTGCCTGCTGATCGAGGAATGGCTGTGGGCGACGGGTGCGCGCATCATGCAGGTCATCGCGCAATTTCCACCCCTGCATGCACTCGAAGCGTGGATCAAGCGCCTGCCGCCGTACTGGGCGCTGGCCATCTTCGTGCTGCCAGCCGTGCTGCTGTTCCCCGTCAAGCTGCTGGCCCTGCTGGCGATCGCACGCGGCCATGCGTTTTCCGGCATCGGCGTGATCGTCATCGCCAAGCTGGGCGGCGCGGCCGCCGTCGCGCGCCTGTATTCGCTGACGCGCCCTACCCTGCTCAGCTTGCCGTGGTTCGCCCGCTGGCACGGTTTATTTATGGAAACCAAGGACCGCTGGATCGCCCGCCTGCGCGCCACGCGCCCATGGCGCCGCGTCAGCCGCCTGTCGGCCGCGCTGGGCCGCGCCCGCCGCGCCTGGTGGCAGCGCTTGCGCAAGGGCACGCCCGGACGCCATAATTCCCGCCCAGCAAGAGTGCTGCGCCGCTTCGCCGCCTTCTGGCGCGCCCGCCGCTGATGAAGAAAGGCAACTCCATGCACGACACGCCCCGGCTCGCCCCCGCCCTGCGCGCGGCGGCGCCGGAAATCTACCTGTACGACGCGGCCAGCTTGCAATTGCTGGACGCCAACGATGCCGCCTGCGACAACCTGCAATATGCTCGCAAGCAATTGCTAGCGATGACGCCGTTCGCGCTGGCGCCACAGCTCGAAGCGCAGCAGCTGGCCACCGTGCTGGCCGCCCTGGACGACAGCATCGGCGCGCAAGCCCGGCTGCACGTGCAGCAACGGCGCCGCGATGGCAGCCTGTATTCGCTCAGCCTGCACCTGTCGCGCGCCCAGCGCCAGGGGCGCTCCCTGCTGCTGGCCGAGAGCGAAGACTTGCGCACGCCGCAGGCGACGGCCGCCGCGCTGGCGCAGGTGCAGTCGCGCTTCAACGCCATCGTCTCGAATACGCCGGGCCTCGTGTACCAATTCTGCCTGCATGCGGATGGGCGCGCCGCCTTCCCTTACCTGAGCGATGGTTGCCAGGCCCTGCTGGGGCTGGGGCCGGCACAGCTGCACGCGCGCCCGGAACTGTTCTACCAGTTGATCCTGGCCGACGACCGCGCCTCGTATCTCGAGTCGATGCAAGCCTCAAAAAACGCCTTGTGGAGCTGGAACTGGGAAGGCCGCATCTGGATCGATGCCTGGAAGGACGTCAAATGGATCAACCTGCGCTCCACGCCGCGCGCGCTGGCCGACGGCACGGTGCAGTGGGAAGGCATCATGACGAATATCACGGAAAGCCGGCTGGAACAGATCGAAGTGCGCCAGTCGCGCGCCCGCCTGGCCGAGCTGACGGCGCATATCGACAAGGTCAAGGAACACGAACGCACGCGCCTGGCGCGCGAATTGCACGATGACCTGGGCGGCAATTTGACGGCGATCAAGATGGCGCTGGCCATGCTGGCGCGCCGCCTGCCGCCGGACGACGCGTTGCTGCAGGAAAAGGCCGACTATGTCGATGCCCTGGTCGACCGCAGCATCGACGCCGTGCACCGCATTTCGCTGGACTTGCGCCCTTCCATGCTGGATCTGGGCCTGGTCGCCGCACTGGACTGGCAAGTCAAGGAATTCGCGCGCCAGGCCGGCATCGAGTGCCAGTTCATTTCCAACCGCCAGCACATCGAACTGGAGCTGGACCAGGCAACCAGCCTGTTCCGCATCGCCCAGGAGGCGCTGACGAATATCGCCAAGCATGCGCAGGCGAGCAAGGTCAGCGTGCGCCTGGCCCGGCAGCGCCAGCATATCAGCCTGACCATCGCCGACAATGGCGTCGGCATGCGCCTGTCCGACCGCGCCAAGCCGCAGTCGTTCGGCATCCGCGGCATGGCCGAACGGGCCAGCGCGCTGGGCGGCACCCTGAGCCTGATGGACGGGCCGGGCGGCGGCACCATCCTGAGCATAAAAATCCGGCTGACCACGCCGCGAGAGGCGATAATAGCGGCTGCAGCCAGCGCACCAGCGCAAAGCGGCATGCCCTAAGTCCACAGGGAAGCCGCCGGTGCAGGGATTCAGATAGGAAACAACGCAGTCATGAAAGAAAAAGCCACCATCCGGGTATTCATCGCCGACGATCATGCGATCGTGCGCGAGGGCTTGAAGCAAATCCTCGCCGATACGCGCGACATCATCGTCGCCGGCGAAGCCGAAAATGGCCACGACGCCATCAAACTGTTCCGCGGCTCGAAATGCCAGGTGTTGCTGCTCGACATCTCCCTGCCCGACCGCAGCGGCATCGAGGTACTCAAGCAGATCAAGAAGGAAAAACCGGAACTGGCCGTGCTGATGCTGTCCATGCACCGCGAAGACCAGTACGCCATCCGTTCGCTCAAGGCGGGCGCGGCCGGCTATCTGACGAAACAGAGCGCGCCGCGCGAGCTGGTCACGGCCATCCGCCAGGTGGCGCAAGGCTTGAAATACATCAGCGCCTCGCTGGCGCAGGAACTGGCCAACACGGTGGGCGAAGACCACGAAACGGCCTTGCACGACACCTTGTCGGACCGCGAATACCAGACGCTGGTCATGATTGCCTCGGGCAAGGCGGTGGGCGCCATCGCCGAAGAGCTCAAATTGTCCGTGAAAACCGTCAGCGAGTACCGCGCCCGCCTGCTGGTCAAGATGAAACTCAAGAACAGCGCCGAACTGACGCATTACGCCATCCGCAACCAGCTGGTGGATTGACGGCAAAGCGGCATGCACGCTGGCATCGGGCGAATTGACAGGACTTCTCCTTGCTTCTCGCACAATAAGTTCTTTGCCAACTCGCATATCATGAGGATAATGAGAAATATCTGAAAAGGCTGTGCCTACATGTCCAGTAAATTGCCATCTTCACCAGCAGGTGCTCCCGCTGGCACCACGAATACCGCCGCCGCTGCGGCGATGAACCCGGCCGATATCGCCCGCGAAGCGTTTCGCCGCCTGGCCACGCGCCGCATCGCCCCCACGCCGAGCGCCTACCGCGACATCTACAATGAAATCGCCGGCATCAGCGAACCGGCCGATACGCCTGCCGCCCCGGGCGCCGTGCTGGCAGCCAGCGCACCCACGGAGAGCGGCGCGGAAAACGTCCTGACGCAATTCGCCGCCAAGATGAGCGAATCGGCGGGCGAACTGGGCGACTTTGGCAAGCGTTTCCAGCGGGCACTGAAAGCGCGCGACTGGGACAGCTATGCGCGCACCCTGGCGCAGCTGGCCGAGAAACAGGTCAAGAAAGGCGGCGGCATCGAATTGCCGCCCCTGCCGGACGGCGAACAGACGCGCACCCTGCGCGAATTGCTCAGCCGCACCCTGGGTTTTGCCGTCGCCACCTTGCTGACGGGCACGCCCGCACTGGTGGAAGAAGCCGAATCGCTGGGCGCGGCCATCAAGCAGGCGCACACGGAAGAGGCGCTGAACGAAGCGGCGCTGCGCCTGAAGCAGCTGTGCTACCAGATCGAACTGAAAAGCGGCGACACGGCCGAGCAGCAGGAATTGCTGTTGCGCCTGTTCAAGTTACTGCTCGACAACGTCAGCCAGTTGCTCGACGACGACAGCTGGCTGCGCGGCCAGGTCGATGCCGTGCAAAACCTGATCGCCGGTCCGCTCGACCAGCGCGCACTGGAAGACGCCACGCGCAGCCTGAAGGAAGTCATCTACAAACAAAGCCAGCTCAAACATAGTTTGTCCGACGTCAAGCTGACGGTCAAGAACATGATGATGACCTTCATCGACCGCCTGGGGCAAGTGGCGGCCAGCACGGGCGACTTCCATGAAAAGATCGGCGGCTATTCGGAAAAGATCAGCCAGGCGGAAAATATCAGCGAATTGAACAGCGTTCTCGACGAAGTCTTGCGCGAAACGCGCATGGTGCAGAACGAGGCCTTGCGCGCACGCGACAAGATGGTGCTGGCGCGCCAGGAAGTGCAGGACGCGGAACAGCGCATCCATACGCTGGAGGCCAAGCTGCAGCATATGAGCGAACTGGTGCGGGAAGACCAGCTGACGGGCAGCCTGAACCGCCGTGGCCTCGACGACGTGTTCGAGCGCGAGACGGCCCGCTCCGACCGGCGCGGCACGCCGCTGTGCATCGCCATGCTGGACCTGGACGATTTCAAGCGCCTGAACGACACCTATGGCCACCTGGCCGGCGATGCCGCCTTGAAACACCTGGTCAAGATCGTCAAGGAAACCCTGCGCTCGATGGACGTCATCGCCCGCTTCGGCGGCGAGGAATTCCTCATCCTGCTGCCGGAAACGACGGTCGAGGCGGCTTCGTCGACGATGACGCGCCTGCAGCGCGAGCTGACCCGGCATTTCTTCCTGCACGACAACGAAAAAGTCTTGATCACCTTTTCCGCCGGCGTGGCCCTGCGCCTGCCCAACGAAGACCAGGCCGAACTGGTCAAGCGCGCCGACCGCGCAATGTACCAGGCCAAGCAGACGGGCAAGAATCGCGTGGTGGTGGCCGACTGAGTCCGGCCCGCTGCACGCCATGCCGTCCCGCCGCCCGGCCGGACGGCATTTTTCATTTCAAAACAACAACATTTTCTCCTGTTCCAGCGCTTCGCCAGTATCCCTGCGATATAAAAATAAAACTATTTTTACCCTCAAGTTTCTTTAAAACCTGTCGTCTAGCGCGCGGCTGGCGGCAAACTGAAGGGCTAAAAATTAAAATTTAAAGCACTTTTCGCCATAAATTTTCCCGCAGAGCAACCGTTACCCTAAACAACAGCGGCTTGATTGTCCCGGAACAGCGGGGCAGGCCAAAGTGACTAGCACATAGCGCAATGTAGTACCTGTTTGGAGAATTATCATGGCTGCAGTAATTAATACCAACATCTCGTCCCTGAATTCGCAACGCAACCTGTCGACCTCGCAGTCGGCCCTGAGCACCTCGCTGCAACGCCTGTCCTCCGGCTTCCGCATCAACAGCGCCAAAGATGATGCTGCTGGTCTGGCGATTTCCGACCGCATGACGTCGCAAATCCGCGGCATG
Source organism: Janthinobacterium sp. GW460-12-1-14-LB5 (assembly GCF_059423585.1). Classification (NCBI taxonomy): domain Bacteria; kingdom Pseudomonadati; phylum Pseudomonadota; class Betaproteobacteria; order Burkholderiales; family Oxalobacteraceae; genus Janthinobacterium; species Janthinobacterium sp. GW460-12-1-14-LB5. The sequence goes on along the minus strand of NZ_JBWKYD010000020.1, from coordinate 116,819 downwards.
ACCCAAGCCACCCGCAATGCCAACGACGGCGTCTCGCTGGCTCAGACGGCTGAAGGCGCGTTGGCAAGCTCGGGCGACATCCTGCAACGTATCCGCGAACTGGCCGTTCAATCGTCGAACTCGACCAACTCGTCGAGCGACCGCCAGGCGCTGCAAACCGAGGTAGGCCAGCTGGGTTCGGAATTGAACCGTATCGCCCAAACCACCTCGTTCAACGGCCAGGCATTGCTGGACGGCACCATGGGTACGGCCAACTTCCAGGTCGGCGCCGATGCCAATCAGCTGATTTCCGCCAGCGGCGCGAACTTCCTGACCAATACCTACGGCAACAACCGTATCGCCAACGATGCATCGGCTGTCAAAAAAGATGCACTGGGTAATGCAGCCGCCGGCAAGCTGACGATTGCCGGCTCCATCGGCACCGCCACCGTCGACACGACGGCGGCAGCAGCCGGCGTCAAAGGCAGCACGGCCAAGTCCGTCGCCGCCGACATCAACAGCCAAACGGCGAAAACCGGCGTGACCGCCTCGGCACAAACGGACGTGAACCTGAACCTGGGCGCCGAATCGTATTCGTTCGCCATCAGTTCGGACAACCCAAGCACGGCGCCTGTCACCGTATCGTTCGCCGTCAGCGGCACGGCATCGACCGCAGCCGACTATGCGGCAGGCATCAACGCCATCAATGCCCAAACGGCCAAGACCGGCGTGACCGCCCAGTACGACAGCGTCAACAAGGGCATGAAGCTGACCAATGCATCGGGCGATAATATCGCCCTGACGCAAGGCACGACGGCCAACGTCAAGTTCGACGTGGACGGCTACAAGGCCAATGGCACAGTGCAAGGCGCGGCACAGTCGATCATCACCGCAGCCGACGCCGCCACGGTCAACGGCCGCGTGACCTTCGACTCGCAAAACAGCTTCTCCGTGACGGAAACGACCACCACCGGCCTGGCGATCGGTCAAGCGACGGCGCAAGGTTCGACCCTGAACTCCGTGTCGACCCTGGACGTGACAAACTTTGACAATGCGCAGCTGGCAATTAAAATTGCCGACGCAGCACTGGCAACGGTGAACAGCCAACGCGCCCAGTACGGCGCTTTGCAGTCGCGCTTCTCGTCGGCAATTTCCAACCTGCAATCGACCACGGAAAACCTGTCCGCATCGCGCAGCCGCATCGTCGATACCGACTTTGCATCGGAAACGGCCAACATGACCCGCGGCCAGATCCTGCAACAAGCTGGTACGGCCATGCTGGCGCAAGCGAACTCGCTGCCGAACGGCGTCCTGAGCCTGCTGCGCGGCTAATCTCCGATTAGTCAGGCAACAGCGTAGGACTCTGATTCCCCTGCCGGATTTTTTCGGCAGGGGAATTTTCACTAGGAGAGCACCATGACTATCGACACGATAGCGGCCGCCTCCGCGGCCAGGATAGACAAGAGTTACGCCGCGACGGACACGCCGGCGGCGCGCCCGGCAGCGCCACGCACGGGCACGGAAAACGACACGGTTGCACCACAGCAAGCCAGCAAGGAACCCAGCCGCGAGCAGTTGAACAAGGCGGTATCGGAGCTGAACCAGTCGTCGCAGATAAAAACGCAAGGCATTGAATTTTCCATCGACGAAGACAGCCAGCGCACGGTCGTCAAGGTCATCGACCAGGAAACCAAGGAAGTGCTGCGCCAGATTCCCACCCGGGAAGCGCTGGAATTGGCCAAGACCTTTGACTCGGCCAAAGGTTCGCTGATCAGTCAAAGCGCATAAGATGACCTCGCCCACGGACATGCAGCAGCGTGGCAGTATGCATCGGCATGACCACGGGGCCCGATAGCCTGGCTATCCGGCCTCGTTTTTTATTGCGGTAAAAGCAACATCCTCCGGTCTCTTCCCCGATTTTTTCCGCCCGCTGAAAACAGCGCGGTAAATCCCCCTCTCAAGTCCTGATTGATTCTGCCGATAACAGCTTATATTAGCGTTTTCCTAGGAGTATTCAGTGGCCATCTCACCTACACTTTCATCCATCGGCATCGGCGCCGGCGCCAGCGGCCTGGATGTGAATGCCCTCATCGACAAGCTGATGACGGCCGAAGCGGCACCGCTGGGTACTTTTGACAAGAAAACGGCTTCCTACCAGGCCAAGCTGAGCGCCATGGGCACCTTGAGCGGCGCCGTCAGCACCTTCCAGAGTTCGCTGTCGGCGCTCTCGAACACCAACAACTTCCGCGCCGTCAGCGCCACGCCCGCCGATCCCCTCGTACTGACGGCCAGCGCCGGCGCCAAGGCCGTGGCCGGCAACTACAACATCAATGTCACGCAACTGGCTCAGTCGCAGACCCTGATGTCGGGCGGCATGGCCAACAAGCTGTCGACCATCGGCCTGGGCAGCAAGACGACAATTTCCTTCCAGCTCGGTTCGGTCGCCGGCGGCACCTTCGGCTTAAAGGGCGCCGCCCTTGGCGCCACCACGGCGCAGAGCGGCATCAGCAACGGCTCCCTGATCCTCAATGGCACCGCCATCCCCACCGACGCCAGCACCAAGAGCGCGCGCGCCCTGGCCGACGCCATCAACGCCAAGAGCAGCACCACGGGCGTGACCGCCACGGCCCAGCCGACTGAAAGCAGCGCGACCATGTTCAGCGGCTTCGGCAATATCGAAACGGGCGCGGACGGCACGTATTCGCTGTCGGTGGGCGGCATCGAGATCGTCACCCAGGGGAACGGCGTCGCCGCGGGCGCCGGCATCACGGGGGCCTCGCTCGACACGACGCTCGAAGGCCCGAATGCCGTCTCGAACGCGCTGGCCGCGGCCAACATCACCGTCACCGGCAAGGCCGCCGACGGCACGCTGAAATTTACGCGCGCCGACGGTTCCAACCTGAATATCGAGGAAGTGGTGACGGGCTCGGTCAAGGGCGGCATCGGCCATGCCTCGAACTCGGTCAATGACGGCTCGAACGTGACGCTGACCAGCACCATCAACCTGGCCTCGGGCAATGCCAGCCCGATCACCATCGCCGGCAGCAATCCGGCCGCGGCCGGACTGACGGCAGGCTCCGGTGGCGCCTACATGAACACCAACTTTACCCAGGATGGCACGCAGGCGACGGGCACGGTGGTAATCGACGCCACCAACAACACCCTGCAAGGCATCCGCGACGCCATCAACAACGCGGGCCTGGGCGTCACCGCCAGCATCGTTTCGGACGGCACGGACAAGCCCTACCACCTGGTCTTGAGCTCCTCGAAAACGGGTGCCAATTCGGCCATGAAAATCTCGCTGAGCGGCAGCGACGGCCTGCCGCCGGACAGCGCCCTGAACGACTTGCTGTCGTACGATGCGGGCGGCACGCAGAACCTGAAACAGAACAGCGCCGCGCAAAACACGAACTTCAGCGTCAACGGCATCGCCATCACCAGCGCGTCGAACAGCGTCGATACGGCCATCGAAGGCGTGACCCTGGGCATAGCCAAGGTGGGCAGCACCAGCTTGTCGGTGCAAAAAGACACCTCCACCGTCAAGACCAGCATCAATGCCTTCGTCAAGGCGTATAACGACCTGAATACGGCGATGGCCAAGATGACGGCCTATGATCCGGAAACCAAGAAGGGCGGCGTGCTGCTGGGCGACTCGACCGCGCAATCGATCCAGAGCCAGCTGCGCAGGCAGCTCGGTGCGCCCATTACCGGCTTGAACAGCAACTTGAGCACCTTGAGCCAGGTTGGCATTTCCTTCCAGAAAGATGGCAGCCTGACACTGGACTCGAGCAAGCTCGATAAGGCTATCAGCGCGAACTTCACCGACATCGCCGGCCTGTTCTCGGCACTCGGCAAGGCCAGCGACAGCAACGTGGCATTTACCAGCTCGACTGCCGCAACCAAACCCGGCAGCTATGAATTGACGATCACCACGATGGCCAGCCAGGGTGCGCTCACCTCGGCCGCCGTATTGCCGGCCAGCACGACAATTGCCAGCGATACCACCTGGAGCATCACGCTCAACGATACCGAGCCCAGCGCTGCCAAGAACACGGCGCAGGTCGTCATTCCTGCCGGCACCTACACCCCTGCGCAGATGGCCTCGATGATCCAGTCCTCGATCAACGGCGTGAAGTCCTTTGCCGACAACGGCGCCACCGTGTCGGCCTCCATCGATGGAGCGGGCAAACTGGTGCTGGCATCGGCCCGCTATGGCTCCGTCTCGAATATCGCCGTCAGCACCGGCACGGGCACGGCGCCGACCGCCCTGTTCGGCGCCGCCACGCCCGTCAAGGGCACGGACGTGGCCGGCACCCTGGGCGGACAACCGGTGATCGGCTCGGGCCAGACCCTGACGGGCGCCGCCGGTTCGCCGGCCGAGGGCCTGAAGATTGAAGTCACGGGCGGCACCACCGGTGCGCGCGGCACCGTCAGCTTCTCGCAAGGCTATGCGTATCAGCTCAACAACCTGGCCACCTCCTTCCTCGGCACGGACGGCATGATCACCAACCGTTCCAAGGGTCTCAACGAAACGATCAAGAACATCGCGACGCAGCGCGACAAGTTCAGTGACAAACTGAACGACATCGAAGCGCGCTACCGCGCCCAGTATTCGCGCCTGGATGTATCCCTGAATAAATTGCAAGGCATGCAATCCTATTTGACCCAGCAGCTGGCCGCCATCGCCGCCAACCGTTAAGCGCTATCATCAGGAGAATATATGTTTGGAACCCAACAACGCGGCGTCAACGCCTATGCCAAGGTCGGCCTGGAAACGGGCATAGGCTCGGCCTCGCCGCACAAGCTGATCGTGATGCTGTACGACGGCGCCCTGGTGGCCGTGCTCAGCGCGCAGATGCACATGAAATCGGGCAATATTCCAGAAAAAGGCAAGTCCATCTCGAAAGCCATCCAGATCATCGACAATGGCTTGCGCGCCAGCCTGAACAAGGAGGCGGGCGGCCAGATCGCCGAAGGCCTCGACGCCCTGTATGAATACATGAGCGCGCGCCTGCTGACGGCCAACCTGAACAACGACGTCACCCTGCTGGAAGAAGTACAGCGCCTGCTCACCGACCTGCGCGAAACCTGGAACGCCATTGGTTCCACGCCCGCCGCCATCCCCGGCGCCGATCTGAAACGTATGCCCAGCCTTGCGAGCGCCTGACCCATGATGACGAATCAAGAAGTCCTGACCATCTACGAAGCCATGCAGACCCTGACGGGCCAGATGGTGACCGCCGCCACCAACGCCGATTGGGACGCACTGGAAGTGCTGGAACAGCGCATCAGCGCGCATGTGGCAGCGTTGAAGGCGAATGAAGCAAAAGTCGTGCTGGAGACTTCCGGCCGCCAGCGCAAGGTCGCCCTGATCAAGCAGATCCTGGAAGACGACCGCAAGATCCGCGACCTGACCATGCCTTGGATGGCACAATTGTCCAAGCTGATCAACAGCACCGGCACGGAGCGGCGCCTGGCCAACGCCTACGGCGCGTAAGCGCGCGCGGGGGCGCCATGTTGCCGAAGATGGATGCCATCGGCATGACGCCCCTGACCCCGGTCAAGGTTACGCGGGCGGCCGATGCCGTCGCCGACCCGCGCCAGGCCGAGTTCCAGCGCTCGCTGCAAGGACTGATCGGCAAATCCCTGCAGGGTCAGGTACTGGCCCGCATGGGCGATGGCAGCTATCTGGTGCGTGTGGCCGGCACGCCGGCCCGCATGCAGCTGCCCGCCGGCGCCCAGCCGGGCACGGAAATCCCGCTGACCTTGATCGGCATCAATCCCCGCCCTTCTTTTCAAATCGGCAATAATCGTGACCAGGCCGCCAGCCCCCAGCTGACGTATGCGGACGCGGAAGCCGAGCCCGAGGCTGCCGACCTGCGCGGCCCCCAGGCCGGCGCCGCCCAGGCCGGCACGCGCGCCAGCAGCACGGCCGCCACCCTGCTCAGCCGCGCACCCCTGACACCCGCCAATCTGCTGCCCGCCCTGGCAGGCGACACGCCCGCGCCCGAGCTGAGCACCACCGCGCGCGCCATCAGCACTGTGCTGAGCCAGGCGGAAAGCGTGCCCGGTGCGCCCCTGGCCCTGGTCGGCAAGACGCCGCTGATGGCCACGCCGGGCGCCAATCCCGCCCAGGTAGCCCAGAACCTGCGCGACGCCGTCGGCAGCAGCGGCCTGTTCTATGAATCGCATGTGGCCGAATGGGCTGAAGGCAAGCGTCCGCTCGCGTCGCTGCTGCTGGAGCCGCAAATGCAGAAGGCCCAGCCAGGAGAAACGCTCAGGACGGGCACCGACCTGGCCTCGGCACAACTGATCAATTTGCAGCTGCACACCCACGAACAGGCGCGCGTGCAGTGGCAGGGCGAAGCCTGGCCCGGCCAGAAGATGCAGTGGGATATCAGCCGCGATGCGCCGGAAAGCCAGCAGCACGAGGGGCGCGACGGCGACGAGGAAGCGACGGTCTGGCGCAGCAATGTGCGCTTCCAGTTTCCCCTGCTGGGCGACCTGGCCGCGCACGTGGTCTTGCAGGGCGGCCGGGTGGCCATCCAGATGCAGGCCGGCAGCGAAGGCAGCGCCGCCACCCTGCGCCAGCATGCGGCACGGCTGGAAGCGGCGCTGGAAGCGGCTGGCTGGCCCTTGGCGTCGCTGACGATCGCCGGCAAGCAGGACGCTGCCGTGCCGGTGGAAGCCGATGATGCTTGACGATACCAGGCGCAAGGTGCCGCAGACGGCCGTCGCGCTCGCCTACCAGAGCGGCACGCCGGCGCCCAAGGTGGTGGCCAAGGGCAGCGGCCTGATCGCGGACCAGATCATCAGCACGGCGCGCGAACACGGCGTCTTCGTGCATGAATCGAAGGAATTGGTGGCCTTGCTGATGGATGTCGACCTGGACCGCCAGATTCCGCCGGGCCTGTATCGGGCGATTGCGGAACTGCTGGCCTGGTTATATCATATTGAATCTGCGAATGGCGGGCCGATCCCGCCGCCGCCCGACACCAGCGTCAACCTCACCGATACATAGACAGGCATCAATGCAAGCACATATTATGGATTCCGGCCTCGAAAACTGGCATGATTTTGAAGTGGAATCGCGGCGGGAAATCATCGCCTTGCTGCGCAGCATCAGCGAAAAGAACCAGCTGATCCGCATGCTGATCCACGGTGAATCCGATGTGTGCGTCACGTCCATCCTGGAAGTCGATGCCGACCACGATAGCGTCATCCTCGACCGTTCCGTGAATGCCGACCAGAACCGGCGCATGGTGGCCGCCAAGGGCATTTCGTTTGAAACCTCGCTCGACAAGATCCGCATCCTGTTTGCCAGCGCCCAGGTGGAAGAGTGCAATTACAGCGGCACGCCCGCCTTGAAAATTGCCATTCCAGAAACACTAATCCGCTTGCAGCGGCGCGAGTATTACCGCATGACAACGCCCGTGAGCAATCCCGTGCGCGTGGCGATTCCCCTGCCGCCCTCGCTGGGCGGCGCCGACACCCTGTTCCCGCTGGCCGACATCAGCTGCGGCGGCATCGCCATCCTCGACAATAAACTGATGCTGGGCGAGACCATCGGCCGGGACTATCCCGGCTGCCGCATCGACTTGCCCGACGTCGGCATCGTCACGGCAACTTTGCAAATTCGCAACTCGCTGGACATGACCTTGCTGAACAATAAGCTGAACCGCCGACTCGGCTGCCAGTTCGTCGACCTGCCGCGCAGCATGCTGGCGCACGTGCAGCGCTATATCACGCGCCTCGAACGAGAACGCAACGCCCGCATGGCTGGGCTAGGCTGATCATAGATAACCCGAAACGAAGACTGGGGTCGAACCCTGAGGGTTCGACCCCGGCCCTTGTACTTGGGGTTGTCATGAGTTAAACCTGCATATTCATGATCTCATGATATGCAGAAACTAGTTTATTCCGCACCTGCACCGTCGCCTGGAATTCGATACTCGACTTTTGCATCGATACCATCACGTCCGACAGGCTGACCTTTTCGTCACCCATGGTAAAGCGCTGGCCCAGCGCCGACGAGGCCTTTTGCGCGCCGCTCACGGAATCGAGCGCGCTCTTGAAGGCATCGGCAAAATTCACCTTCGCTGCCGGCATTTCGGTCTGGATCGCCGGTATTTTCGCCTCCGGCCGCGTGGCCGCCGACTTCAGTTGCGCGATCATCGCCTCGATCCTGCTGCTATCGATACCGCCTGTTTTCACTTTGCCTCCCGATTCTGGTCTGCTGCATAACTGTTCCTTGCCTATTGCACCCAGAGAACAAAACCCTGGCTTGCAAGGCAACGACGGGTACAATAACTTCCGTCACATGTTGCCAGGGTTCCACAATACCAGCGCCAACGCCAGCCGCTCGGCCGAGCAGGCGGCAAAAGCGCCTTCTATTTGGACGATTGAAGCGCGTGACAGTGGCGGATAATTCTGCATATCGCCCCCTCCTCCTGAGGAAGCGGCCCCCACGCACCACCCAATACCCGTAAATAACACGCGCCCTGGAAGGCAATCATGGCTGTAGCCGAAGAAATCGATGTGAACCGCATACCGCCGGAACCGGCGCCTGCCCGCTCGCCCGTGGAATCCGTGCAAGCGTTCGCCAAGACGCCGATGGGCAAGAATTTCCTGCGCGGCCTGGGCGTGGCGGCACTGGTCGCCATCGGCGTGGCCCTCTACATGTGGAACCAGCCGCCCGAATACAAGGTCCTGTTCTCCAACTACACGGACCGCGACGGCGGCGCCATCACCGCCTCGCTGGATCAGCTGGGCATCAAGCACAAGTTTTCCGAAGGCGGCGGCGCCATTCTCGTGCCGACCGAGCAAGTCCACGACGCCCGCCTGAAGCTGGCCGCGCAAGGCTTGCCGAAAGGCGGCAACGTGGGCTTCGAGCTGATGGAAAACCAGAAGCTGGGCGTGTCGCAATTCCTGGAACAAGTCAATTTCCAGCGCGCACTGGAAGGCGAACTGGCGAAATCGATCGAATCGGTGTCCGCCGTCGACACGGCGCGCGTCCACCTGGCCCTGCCCAAACCGTCCGTCTTCGTGCGCGATCAGCAAAAACCCACGGCTTCCGTGCTGCTGAACCTGCACCCGGGCCGCGGCCTCGACCAATTGCAGGTCAGCGCCATCGTGCACCTGGTGGCGTCCAGCGTGCCGGAGTTGCTGCCGATCAATGTCACCGTGGTCGACCAGGCCGGCACCTTGCTGTCGAACCAGGAAAAGGACAAGGACCGCGCCAACGGCATCAAGAGCCTGGACCCGAACCAGCTGAAGTACGTGCAGCAATTGCAGCAAAGCGTGATCAAGCAAGTCGAATCGATCTTGCTGCCCATCGTCGGCGAAGGCAATGTGCGCGCCGAAGCGACGGCCGATGTTGATTTTTCGCAAAGCGAGCAGGCGGCCGAAACCTACAAGCCGAACTCGCCGCCGGAAGCGTCCACCATCCGCAGCCAGCAGACGAGCGAATCGACGGGCGCCGGCAATGCCAACCCGTCCGGCGTGCCGGGCGCGCTGTCGAACCAGCCGCCTGGCGTGGCCACGGCGCCGCTGACGGCCGAGGCACCGGGCGCTCCGGCTGGCGCGCCGACGGCGCCGACACAGAAGGAATCGACGACGAATTATGAAGTCGACAAGACCGTGCGCTACGAGCAGAAATCCATGGGCGGCCTGCGCCGCCTGTCGGTGGCCGTCGTCGTCAACTACCGCCGCAGCATCGGCAAGGATGGCAAGGTCACGGTCACGCCGATTTCGCCTGCCGAAATGGTGCAGATCAATAATCTGGTCAAGGAAGCGATGGGCTACAACAAGGAGCGCGGCGACAGCTTCAGCGTGGCCAACTCGCCGTTCGACGGCATCGACCGCGCCCCGGAAGGCAAGCTGGAGTGGTGGCGCGACCCGGCCAACTTGCCGCTGGCCAAGGAATTGGCGAAATTCCTCATCACGGCCCTGATCCTGCTGTATATCTTCATCAAGATCGTGCGCCCGATGCTGCGCCCCGTGATGCGCAAGATCGACGATTTCGGCGCCCCGCCGCCCGTGATCGAGCCGGAACTGCCGAAGACGGACGAAGAAAACGAAGTCCTGCTCAGCGAAGCCGAGCTGGAAGAACTGGAAGAAGACACGGCCCGCGGCTACCGCGAAAACCTGGCCATGGCCAGGAAACTGGCGCAGGAAGACCCGCGCGTGGTGGCCAACGTAATCAAAGCATGGATAGGCAATAATGACTGAGACAACGGGACTGCAAAAAGCATCGATCCTGATGCTGGCACTGGGCGAGAGCGAAGCGGCCGAGGTCATGAAATTCCTCGGCCCGCGCGAAGTGCTGAAACTGGGCGCCGCCATGGCCACCATGAAGGGCATCGCGCACGAACAGGTGGTCGAGGTGCTCGACGACTTCCGCGCACAGACGGAACTCAATTCCACCGTCGGCCTCGATTCGGACGAATACATCCGGCAAGTGCTGACCAAGGCGCTGGGCGACGACAAGGCGTCCGTGCTGCTGTCGCGCATCCTGGGCGGCAAGGACGCGTCCGGCATCGAATCGCTGAAATGGATGGATTCGCAATCCGTGTCCGAGCTGATCCGCAACGAACACCCGCAGATCATCGCCACCATCCTGGTCCACCTGGAACGCGACCAGGCATGCGAAATCCTCGGCCATTTCACGGACCGCCTGCGCAACGACGTGGTGCTGCGCATCGCCACCCTGGACGGCGTGCAGCCGGCCGCCTTGCGCGAACTCAACGATGTGTTGACGAAACTGCTGTCCGGTAACGAAAACATCAAGAAATCGTCGCTGGGCGGCGTGCGCGCGGCGGCCGAGATCCTGAACTTCATGAGCGGCGAGCAAGAAGGCTCCGTCATGGACAACATCAAGAACTACGACAATGACATGGCGCAAAAGATCATGGACGAAATGTTCGTGTTCGACAACGTGATCGATATCGACGACCGCGGCATCCAGCTGCTGCTGCGCGAAGTGCAGTCGGAAATGCTGATCATCGCCCTGAAAGGCGCTTCGCAGGAGCTGCGCGACAAGATCTTCAAGAACATGTCGCAGCGCGCCGGCGAGATGATGCGCGAGGACCTGGAATCGAAAGGCCCCGTGCGCCTGTCGGAAGTGGAATCGCAGCAGAAGCAGATCCTGCAGATCGTGCGCCGCCTGGCGGACGAAGGGCAGATCGTATTAGGCGGAAAAGGCGAGGATTCGTTTGTCTAATCTGATTCCCAAAGAGCAGCAAACCGCCTACCAGCGCTGGGAAATGACCTCGTTTGGCGACGAGCGCCCCAGCGTGGTGGCGGCGCGCAAGCTGCTCGAACCGGATCCTGAACCGGAAATCGACCCGTTTGCCGAGCTGCACGAGGAGGAGCCGGCCCCGCCGCTCGAATACCCGACGCAGGAAGAACTCGACGCCATCCGCGAGGAAGCGCGCGCCACGGCCTTCGACGAGGGCCGCGCGGCCGGCTATGCGGAAGGCCACGCGGCCGGGCATGCCGATGGCCATGCACAATCGTATGCGGAAGGCAAGGCTGCCTCCGCCGTGGAACTGGCGCACCTGCAAACCATCGCCGTCGACTTCGGCACGGCCGTGCAGCAGGCCGACGAGCTGATCGCCAACGACGTCATGGAACTGGCCCTGCAACTGGCCAAGGGCATGCTGAAGACGGCCTTGCCCGTGCGCCCCGAACTGATGCTGCCGATGGTGCGCGAAGCCATCGAATACTTGCCCGTACTGCAACAACCTGCCTTGCTGATGCTCAACCCCGAAGACGCGCAAGTGGTACGCGACGGCATCGGCGATGAACTCGACAAGGGTGGCTGGCGCGTCATCGAAGACCCGTCCGTGGAACGCGGCGGTTGCAAGATCGACACGGCCAGCAACCAGATCGACGCCCAGGCGTCCACGCGCTGGCAGCGCCTGACGCATGCGCTGGGCAAGGACCTGGACTGGCTGGCGCCGTGAGCGAGCCCGTCAAAGGCCCCACCGCCCATGCGGCGCGCTGGCGCGCCTACCTGAGCGACTGCACGGCCGTGGTCGGCTTTGTCGAGCCGATGCAGATTTCGGGCCGGGTCACGCGCGTGGCCGGCCTGGTGATGGAAGCGGTGGGCCTGCGCCTGGCCGTCGGCGCCGCCTGCACCGTACCGCTGCCGAATGGCGGCCGGGTCGAGGCGGAAGTGGTGGGTTTTGAAGGCGACCGCCTGTTCCTCATGCCGCAAAGCGACGTCGAGGGCATCGTGCCCGGCACGCGCGTATTTTCCGTCGAACCGGCCATCCCCCGCCCCGGCAGCGTGGCGCACCCGCGCCGCCGCCCCAGCGACCGCGCGCGCCACCTGCCCGTCGGCCCGCAACTGCTGGGCCGCGTGCTCGACGGCGCGGGCCGGCCGCTCGACCAGCTGGGCCCGCTGCACACGACCGACAGCGCGCCCATCAACGTGCGCCCCGCCAATCCCCTGGGCCGCGCGCCCATCGTCGATACGCTCGACGTGGGCGTGCGCTCGATCAATGCCATGCTGACCGTGGGCCGTGGCCAGCGCATGGGCCTGTTCGCCGGTTCCGGCGTCGGTAAAAGCGTGCTGCTGGGCATGATGGCCCGCTACACGGAAGCGGACGTGATCGTCGTCGGCCTGATCGGCGAACGGGGCCGCGAAGTCAAGGAATTCATCGAGCAAATCCTCGGCCCCGAAGGCCTGGCCCGTTCCGTCGTCGTGGCGGCCCCGGCCGACACGCCGCCGCTGATGCGCCTGCAAGGGGCCGCGTATGCGACGGCGATCGCCGAACATTTCCGCGACCAGGGGCAAAACGTGCTCTTGATCATGGATTCGCTGACCCGCTACGCCATGGCGCAGCGCGAAATCGCCCTGGCCATCGGCGAACCGCCCGCCACCAAGGGCTATCCGCCGTCCGTCTTCGCCAAGCTGCCCGTGCTGGTGGAGCGGGCCGGCAATGGCGAGGAAGGCGGCGGCTCGATCACCGCCTTCTACACCGTGCTGACCGAGGGCGACGACCAGCAAGACCCGATCGCCGACTCGGCGCGCGCCATCCTGGACGGGCATATCGTGCTGAACCGCCGTCTGGCCGAAGCGGGCCATTATCCGGCCATCGACATCGAGCAATCGATTTCGCGCGCCGCCCACTCGATCACCACGCATGAACACCAGCAGCAGGCGCGCAAGCTGAAACAGCTGTATTCGCGCTACGAGCGCAGCCGCGACCTGATCAGCGTGGGCGCCTACAGCGCCGGCACCGACCCCGTGCTGGACCAGGCCATCGCCCTGCACGAAAAGATCGAAGCGTTTTTGCAGCAGCAAATCACGGAGCGGGTCAGCATGGACGAGAGCTTGGGGCAACTTACCGCTCTATTCGACTGATTAGGGCTTGCACAGCGGGAATATAATCAGCCATGGCTTCTCCTTCCCAACTTGCAACCCTGATCGACCTCGCCCAGCGCGAAACGGACGATTGCGCCAAGCGCCTGGGCGCGGCCCTGAAAGCGCTCGACGATTGCCGCCAGAAGCTCGACATGCTGTCCGGCTACCGCGACGACTATGCCAAGCGCTTCGAGACGAGCATGAGCAGCGGCATCACGCCCATGGCCTACCGCAACTTCCAGGCCTTCATGGTCAAGCTCGACAGCGCCATCCTGGGCCAGCAGCAAGTGGTCGAGCATGCGCAAGCGCGCAGCGAGAATGAAAAGATGCGCTGGCAGCTGGCCGAACGCAAGCGCATGTCGTACACCACCCTGAACAACCGGGCGCAGGAACAGGCGCTGAAGCTGGAAAACAAGCGCGACCAGAAAGCAATGGATGAGCACGCGGCGCGACAAGCCTATTACAAACGCTAAGCAACACTGAGGCAGCATCATGCAAACCCAGCCAACCCCGATTTCCCAGATCGTCTCGCCGAACGCCACGCCGGGCGCCGCCAACCGCAGCCAGCCGTCCACCAGCGGCACGGCGGGCGACTTCCAGCGCACCCTGAACCGCCAGATCGAACAGCGCCAGGCCAACCGCGCCATGGAGCAAGCGCAAGCACCCGCACCGGCGGCCCGCCCAGCCAGCCCTGCCGCCACGCCGTCCCCCGCGCCCCAGGCGCCCGCCAGCGAAGCGAAGCCGGCGCAAGCGGGCACCGAACCGGCGGCCGGCAGCGAGCAGCCGCCCGCCCCGGTTGCCGAGGCGGCCAAGCCAGCCAATGGCGATGCTTCCAGCACCGCGGCCGAGGCCAGCGTGCCCGCCGAAACCGCACCGCCAGCCGATCCGGCCGCCGACATGCTGGCCCTGGTAGGCAGCATCCAGCTGGCCATCCAGCCGCCGGCAGCCAAAGCCGTGCCGGAACTGCCCGCGCGCGCCGGCATCAAGGCCGATGCCAAGAACCCGGCCACAGGCCCATTGCTGGCAGCCGGCCAGGGCAGCGGCAAGGCCGCCGCCGCCACGCCAGCGGACGGCGGCGACTTTGCCGCCAGCCTGGGCCAGGCCCAGGGCAAGGCAGTTGCCGGCAGCAGCCAGCCAGGCGCCAGCTTGCCAAGCGGCAAGGCCGAGGCGGGAAAACTGGCCATCGATGCCCAGTTGGCCGCCACCGCCAAGGCCGGCGCCGCCGTGGCCGAACCGATTCTCAAGGAAACTCCTGCCGACCTGAGCCGCCTGGCGGCCCAGTTGCAGCCGGGCACGCTGCAGCAGGCTGCCGCCGCCGTGGCCGTGCCGGCCGACAAGCTGACGGGCCGGGTCGGCACGCCGGCCTGGGACCAGCAGCTGGGGCAGAAAGTCGTGTGGATGGCGGCCGGTGGCGACCAGAGCGCCACCCTGACCCTGAATCCGCCCGACCTGGGCCCCGTGCAAGTGGTCCTGACCGTCACCAATGACCAGGCCGATGCCGCCTTCATGTCGGCCCAGCCCGAAGTACGGCAGGCGCTGGAAGCGGCCATGCCGCGCCTGCGCGAAATGATGAGTGAAGCGGGCATCGCCTTCGGCAGCGCCACCGTCTCGGCCGGCACGCCGGAACAGCAAAACCAGGGCGAGCGTGCCGCCTCTGGCGAGCGCCGCGGCAGTGGCCAGGGCGGCGGTGTAGCGGGTGGCGAAATCGCCATCGCGCCGGCGACCGGCACACGCGGGCGGCCCAGCCTGAGTGCCGTGGATACCTTTGCCTGAGGATAATTCGTCGTCCGCCAGCCGCTGGCGCGCCCCAAGGCGTAACTTTTCGTCTAAAAACAGCGAGTTGAGGGCGCTTCCGCCCTCTTTTCACTGCATCCTTCTGCGCAGAATTTGCCGATAATGACATAATGGCGTCGTGATCCACTTCCATGCACTCGAGTACCATTGAAAGCAAATCCAAAAATGAAAGCAGATCCGAAAGCAGATGCAGGCCTGGCCCCGGCCGGCGCCTCGAAAAAGAAGCTTCTGATCATCGTGCTGGCCTCGGTGCTGGTGGCTGGCGGCGTCGGTGGCGGTGCCGCCTGGTATTTCCTGCATGGCAAGGCCGATAAGGAAGAAGCGGCGCCCAGCAAGAAGAAACATGCCGCTTCCAAGGCAGGTCCGCCCGTTTTCGTGCCCATCGATGCCTTCACCGTCAACTTGCAGCCGGAAAATGGCGAGCAATACCTGCAAATCGCGTTTACCTTGCAGGCCAGCAGCCCGGAAGAAATGGACTTGATCAAGGTCAACATGCCGAAAGTGCGCAGCCGCTTGTTGCTGCTGCTGTCGGGCAAGAAAGCATCCGAACTCAATACCGTGGAAGGCAAGCAGCAACTGGCGGCCGAAATCATCAATCAGGTGAACCAGCCGTTCGAGGACAAAGGGCCGGAGCAGGACGTGACGGACGTATTATTTACCGCATTCATCATTCAATAAGCAGCCATGGCCGATAATTTCCTCTCCCAGGAAGAAGTCGATGCCCTTCTGAAGGGCGTCAACGGAGACCAGGACGACGCGCAGGCGCCGGAAGATGTCACGGGAGTTCGTACCTACAACCTGGCAACCCAGGAGCGCATTGTGCGCGGCCGGATGCCAACGTTGGAAATTATCAACGAGCGTTTCGCCCGCCTGCTGCGCGTGGGCCTGTTCAACTTCCTGCGCCGCAGCGCGGAAGTGTCGGTGGGCTCCGTGCGCGTGTCGAAATACAGCGAGTTCATCCGTAACCTGGTGGTGCCCACCAATCTGAACCTGGTGCACATGAAGCCGCTGCGCGGCACGGCCCTGATGGTCTTCGATCCGGGCCTCGTCTTCTTGCTGGTCGACAATCTGTTCGGCGGCGACGGACGTTTTCATACGCGCGTCGAGGGCCGCGACTTTACGCAGACGGAGCAGCGCATCATCCTGCGCATCCTCGACATCGTCTTCGAAGCCTATACCAAGTCGTGGGAGCCGGTCTTCCCCGTCGAGTTCGAATATATCCGTTCAGAAATGAACACGCAGTTCGCCAACATCGCCACGCCGAACGAAGTGGTGGTGGCGTCCACGTTTACGGTGGAACTGGGCTCCGTTTCCGGGCAAATCCACTTCTGCATGCCGTATTCGATGATCGAGCCGATCCGCGACTCGCTGACCTCGAGCCTGCAGGGCGAAGCGCTGGAAGTGGACAAGCGCTGGATCCGCCTGATGACGCAGCAGATCCAGATCGCCGAAGTCGAGCTGGTGGCGTCGCTGGGCACGGCGCGCGTGTCGTTCGACGAGATTCTGAACATGAAGGTGGGCGACATCATCCCGCTGAATATTCCCGAACTGATCGCCGCCACCGTCGACGGCGTGCCCGTGATGGATTGCACGTATGGCGTGTTGAACGGACAATATGCGCTGAAGGTTGAAAAGTTATTGGCCAATTCCGATAACATGAGTAATCACTAAATAAATATCCGGGTCGCGCTGCGGCCCGCATCTGTACAACAGGAGAAACACATGTCTGACAACCAAGACGACCAAAGCGCGGAAGACGATTGGGGCGCGGCCATTGCCGAGCAGGCCAAGGCGGAAGCGGAAGCGCTGCAGAACCAGGCCGCCAATACGGCCAGCGCGGCCAGCGCCGCCGTGTTCAAGGACTTTTCCAAGCAGGCTTCGAAGTCGGAAACGCACAACGATATCGATTTCATCCTCGATATCCCCGTGCAGCTGACGGTCGAACTGGGCCGCACCAAGATCGCCATCAAGAACCTGCTGCAGCTGGCACAGGGTTCCGTGGTCGAGCTCGACGGCCTGGCCGGCGAACCGATGGACGTGCTGGTCAACGGCTGCCTGATCGCCCAGGGCGAAGTGGTGGTGGTGAATGACAAGTTCGGCATCCGCCTGACCGACATCATCACGCCTTCCGAACGCATCCGAAAACTCAATAAATGAAGCCTGGCCTGTTGATTTCCACCGTGCTGCCGCTCCTGGCGGCATGCAGCATTGCCCACGCGGAACCGGCAGCCGCGTCGGCGCCGGCGGCCAGCGCCGCCAGCGCCAGCGCGCCGGCCGAGGTTGCTGTTGAGAAAGCTGCGGCTGTGCCCGCCGCTGCCGAGACGGCCCCCGCGCCTGCCGCCGCCCTGCCCGCCATGCCGCCCGGCGCCCCGATGACGATGGCGCCGACAAGCTCGGCCGGCAGCCTGCTGCAAACCATCCTGGCGCTCGTATTCGTGCTGGCCCTCTTGATCGGCCTGGCCTGGTTCATGAAGCGCTATGGCCCGAAAGTGATGGGTGGCAACAGCAAGATGCGCGTCGTCAGCTCGCTCAACCTGGGCGGACGCGAACGCATCGTCCTCGTCGAAGTGGCCGACCAGTGGATCGTCGTCGGCGCCTCGCCCGGCAGGATCAATGCGCTGGCCACCATGCCGCGCCAGGAAGGCGAGTTGCCGCAACTGGCCACGGCGCAAAACGGCCCCGCGGCCGCCAATTTTTCCGAATGGCTGAAACAGACCATCGAAAAACGCAATGGGAAATAAGCAGGCAATGAAGCACGTGACGCGGACGCAAGCGCAGGTATTGAGCAATATCAAGACTCCCCTGACCTGGCTGCTGGCGGCAGCCGCCCTGGCCTTGCCGCTGTGGGCACTGGCCCAGCCGGGCATCCCCGCCTTCAGCAGCACGCCGGCGCCGGGCGGCGGCCAGAATTACTCGTTGCCGGTGCAGACGCTCATCCTGATGACGTCGCTCACCTTCCTGCCGGCGGCCTTGCTGATGATGACCTGCTTTACGCGCATCATCATCGTGCTGTCGCTGCTGCGCCAGGCCATCGGCACGCAATCGGCGCCGCCGAACCAGGTGCTGGTGGGCCTGGCCCTGTTTTTGACCCTGTTCGTCATGGGCCCCGTGTTCGACAAGATCTATACGGATGCGTATCAACCGTATCAGGAAAACAAGATCACCATGCAGCAGGCGATGGACAAGGGCGTCGATCCGCTGAAAACCTTCATGCTCAAGCAGACGCGCCAGGCCGACCTGGCCCTGTTCGCCAAGATGTCGCGCTCGCCAGCCCTGCAAGGCCCGGAAGACGTGCCGCTGCGCATCCTCGTGCCCGCCTTCGTCACCAGCGAGCTGAAAACGGCGTTCCAGATCGGCTTTGCCATCTTCATCCCGTTCCTGATCATCGACATGGTGGTCGCCAGCGTGCTGATGTCGATGGGTATGATGATGATGTCGCCGGCGACCATCTCGCTGCCGTTCAAGCTGATGCTGTTCGTGCTCGTCGATGGCTGGCAGCTGCTGCTGGGCTCGCTGTCACAGAGTTTTTACTAGGGGAAATAAATGACACCCGAAAGCGTCATGA
The DNA here is from genome assembly GCF_059423585.1 of Janthinobacterium sp. GW460-12-1-14-LB5. Taxonomy (NCBI): domain Bacteria; kingdom Pseudomonadati; phylum Pseudomonadota; class Betaproteobacteria; order Burkholderiales; family Oxalobacteraceae; genus Janthinobacterium; species Janthinobacterium sp. GW460-12-1-14-LB5. The sequence continues at coordinate 98,109 of NZ_JBWKYD010000020.1, read as the reverse complement.
CCCTGGGCCGCCATGCGATGGAAATCACCCTGATGGTGGCCGCGCCCATGCTGCTGGTCGCCCTCATCATCGGCTTGATCGTGAGTATTTTCCAGGCGGCCACGCAGATCAACGAGGCGACCCTGTCCTTCATCCCCAAGCTGGTCGGCATTTTCGTCGCCCTCGTCGTGGCCGGCCCGTGGATGCTGTCCGTCATGCTCGACTATATGCGCCAGGTATTTACCGGCATTCCGAACCTGGTCGGCTAGGCATGGGGCCGCGGCATACGCCATGCTGACCCTGTCGAGCATCGAACTGAACACGTGGATCGCAGCACTGCTGTGGCCGCTTAGCCGCATCCTCGGCCTGATCGCGGCCGCCCCCCTGTTCGGCAACGCGTCCGTGCCGGCCACCGTCAAGGTGACCCTGGGCGCCCTGCTGGCCATGATCATCGCCCCCACCGTGCCGGCCTTGCCTGCCGTCAACCCGATGTCCTTGCCCGGCTTGCTGATCCTCACGCAAGAGATGCTGGTGGGCCTGGCCATGGGCTTTTCCATCCGCATCGTGTTTTCCGCCATCGAAATGGCCGGCGAGATCAGCAGCCTGACCATGGGCCTGGGCTTCGCCTCGTTCTTCGACCCGCAAACCAAGGGCAGGTCGTCCGCCATCAGCCAGTTCCTCGTCATGCTGGCCACGTTGATGTTTCTCACAGTCAATGGCCATCTGGTCTTGCTGGCGGCGATGGCGGAAAGCTTCATCAGCCTGCCGATTTCATCGAGTCCCATCAGCGGCGGCGGTTTCCAGCAACTGGCCGCCTGGGGCGGGGAAATCTTCCGTTCCGGCCTGCAGATTTCGCTGCCCATCATCGCCGCCTTGCTGCTGACCAACGTGGCGCTGGGCATCTTGACGCGCGCCGCGCCGCAGCTGAACATTTTCGGGATCGGCTTTCCCGTCACCCTGGGCGTGGGCTTGCTGGTGATCAGCATGGTCTTGCCCTACCTGGCCACGCCGTTCCAGAACATGTTCCTGCGCGGCATAGAAACGGCGCGGCTGCTGCCGCGCGGCTTTGCCACGCGCGACCGGCCGCCGCCGCCCGCGCCGCCGAATCCCCTGCGCCCTGCGACACCGGCCAAACCGCTGCCGCCCGCGCCCTGATCAGGGCTGCCAGCCCAGCGCGTGGCGCAGCAGCAAGGCGGACAGCACGAACATGGTGACGCCGATCAAGCCATCGAGCACTTGCCAGGCGCGGGGCCGCGCAAACCATGGCGCCAGCCAGCGCGCGCCATAGCCCAGACAAGCAAACCACAGCAGACTGGCCGCGCTGGCGCCAGCAATAAACCAGCCGCGCAACGCGCCCGGTTGCTGCGCGCCAATACTTCCCACCAGCAATACCGTATCCAGATACACATGCGGATTGAGCAAGGTAAACGCGGCCGCCTGGGCCAGCACGGCAACCAGTCCCAGTCCGCCCCCGCCCTCGGCGGCGCGCAACTGCTGCGGCCGGCGGGCGCGCCGCAGGGCTTGCCAACCGTAGACGGCCAGGAACACGGCACCGCCCAGCGCCAGCGCGCTGGCCAGCAAGGGGCGCTGCCCCAGCGCATGGGCCATTCCCAGCACCCCGGCGCCGATCAGCGCCGCATCGGCCAGGGCGCAAAACAGCACGATGGCGCCCACATGTTCGCGGCGCAAGCCTTGCCGCAAGACAAAGGCATTTTGCGAGCCGATGGCAACGATGAGTCCCAGGCCCAGGGTCAAGCCCTGGAGAAAGATGGAAAAGGTGGGTGGGGTGGCGGCGATCGAGAGTGTCATGCACGCATCTTGCCTGCCCGATAAAATGAAGGCAAACTACCTTTTCTGTTGCCAGTTAAGGAAAACTTCATCCATGCTCGACTATGCATCGCTCAGCGCCCTGGCTGCCGTGATCCGCGAAGGCAGTTTCGAGCGCGCGGCGCGCGCCTTGCACGTGACGCCATCGGCCATTTCGCAGCGCATCCGCCTGCTGGAAGAGCGCGTCGGCTGCGCGCTGGTGATACGCGACCAGCCCTGCCGCGCCACGGACACGGGCCGGCGCCTGTGCCAGCACGTGGATCAGGTGCAGCTGCTGGAACAGGATTTGCAGGGCGCCTTGCCGGCGCTGGCGCAGACAGCACTGGGCGTGTCGCGCGCCAGCGTGCCCGTCGCCGTGAATGCGGACAGCCTGGCCACCTGGCTGGCGCCCGCCATCGCCGCCTTTGCGGCCGCCCACCCGGTGCTGCTGCAAGTGGCCGTGGACGACCAGGACCACACGGCCGAATGGCTGCGCAGCGGCGCCGTGCTGGCCGCCGTCAGCGCCACGGCCCGGCCCGCATCGGGCTGCAACAGCCGCCCGCTGGGCGCCATGCGCTACCTGGCGGCCGCCAGTCCCGCCTTCCTGCAGCGGTATTTTGCCCAGGGCGTCGGTGCCGCCAGCCTGGCCTTGGCGCCCAGCCTCGTCTTCAATGCCAAGGACGAGCTGCAATCGCGCTGGGTGCGGCGCCTGTGCCACCGGCACGTGGAGCTGCCGCGCCATGCCCTGCCTTCTTCGCATGCCTTCGTCACGGCCGCCCTGGCCGGCATGGGCTGGGGCTTGCATCCGCAGGCGCTGATCCAGCCCCATCTTGATACGGGCGCGCTGCTCGAGCTGCTGCCGGATACGCCCCTCGATGTGCCGCTGCACTGGCACACGGCACGCGCCGCCTCCAGCCTGCTCGACGGCTTGAGCACGGCCATCCTGGCCGCCGCCCGCACGGCCCTGCTGCCGCCCTGAGGGCCAGCGTCAGGACTGGTCGCTGCCGGGCGCCACGCGCCAGCGCCGCAGGTCGGCATTCAAACGCAGCTGCTGATGCTTGACCAGGTAGCGCACGCCGACCAGCGCCGCCGCCAGGCCCGACAGCGCGGCGATGCCCAGCGCCCAGCGCGGGCCGAAGGTGTCGGCCACCCAGCCCACGACGGGCGCCCCCAGCGGCGTGCCGCCGGCCGAGATCGCCAGCACGATGGCCATGACCCGGCCCCGCATGGCGGGCGCCGTCGACAGTTGCACGCTGCTGTTGACGCTGGTGGTAAAGGTTTGCGCAGCGATGCCGATGACCACCAGCATCATGCCGAACAGCCAGTAATTGGGCATCACGGCGGCCAGCGCGCACGCCAGGCCGAACAGCGCCGCCGCTCCCAGCAGCAAGGCCAGCGTCGGCTGGCCCCGCCCCGCCGCCAGCAGGGCACCGGCCACGGAGCCGCACGCCATGATGGAGCTGAGCACGCCATACTGGCTGGCGCCCGCATGGAAGGCCGTCACCGACATGGTCGAGAGGAAAATCGGGAAGTTCAGGCCGAAAGTGCCGATCAGGAACAGCATCAGCAAAATAGCCATCAGGTCGGGCCGCTGGCGCACATAGCGGAAACCCTCGCCCAGGCTGGCCCGGCTGGCCTTGACGCGCGGCGCGCGGCGCAGCAATTCCACGCGCAGCAGCAACAGCGAACCGATCACGGCGGCAAAACTGACGGCGTTGATGATGAAGACCCAGCCGCTGCCGACGCTGCTGATGAGTAAGCCGGCCACAGCCGGGCCCAGCATGCGCGCCGCATTGAACGAGGTGGAATTGAGGGCCACGGCGTTGGTCAAATCTTCCTCGCCGACGATGTCGGCCACGAAAGTCTGGCGCACGGGCGCATCGAAGGCCGTCACGCAGCCCAGCAGGAAAGCAAACACATACACATGCCACAGTTGCACTAGCCCGCTGATGCACAAGATCCCGAGTCCCAGCGCCAGCAAGCCCATGGCCGCCTGCGTGCACAACAACAATTTCCTGCGATCGAGCAAGTCGGCCGCCATGCCCGTCAGGGGCAGCAACAGCAGTTGCGGGCCGAATTGCAAGGCCATGACGATGCCGACGGCGCTGGCATTGTGCTGCGTCAATTCGCTCAGCACCAGCCAATCCTGCGCCGTGCGCTGCATCCACGTGCCGATATTCGACACGAGGGCGCCGCCGGCCCAGATACGGTAATTGGGATTGCGTAACGAACGGAATGTGTTGTTCATCTGGGCGTGCGGGCTCCTTGCCGGGGTCGTGGTGGAAAATTCAGCGGATCACTCCGCCAAGCGTTTGAGTAAGGCCACCGCTCTGTCCAGCTCGGTGACTTCGGCCGGCGTGAGCCGGGTTTCGATGGTGCGCGCCAGCCAGTCTTCGCGCGCGGCGCGGCTGGCCGCGATCCAGGCGCGGCAGCTGTCCGTCAGGGTCAATAGCGTTTGCCGGCCATCGAGCGGATCGGGCGAACCCGTCACCATCCGCGCTGCCGTCAAGGCTTGCACGGTGGCGGCCATCGACTGGGGCCGCATGCCTTCGGCGCGCGCCAGGCTGCTGGCCGTGGCCGGGCCGTCGCGCTCAAGACGGCTGAGTACGGATGCCTGCGACATGCTGACGTCGCCCAGGTGCGCTTCCTCGCGCAGGCGGCGGCGCAGTTTGCCGACCAGGATGCGCAATTCACCGGCCAGTTGCAGAACTTGTTCGTGGTCTTCTTGCGGGGTGGTCATGGTAGCCGTGTGGTGGATCAACGGCCCCTAATATAACAGATATGCAGGTAGACTGCACAGTTTGCCTGCACATCTTGTCAAGATGGCCATCTTGCGGACGCAAAAAAGCCGGGGCGGGAGATATCCTCCCTGCCCCGGCTTGCCGGTCAGCCCGCGATGCGAACCTCCTAGCTGATGTAATTGAACAGCGACAGGCCCGAGATCGAGGTAAAGGATTTCTGCGCCGCCTGCAGGGTGATCTGCTGCTGGCTGAACTGGGAAATCGCCTTCACCATGTCCAGGTCCTGCAAGCCCGACAGGGTGCTCGCATATTGCAGGTCGAGGTCGTCGCCGGCGCTGTCGAGCGTGTCGAGTTCCTTCAGGCGCGAACCGACTTCCGCGCGCACGGACAGCACATTGTCGTAGGCCGTGTCGAGAATATCGTGCGCCGTGTTCAGGCTGGCCGTCAGGCGCGCCTGCCCTGCGTCGCCCGAGGCCGGCTGGCCCAGCGCGCCGATCAGGTTGGTAATCGTGGTAAAGATCGATTCCTTGCCGCTAGGCTCCAGGGTAAACTTGTCCAGGTCGGCCGGCTTGCCCGCCACATTGACTTGCTGGCCGTCAAAGTTGATGGCATCGCCCGATTTATAGGCCACCGGCACGGCGGGATTCGGGATGGTCTGGCCCAGGGTCACGTCCGTCACGGTATAGGTCGTCTTGGCATCCGTGCCCGTGCCCGTCACCTGGAAGTCGATCGAGTACTTATGCCCCGTCAACTTGGTGGGATCGGTGACGGTGCCGCCGGAAATAATGCCGGCGCCGCCGCGCGTGAAGTTGCCCGGATCGGCGGCCGTGGTGAACTTGCCGTTGCCCGTCAAATTGTTCTCGAACACGGTCGCGCCCGAGTCGCTGGTGGCCAGGTAGCGGGCCGAACCCACTTGCAGCTCGCGCTGGCCCTGGTCGCCCACGTAGGTGGCGCCGCCCGGCGTCTGGCTGAACGGCTGCGTCGTCGACTTGTAACCGCCGAACAGATAGCCGCCCGCGTTGTCGGACGTGTTGGCGATGCCCATCAGGTCGGTCAGACGCCCCTTCAGTTCCGTCGCCAGGCTCTGGCGGTCGATATCCTTCAAGGCCGGATTGCCCGCCTTCAGCACCAGGTCCTGCACGTCGGCGATCAGCGAGGTGGTGCTGGCCAGCGCCAGCTCTTCCTGCGACAGGAAATTCTTGGCGTTCGAGCGGTTCGTCACGAATTGCGTATTGATCGATTGCGACTGCGTCACTTCTAGCGCGCGCGCCGAGGCGATCGGGTCGTCGGCCGGCGTCAGGTTGCGGCGATTCGCCGACAGTTGCATCTGGGTACGGTTCAACGCGCCCTGCAGATTGTTCAGCTGCGTGCTGCCCGCGTCATAGATCATTTTGGTACTGATGCGCATGATGCTGCCCTTCCTGATGGCGGCGGACGCCAGGCGCCGCCGCTTGAATTATTAACGTCCGAGGCCGATGACCACGTCGAACAGGGTGCTGGCGATCTGCATGACCTTGCCGCAAGCCTGGTAGGCTTGCTGGTAGCGCAGCAGGTTGGCCGCCTCTTCATCGAGGTTGACGCCGGAAACGGCCTGCTGCTGCGTGCTGGTCTGCTGCAGCAAGGCCAGACTGGCCAGGCCGCTGACCTGCACTTCGCGCGTCTTGTTGCCGACATAGCTGACGGTTTCCGCGTACGACCCCTGGAACGTGGCCTTGCCGCCGTCGAGAATGTTTTTCGTCTGCAAGCCCGCCAGCAAGGAAGCATTGCGGTTGTCGCCCACGCCGCCCGTGTTCGGCGCGATGGTGAATTTATCGCCCTGCGCCGGCACACCCGTCATGTTGACGTTGATGCCGCCAAAGCTGAAGCTGTCGCCTTCCGTGTAGGGGATGTTCGCCGTGCCGGCCGGATACGTGGTGGTCGCGCCGTTCAAGCCTTTCACCGTCACGGCCTGGCCCGCGGGGAAGCCCGTCAGCGAGGTGGTCGCCTTGTCATAGGTCAAGGTGACTGGCCCCGTCAAGGCGTTGCCCGGCGTTAAATAGGCTTTGTCCACGCTACCGGCACCGAGCTTGCCGCTGCCCGTGTTGCTGACGGGCGCGGCCGTGGTGATCGGCGCGCCGGCAGCCAGCTTGTTGCGGTCGGTAATCGCCACGGCCAGGTCGGCAGCGCCGTGGGCCGTCGGCCTGACCATGAAGTTGTCGCCTTCGGCAGCCGTGCCCGAGATCGAGAAATCCACGCCGTCGATGGTTTGCGGCACCGTTTGCGGATACGGGTTGATGGTCGTTTTCGCGCCGTCGCTCTGGCGCGTCACCACATAGTTCGTGCCGTCGTACTTCACGGCATAGTCGCTGGCCGTCAGCTTGGTCGGATCGCTGACCTTGGCCGACAGCGCGGTCGTGCTGGTCGCGTTGTTGCGGTAGTCGGCGCCAATGACGGGATCGGGCAGCTTGAAGAAGTCGCCCCCCAGGTCGCCATTCAAGTCCTGGCCCAGCTTGTGCTGTTCATTGAAGCTGGACGCGAGCGCGATGGCCACCTTGCCCAGCGAATTCTGGATGCGGTCCAGGCTGCCGCTGCGGAATTCCAGCAAGCCGCCCAGCGCACCGCCGCTCAAGGAACTTTCCGACAGCTTGGTGACGCTGGTGCCCGTCACATAGCCCACGTCCAGGCGGTGCGGGTCCGTCGGCGACGGCGTGACGGCCAGCTCGAAGTTCTTGTCGCCCACCACCAGCGGCTGGCCCGAGCCGATCGAAACGGTAATCGAGTTGCCTGCGCCAGGCTGAACCGTTGCCTTGACGTATTTGTTCAGCTCCGTGATCAGCTGGTCGCGCTGGTCCAGCAAATCGTTGGGCTGATTGCTTTCATTCACGGTCAGGTTGGTAATCGAGGTATTCAGGTCCGCGATCTGCTTGGCGTAGGAGTTGATCACCTTCACGTTCGAGGTGATCTGCGAATTGACGCCTTCGCCGATTTCCGTCAGGCGCGCGCTGAGGCCCTGGAAGCGCGCCGTCAGCGAATTGGCGCTCGACAGCAATGCCTGGCGCGACGAGACGGACGAGGGGTTCGAGCTGAAATCCTGCACGCCCTTGAAGAAATCGGCCATCGCCGGCGACAGCCCGGCCGTGGGATCGGCCAGCATATTGTCGATCTGCGTGATCTGCGTGTAATACGCGTCAAGCGAACTGGTGGCCGACTGCGCGGCATTCACCTGGGCCGCCATGAAACCGTCGTACTGGCGCTTGACTTGCGATACCTCAGTACCATTGCCAACGAAGCCATAGCCGGCATTGTTGAACTGCGCCGTCTGCTGCAGCACCACCTGGCGGTTGTAACCGTCCACGTTGGCATTGGTGATGTTATGCCCGGTCGTCGACAGGCCCACCTGCGCTGCAAGCAAACCGCTCTTACCGATGCTGAGTAGATTCGAAGTCATGGTGTCTTATTGGTTACTATCATGAGTATTAACGGCATCCGCGGACAAAACTTGAAGCGCCCGCGCTGCCTCAGGGTCAGGCGGGGGATTAGCCGACCAGCGAATGCTTGATGATTTTTGTCAGTTTGGCAGCGTAATTCGGGTCCGTCGCATAGCCGGCCTTTTGCAAGCCCTGGGCAAAGGTGCTGGCGTCGCCCGCGCTGGCCAGCACTTTTTCATAGCGTTTGTTGTTGGTAATCAACTGTGCATAATCCTTGAAGCTGTCCGCGTAGCTGTCGTAGGCGCGGAATTTCTCCACCTTGCGCTGCGCCTTGCCATTCACATATTCCGTCGTGACGGCTTCCGTGACCTTGCCCTTCCAGTCGGCGCTGGCCTTGATGCCGAACAGGTTGTGGCTGCTGCTGCCGTCGCGGCTGATGATTTCGCGCTTGCCCCAGCCCGTTTCCAGCGCCGCCTGGCCCAGCATGAATTTGGCCGGGATGCCGGTGGCGCGGCTGGCCTCTTCCGCATGCACGCCCAGCTTTTCCTGGAAGGCGCGCACGTGCGGCGCCTGCGTGGCGTTGGCCTTGTCGCTGAGGGTCTTGCCGACGCCGGCGGCGCTGCCCGCGCCTTCCGTGAGGGCGCCCTGCTGCTGGCGGAACGCGGCCAGCGCCTGCGCCATGCTCGACGAGCGGGGCGACGGCGCTTCGGCGCCGTCGGCGGCCAGCGCCTGGCTCGACGACGACAGCTGGCGGATCAGCACGTCCGCCAGGCCCGTGCCCCGCTTGGCCAGGTTCTGGCTCGTCTGCTGGTCCAGCATCGAGGTGTACATCTTGCTTTGCTGGCTATCCATGATGCCGTCCTGCGGCGTGGCTTCGCGCATGCTTTTCATCATCATGTTGATGAACATGGCTTCGAATTGCGTGGCCGCCTCTTTCAGGGCGGCGGGGTCCTTCGCCTTGGCGGACTGGCGCAAGCCATCCATGCCCTTGACGTCATAGGCGGCGGTATTGCTGAGGTCGGTTTGGCTGATCATGGCGTGTCCATCAGATAATTTCGAGTTCGGCGCGCAGCGAACCGGCCGCCTTCATCGCCTGCAGGATGGCCAGCAAGTCTTGCGGCGAGGCGCCGATGGCGTTGAGGGCCTTGACCACGTCGGACAGCGAAGCGCCGCCCTTGACCAGCATGACCTTGCCCGGTTCCTTCTTGATATCGATCTGCGCCGTCTGCGTGACCACCGTGCGTCCGCCCGACAGCGGCGCCGGCTGGCTCACCTGCGGCTCGACATTGATGGTGACGGACAGGTTGCCGTGCGAAATGGCGCACGTTTCCAGGGTCACGGACTGGTTCATGACGACGGAACCGGTGCGCGCATTCATGATGACCTTGGCCGCCAGGCGGGCCGGATTGACTTCGATGCTTTCCAGCTGGCCCAGGAAGGACACGCGCTGGTCGCTGCCGCTCGGCGACTGCACCTGGATCACGCGGCCGTCCAGCGCGGCGGCCGTGCCGGCGCCGTAGCGGCTGTTGATGGCGTCGACCACGCGGCTGGCGGTGGCGAAATCGGTGGCGTTCAATTCCAGGCGGATCGTGTTGTTGGCGCCCAGCGCCGAAGGCACGGTGCGCTCGACGGTGGCGCCGCCCGAGATGCGGCCCACGCTCAGGTGATTGATGACGACGGAGCTGCCGGCCGCCTGCGCGCCCACGCCGCCCACCAGCACGTTGCCCTGCGCCATGCCATACACCTGGCCATCGGCGCCCTTCAGCGGCGTCATTAATAAAGTGCCGCCGCGCAAGCTTTTCGCATTGCCCATCGACGACACGGTCACGTCGAGCAACTGGCCCGGCTGGGCAAACGCGGGCAAGGCCGTCGTCACCATCACGGCGGCCACGTTTTTCAGCTGCAAACTGGTGCCTTGCGGCAAGTTGATACCCTGCTGCTGCAGCATCGCCGCCACGCTCTGAATGGTAAACGGCGTCTGCGTGGTCTGGTCGCCGCTGCCGTCGAGGCCGACGACGAGGCCATAGCCCATCAGCTGATTCTGGCGCACGCCGGCGATGCTGGCCAGGTCCTTGATGCGTTCGGCCTGCGCCACGGGCGCCAGCAGGGAAATGGCCAGGCCGCAGATGGCGGCAATGCGGGGGAAAGTCAAGGTGGCCATGATCAGAATGGCAGCAGGCTGAGGAAGAAGCGCGAGGCCATCGAGGCCATTTCGGCGCGGTCGATCTGGCTGTTGGTGCGGTATTCGACGCGCGCTTCGGCCACCTGGGTCGATGGCACGACGTTGCCGGCGCCGATGGTGTCCGGATTGACCATGCCCGAGAAGCGGATGAATTCCGTGCCCTTGTTCATGGCGATCTGTTTCTCTCCGGCGACGATGAGATTTCCGTTTGGCAATACCTCGATCACCGTCACGCCGATCGTGCCGCTAAACGTGTTGCTGGCGGACTGGTTGTCGCCATCGGCAAATTTCGTCGCGCCATTTGCCGCCACGGTGCCGCCCAGGCGGCCCTGCAGCATGCCCGGCGTGCTGAAGCCCACGCTGCCCGACTTATTGCCGGAACTGGCGCCCGCCTTGACGGCATTCGTGCGCTCGGTGATGGCGATCGTCATGGTGTCGCCCACGTGGCGCGCGCGGCGGTCTTCGAAGGCGGGCCGGTAGGTCGACGGCTGGTAGATGGAACCGTTGTTGACGACCACCGGTTCGGGCATCGGCGCGCGCGTGGAGGTCGGGTATTGCACGATGGACGTGGGCGTGATGGCACAGCCGGACAGCAGGACTGCGGACAACAGGGCGATGATGGGGTATTGCATGGCGAACCTCCGCTGCCATCCGGCGGCGGATGGCATGACGACTATAAAAATTAAAGTTGCGACAATTTCTGCAGCATTTGATCGGATGTGGTGATGGCCTTGCTGTTGATCTCGTAGGCGCGCTGCGTCTGGATCATGTTGACCATTTCCTCGGCCACGTTGACGTTCGAGGTCTCGATATAACCCTGCATCAGCACGCCGGCGCCGTTGGTGCCCGGGGTGTTGGTCTGCGCCACGCCGGAGGCGCCCGTTTCCATGTACAGGTTTTCGCCCTTCGATTCCAGGCCGGCCGGGTTGACGAAAGTGGTCAGCTGCAGCGAGCCGATTTGCGATGGCGCAACGGTATCGGGCAAGGTGACGGAGACGGTGCCGTCGCGCGCCACGGTCAGGCTCAGCGCATTCGTCGGCACGGTGATGGCAGGCTGGATGACGAAGCCTTCCGAGGTGACGAGCTGGCCGTTGGCATCCGTCTGGAACGAGCCGTCGCGCGTATAGGCGGTGGCGCCGTCCGGCATCAGCACCTGGAAAAAGCCCGTGCCGTTGACCATCACGTCGCGCGAATTGCCCGATGCCTGGGGATTGCCCTGGGTATGGATGCGTTCGGTAGCCACGGTGCGCACGCCCGTGCCGATCTGCAAGCCCGATGGCAGCTGGGTTTGCTGCGACGATTGCGCGCCCGGCTGGCGCACATTTTGATACAGCAAGTCTTCAAACACGGCGCGCGACTTCTTGAAGCCCGTGGTGCTGACGTTGGCCAGGTTATTGGCGATCACGTCCATCTGCGTCTGCTGCGCTTCCAGGCCGGTCTTGGCTATCCAAAGTGAACGAATCATGATTTTTCTCCAATAACAGCGCTAACCAGCCCTGTAGACTATTTCTATGTGACCATTATGCGTTGACCCCTATCAATTCAAAGCGAGGATCTGGGTGGCTTTCGCCGCGTTATTCTCGGCATTCTTCAACAGGCTCATTTGCGTTTCGAACTGGCGCGCCAGGGCGATCATGCTGACCATGGAGTCGACGGGGCTGACATTGCTGCCTTCCAGCGCACCGGTGGTCAGCTTGACGGCCTGGTCGGCCTGCGCCACCGTGCCATCCTTCAGGCGGAACAGGCCGTCGTCACCGCGCACCAGTTGCTGCTCGGGCGGGTTGACCAGCTTGATGCGTCCCAGCACTGTCGACGGGCCCGGCGGCACGTCGGTGGAAATCGTGCCCACCGTACCGTCGCTGGCGATGGCCACCGTCACGCCGGGCGGAATCGCCATGGGACCCGTATCGCCCTGCACCATCAGGCCCGACTGCGTCTGCAGCATGCCGTTTTCATTGAGCTTCAGGGCGCCGTTGCGCGTGTAGGCTTCGGAACCATCGGCCGACTGCACCGCGATCCAGCCCGCGTTTTCCACGGCCACGTCGAGCGCGCGGCCCGTGTGCTGCATCGGGCCTTGCGTGAAATCGGAACCGACCGTCGAATCGACGACGAAGGTGCGCGTCGGCATCATGCCATCGGCCACCACGGGCACGGCGCGGAACGAGTCGAGCTGGGCACGGAAACCCGTGCTGGTGGCGTTCGCCAGGTTGTTCGCCGTGGTCGCCTGCTTGTCCAGGATATGCTTGGCGCCCGAGCCGGCGGTGTAGATGAGACGGTCCATGTTTTATTTCTCCTGTTGCCTGAAACCCAAGATAGAAACCGGGGTCGGACCCTGAGGGTCCCACCCCAGCCTTTCGCCGTTAGGGGTTCAATCCGTTAACGCAAGTTCACCAGAGTCTGTAAAACAGAATCCTGCGTCTTGATGGTCTGCGCATTCGCCTGGTAGGCGCGCTGGGCCGTGATCATGTTGACCAGTTCCGCCGTCAGGTCGACGTTCGACACTTCCACGGCCGAGGCGCGCAAGTTGCCCAAGGTACCCGTCTTCGGTTCGCCCGTGATGGGCTTGCCCGAGGCCGAGCTTTCCACCCAGGCGTTGTTACCCAGCGGCTCCAGGCCATTCGGGTTGGTAAAGTTGCTCAACACCACCTGCCCCAGGGCGCGCGTTTTGCCATTGTTGTACTGGCCCTGGATGACGCCGTCGTCGCCCACGATGAACTGGCTCAGCTGGCCCGCCTTGTAGCCGTCCGCTTCCGTTTTCTTTTCCGCCGTGGCGGTGCCCAGCTGGGTCGATTTGCTGAAATCGACCTGGACCGACAGGGTCGGATTGGCACCCGTGGCCGGGAAGATCGGCAGGTTGACAGTGACGGGCAAGGTTTGCGGCGGCGTCAGGGCCAGCATGGCGGCCCGGTCCAGGCTGCCAACCGTATTGAAGACCAGCGAACCGGTCTTGACGGCGGGCACCGTGGTCACGGCGCGGATGGCGGCGTCGATCTGGTCGGGCGTGCGGCTCGAGTTGATGCCATTCGGCACGGCACTGCCGTAGGTGGCGGCGATGGCGGCCAGTTGCGCCGGCGTGGCGCCCGCGGCGGCGGCGGCGGCCGACACGGCGGCGCCGACCGCATTGCCATAGGCGACGGCGGCCGTCGTCACATTGGCCGGCACCAGCGGCACGGCCGTGGCGGCGGCCTGGTAGGCGGCGCGCGCGGCCAGCGAGGCAGGGTCCGTCTGCAGGGCGGCCGCGACCTTCATGCTGGTCACTTCCGTGCCGTCAACGGCCGAGTAGACGTCCCAGGTGTTGGTGCCCGTCTTGACGTAGAAATTCGACATGATGTGGGAATTGCCCAGCGAATCGAAGACTTCGACGGGGAATTGCTTGCTGTACGTGGTGTCATCCGTGAGCTTGAACGGCACCGTGGTCGGCATGGCCGTATTCGAATTGAGGTTGACTTGCGTGTCGACCTTGGTCGTTGCCTGGGGTTTCATGTCCGACTGGTCGATCTGCAGGGGCACGACGGCGCCGGCGACGATCTTGCCGTTGGCGTCGGCCGCATAGCCGGTCAGCTGCGCCAGCTGGGCGTTGACGATGAAACCGCTCTTGTCGACCTGGAACTGGCCATTGCGCGAGTACTGGACGGCGCCGTTGACGCTGGTACGGAAGAAGCCGCCGCCATTGATGGCGATGTCGAGGGGATTCGACGACGATTCCAGGTTGCCCTGGTTAAATTGCTGGGCGATTTGCGAGACCGACACGCCGATCCCCGCCTGGTTGCCGCCCACGCCATACAGCGAATTGGCATAAATGTCAGCGAACTGGGCCTGCGACTGCTTGAAACCGACGGTGGACGAGTTGGCGATGTTGTTACCGATGACGTCCAGCGATTTGGCGGCGCCATTCAAGCCGCTCAGGCCTTGTTGGAAAGACATTGTGTTCTCCTGGTAGAAATTAGGGGGTGAGGGTCACGCTAAGGGGAAGCGGCTTACAGAATCTGTTTCACGTCGGCCATGGTGATGCTGCCCACGCCCGGGACATTCAATTTCACGCCCTTCGCGCCCGTCGACACGCTGGCGACCGAACCGAACATCAGCGCCGTTGCATCCTTGAGCTTGGTGCCGCCGCGCGTGGCCTCCACCGCGAAGGTATACGCGCCGTCGGCCAGCACGACCGGCTTGCCGTCCTTGTCGAGGTCGGCGGTGGAGCCGTTCCAGCCCAGCGGCAAGGTACCGGCAGGCTGCGCGCCCAGGTCGATGGAATGGACTTCCTTGCCATCCTTGTAGATGATGACCTTGACCTTGTCGGCGGCCGTGGCAAGGTCCACGCCCAGCAGCGCGGCGCTCTTGCTCAGGTTGATATCCTTGCCTGCCGTCAACACGCCGTGGCCGATGATGTTGGCCGCCTGCATGGATTCGGCTTGCTGGTAGCTGGCTTTCAAGCTTTCCACGGTGGTATTGAGCTTGTTGACGCCCGTCACCGTGGACAGCTGGGCCAGCTGGCTGGTCAATTGCGCATTGTCCAGCGGATTCATCGGATCCTGATTTTTCAGCTGGGTGACCAGCAGGGTGAGGAATTTGTTCGTTTCCGCTTCGACACTGCCTGCCGCGGCCGTCGTCTTCTTCGGATTCATCGTCGCCATCAGGTCGGTGGTGACGGAGGTCGTGGTATCGATGGTTGCCATAATGATCAGTCAGCCTTACTGGCCGAGGGTAAGGGTTTTCAGGAGCAGCGACTTGGCCGCGTTCATGGTTTCCACGTTGGTCTGGTACGAGCGCGAAGCGGACAGCATGTTGACCATCTCGTCGACCGTATTCACGTTGGGCATGGTGACGTAGCCCTTCTCGTCGGCCAGCGGGTTCTTCGGGTCGTACACCAGCTTCATCGGCGACGGGTCCTCGATCACCTTCTGCACCTTGACGGCCGTGGCGCCGTTGGCCATGGGCACGGCTTCGAACACCACCTGCTTGGCGCGGTAGGCTTCGCCCGTGGCGCTGGTGGCGCTGTCGGCATTGGCCAGGTTGCTGGCCACCGTGTTCAGGCGCTGCGCCTGGGCGCTCATGGCCGAACCGGAAACATTGAAGATATTAAATAGCGACATGATTATTGTCCTCCCTGGATGGCCGTCAGCATGCCCTTGATCTGCGAATTGAGGAACGTGACGGCCGCCTCGTAGCGGATGGCATTGTCGGCAAAGGCGTTGCGTTCCAGGTCCATGTCGACCGTATTGCCGTCGACGGCGCCCTGGGC
Source organism: Janthinobacterium sp. GW460-12-1-14-LB5 (assembly GCF_059423585.1). NCBI lineage: Bacteria > Pseudomonadati > Pseudomonadota > Betaproteobacteria > Burkholderiales > Oxalobacteraceae > Janthinobacterium > Janthinobacterium sp. GW460-12-1-14-LB5. Next base: position 82,755 of record NZ_JBWKYD010000020.1, on the reverse strand, counting down.
CGGCGCGCGGTACAGCAGCGGCGTGCCGTCGGCCAGGGTCTCGACCTTGCCGCCCGTGCTGCCGCCCACGGCGGCGGCCACGCCCTTGCCGGGCATATGCTGCGGCGCCGTGCCCTTCAGGGCCGGCGGCACGCCATCCTTGCGCGCCATCGCCCCCTTCAGGGCGGCGGCGAAATCGACGTCGCGCGCCTTGTAGTTGGGCGTGTCGGCATTGGCGATATTCGAGGCGAGCAATTCCTGGCGCGTCGAGCGCAGGCTCAGCGCCGTCTCGTTGAAGCGCATGTAATCGTCGAGTTTCCCTATCATGTCAGGCTCCGGAAAGATCTGCCACTGGCGCCCGAGATGGCGGAAGGATGGCGGTATAGTGATGACAGGAAACATAGTACGGCGCCCGCCCGCAAGGCCATCGCCGGATCAGACCATACTTTTACCCCTTAATCGGCGCTTCGAACGGGGCGGCGCGCACTATCATGGCACTATTCCAGAGGCCTATCACCATGAAAACACCGCTCGCTTTCCTCTTCGCTCTTGCCGCCCTGACGCCGTTGGCGCAGGCGCAGAACGCCGGCCGGCAAACGCCGGAAGCGCTGCGCAACAGCGTGGAACAATTCCTGCAAGTGCAAAGCAATGGATTGCCGGGCAAGGTGACGATCACCGTCGGCGCCGTCGATCCGCGCCTGAACCTGGCCGCCTGCCCCGCGCCGCAAGCGTTCATGGCACCGGGCGCCCGCGCCTGGGGCAAGACCACCGTGGGCGTGCGCTGCACGGCCCCGTCCAGCTGGACCATCTATCTGCAAGCGAACGTGGCCGTCGTAGGCGACTACGTGGCCAGCGCCGTGCCGCTGGCGCAAGGGCAAGCCATCGACGCCACACAACTGGTGACGATGCAGGGCGACCTGGCCGCATTGCCGGCAGGCATCGCCACCGACATGGCCCAGGTGGTGGGCGCCAGCACGAATATTTCCTTGCCGCCAGGCACGCCGATGCGCCTCGATACCCTGCGCCGCAAGCCGGTGGTGATGCAGGGCCAGCTGGTACGCGTCGTTTCCAGTGGCAACGGTTTCCAAGTGGCATCAGAAGGGCGCGCCATCGGCAGCGCCGGCGATGGCCAGACGGTGCAGGTACGCACGCAGAGCGGCCAGCAGATCAGCGGCGTGGCGCGGGCTGGCGGGCTGGTGGAGGTGGCGTTCTAAACACGGATGGATAGCGATATTGTAGTCTGGCGCACTAAAGTTCCTGGATAAGATGCCGATAAGAAGTCATATCCCGGAGTTTTTTGACTTCGACCAGACGAGGATCACGCTGTGAAAATTACCGACAACACCATTAAAAGCAATCCCGGCCTGCCGGTGGCGCCCGCGAGCACCTCCGGCGCCCGGAATGCCGAGAAAGCCCAGGCAACACCGACGACGTCGGACAATGTACGCCTGTCGCCGCAAGGACAGGCATTAGCGGCCAGTGCAACTGCCGGCAGCGGCGCCGTGTTCGACACGAAAAAAGTCGAACGCATCAAGCTGGCGATCGCCGACGGCCAGTTCCAGGTCAACTCTGAAAAAGTGGCGGACGGGCTCCTCGACACAGTCAAGGACTTGCTGCACTCACGAAATAGATAGGTTCCCTCATGCAATCAGTGACTCCGTTTTCCAGCCTGCGCGACGAGCAACAGCTCATGACCACATTGCTGGCATTGATGAAAGAAGAACAGCGGCATCTGGTTGCGGCTGACATCGATGCAATCACGGAGCTCACCGTACGCAAGACGGCACTCGTCGGACAACTGAGCCAGCTGGCGGCGCAACGCCACCAGGCGCTGGCGGCAGCCGGCTTCACGGCCGCCGAAGCGGGCATGGAAGACTGGCTGCCCGGCGCCAATGAAGCCGAAGCGGCGCCCCTGTGGAAAGCCCTGCTCGAGACCACGCGCGAAGCCAAGGAACAAAACCGCCTGAACAGCCTGCTCGTCAACAAGCACATGGTTCATACGCAAGGCGCCCTGAACGCCATGCGCCCCCCGGCCCAGAGCGGCAATTTCTACGGCCCCAGCGGCCAGGCGACGACAAACACGGCCAGCCGCCGCGTCGTCATCGGCTAGTCCCCCCTTCTTTGCCCGTTCAGCCGTGCGCGGGATGCCCCGTGTGCTGGCGGAATTTTGCCGCGATGGCCTGCCCCTTCGCCGCGGCGGCGGCTTGCTGCTCCGGCGTCAGTTCCGCCTGCAGCCAGTGCCAGTATTCATCCTGATACGGATTGGTGACGCCGGGCGCCAGGATATCGTCATACACGAGGCGCAGGGCCAGCAGATAGCCGTATGCTTGCGGCGCATCCTTCTGCACCACCTCGCCGTCGCGCAGATACGCCATCATCAGGGTAGCCACGCTGGAGAGTTCAGCCTCGTCCGCCTGCGCCGTCAGCTGGGCGATGGCTTGCCGCTTCCACGCCTGCACCAGCGGATCGTCGGGACGGTTGCGCAGGGCGCTGCGGTCGCCGAACGGCCCTTCCGACAGGAACAGGGTGGCCGCACCGGGCACGCCGCCTTGCGCGGCGCTGGCCAGGTAAGCCAGGCGATCGTCGCGCTGGCGCTGCGTCAGCCCCCCGCACAGCTGCTGCTGGGCTGCTTTTTCTTCCGCCGTCATCTCGCGTCCCAGCTCGAATTCCAGCCCCGGCAAGCGGTTTTCGCGCTGGAAGACGATGCAGTCGTCGATCAGGTTGAAGGCCGCATACGCGTCTTGCGCCCTGCCGCTGGCAGCCAGGCGTTCGAGCCGTTGCTCCAAGGAAACGACAACGGGCGCTTCAGCCGCAGGGACGGCGGCATCGATAGTCAAATACGATTCCAGGCTGCGTCCCGCCGGTGCGCTGGCGGCAGCGGTGGAAGATTCCGGCGCCCCGCCGCCGGGTGCGGGCCAGTACACGAGCGCCAGCACTGCCGCGATGGCAGCGGCGATGGCGATACTGGTGAATTTGACGTTCATGGTGAGGATGCGCGTGGACGGAAGCGCACGTTACCACAGGCCTGCGGCAGCGGGCCGCACGCCTGCGCAAGCTCAGCCGCCGGCCTTTTTCGGCTGGTGGCCCAGCTTGGCCAGCGCGGCCATCACCGTCTCGACGTGGTCGCCCTGCACTTCGATCACGCCATCCTTGACCGTGCCGCCCGAGCCGCACTGCGTGCGCAGCTGCTTGCCCAGCAGGGCCAGCGCGATGGCGTCCAGCGGCAAGCCTTTCACCACGGTGACGCTTTTGCCGCCGCGGCCCTTGGTCTGGCGCGACACGCGCACCACGCCGTCGCCGATTGGTGCCGCCTTCGCTTGCGCCTTGCACGCGCATTGCGCCAGCGGCTGGCGGCAGGCGGGGCACATGCGGCCCGTTTCAGTGGAATACACGAGACCGCCCAGGGAACTGCTTTTCATGATGAAGAGATAAAAAGGGAGAAGGCCGCGATTGTACCAAGCGCCGGGGGTCAGTTGGCGGGAGCCGGAGCAGGTGCTATGGGCGGCGTCGGCACTTCCGTCACCGTCTCGGGGATGCCCGACAAGATCGTCACGGCCACTCGGCGGTTGCGCGCACGCCCTTCCGGGGTTTCGTTGGGCGCCACGGGGATGTTGTCCGCGTGGCCGACGGCCGTCAGGCGCGTGGCCTTGACGCCGCTGGCGATGAACAAACGCACGACGGCGCTGGCGCGCGCGGCCGACAGTTCCCAGTTCGAGGCAAAGGTCGAATTGCTGATCGGCTGGACGTCCGTATGCCCTTCCACCTGCACGTCGTGCGTGTCATCCTTGAGCAGCACGGCGACGGCGCGCAAGGCCTGGTCCGACTCCGCCGTCAAGCCCGCCGCGCCCGGGTCGAACAGCACGCTGGCGTTGATTTCCACGCTCACGCCGCGGCTCGTCTGCGTCACGCGCACCTTGCCTTCCTTCACCAGCGGCGCCAGGGTAGATGTGAGGTCCTGCGCCAGGCGCGTCATGTGTTCGCGCTCGCGGCGGATGGCTTCCGTGCGGCGTTTCAGGGCGGGGTTCGGCAGCGGAATCGCCTGCGGCGCTTCCATGATGATGGGCGGCGCGCCCTTTTCCAGGCTGAAGGCCTGGCCGATGGCGTTCTGGAAGACGCGGTATTTGCCTTCGTTGACTTGCGAAATCGCATACATGACGACGAAAAAGGCGAACAGCAGGGTGATGAAGTCGGCGTACGAGATCAGCCAGCGGTCCTGGTTGTCCGGTTCCTCGTCATACTTCCTGCGCGCGCGCCGCATCATGGTCAGTGCTCGCTCAGTGCTCGTGAAGCAGGCTGGCGACGCGCTCTTCGATGATGCGCGTATGGTCGCCCGTGGCGATGTCGTACAGCACGGCGGCCGTGATTTCATACTGCAGCACGCGGCGCGAGACGATGGCCTTGAGTTTATTGGCCACCGGCAGGAACAGCAGGTTGGCCAGGCCCACGCCATAAATCGTCGAGACGAAGGCCACGGCGATGCCGCTGCCCAGCTTGCTCGGGTCGGTGAGGTTTTCCATGACGTGGATCAAGCCCAGCACGGCGCCCAGGATGCCGATGGTGGGTGAATAGCCGGCCGCCGATTCCCACACCTTGACGGCCTGGCGCTCGGCCATTTCATAGGCGGAGATTTCCACGTCGAGCAGCTGGCGCAGCTTGTCGGGCGCGATGCCGTCGACGATCATGCGCAAGCCCTTGGCATTGAAACGGTCGGCCGTGTTTTCCATCAGCCGTTCGAGCGCCAGCGGGCCGTCGCGGCGCGCCGTCAGGCTCCATTGGCCGATGTCGCGCGCCAGCGCGGCCCGGGTGTCGGACGGCGGCAAGAACACCCAGCGCAGCATTTCCAGGCCGCGCACGAAGGTGCGCAGGCGCGTCTGCAGCAGCACGGCGCCGAAGGTGCCGACGATGACGATGGCGAAGGCGGCCGGCTGCAGCAGGGAGGCCATCTTGCCGCCTTCCAGTGCCTGGCCGACCAGCAGGCCCGCCAGCGCCAGCGCCAGCCCGATTACGCTGGACCAGTCCACGCCAGCTCCCTCAAGGTTGCGCGCAGGCGCGCGACGGCCTGGGTATGCAGCTGCGAGACGCGCGATTCCGATACGCCCATCACCGCGCCGATCTCCTTCAGGTTCAGCTCTTCTTCGTAATACAGGCCCATGAGTATTTTCTCGCGTGGCGGCAGCGCGTCGATGGCATCGATCACGGATTGCCGGAAATCGGTGTCGAGCAGGGAACGCAAGGGGTCGCTGCCCTCGTCCACGCAGTGGCGGTCGAGGAAGCTGTCATTGCCGTCCGGATCATGAAAGTCTTCGTAGTACACCAGCTGGTGGCCGCCGCCGTCGCCCAGCATTTCCTGGTAGTCGGCCAGCGACATTTTCAGCAGTTTCGCCACTTCCGACTCCGTCGGCGGGTGGCCCAGGCGCTGCTGCAGGATGCTCATCGCCTCTTCGATCTTGCGCATGTTCTGGCGCATGCTGCGCGGCAGCCAGTCGCTGGTGCGCAATTCGTCGAGCATGGCGCCGCGGATGCGCAGCACGGCATACGTCTCGAACTGCGCGCCATGCGTCTCTTCATAGCGGGTAATGGCATCGAGCAGGCCGATCATGCCGGCCTGGATCAGGTCATCGACCTCGACCGAAGGCGGCAATTTCGCCTTCATATGGTGCGCCAGACGCTTCACCAGCGGAATATGCTCCGTCAGCAAATAGTCCTTGTTCGATTTCCCTTTGACCGTGTACATAGGCTGCTTATTGTTTTAACTGCTATCGTGTGCGGATGATGGAATCAGGCGCTGAACTGGTGCGGGCTCCCCGTCTGGTACAAGGTACCGCCGAGCACCGGCGCCGCCGAACGGGCCAGCCGCTCGGCCAGACCGCGAAACGCCACCGAGGCGCCCGCCAGCGGAAACGCATCGACCACGCTGCGGCCCAGACGCGCCGCGCGGTGCAGATACTCATCGGCAGGCACCGACCCCATCGAGGTCAGCTTCACGGCCAGGTAACGGCTTGCCGCCTGCGCCATATTATCGTACACCACTTTTGCCTCGGATTCGGAAGCGCCGGTGACGAGAATGCCGAACGGACGGCGCCCCAGCTCCTGGCTCAGGCGCTTGATCAGGCAGTAGGCCGCCTTGATCGAGGTGGCGCTGGTCGACACTTGCACCACGATATCCGACGAAGCCATCAGCGGCACGGGGAAGCAGTCGCCCTCGTCGGCCACGACGCCGTCGACCAGCACGATGCCGCTCTGGCGCGCCAGCACCTCGAAAGTCTTGCCCAGGCGGCGCAGTTCATCCGCGCCCGCATAATCCATGCTGTCCATCAAATGGTTGCGCGCGCCCAGGCTGGCCACGCCGAAGCCTTGCGGCACCTGGTGGATGACCTGGTTCAAGCCGCACTGCTGGCGCGCCACGTCGCGCAGGCTGGCGCCGTGCGCCAGGCCCAGGCGCGATGCCACGCCATCGCTGCCGCCGCTGGCGTCGAGCAGCAGCACGTCATTGCCGCCGTAGACGAGCGAAGCGCCCAGGTTGACCAGCATGGCGCCCTTGTCGTCCTGCGGCGTGGCCGAGAGGAACGTCATGACGCGCGGCTGCGGGCCGGCCAGCATGCGGCGCAAGCCTTCGGCCTGGTCGAAATCGAAATTAGCCAAGGTGCACCCCGCGCGCTTCATTGTTGCGGGCGGCCGCCTGCGCCATCAGCAGCGGCAGTTCGGCATCGGAAAACTGCGTCGCCGCCGCATCGCGCTTGAGCTTGAAGGCGCGGTCGATCAGGTAGCCGCGGTCGGCCAGGTACAGGTCTTCCGGCACGCGCTGGCCGTTCGACACATAAAACAGGTTCAGCTTCTGGCGGATCACCACGTCGAGCACATTGCCGATCGAGGCCGCTTCATCGAGCTTGGTCATGATGCAGCCGGCCAGGCCGCTGCCCTGGTAGGCCCGCACCACTTCGTTCAGCGTTTCCTGCGTCGCCGTGGAGTTCAGGCACAGCAGGCGCTTCACGTCGGCGCCGGCGCCCGACAGCATGGCTACCTGCTCCGTCACCATCTGGTCGCGCTGGCTCACGCCCACCGTATCGATCAGCACCGTGTGCTTGTTTTTCAATTCTTTCAGGGCGATGCGCAAGTCCGCCTCGTCCTTCACCGAATGCACCATCACGCCGAGGATCTTGCCGTAGATGCGCAGCTGTTCGTGCGCGCCGATACGATAGGCGTCCGTGGTGATCAGGGCCAGTTTTTCGGGGCCATGGCGCATCACGCAGCGCGCCGCCAGCTTGGCCGTGCTGGTGGTCTTGCCGACGCCGGTCGGGCCCACCAGGGCGAATACGCCGCCCTGCTCCAGCATGGCGTCTTCGTTGGCCACAGTATTGAGGTTGCGGCTCAGGACCGTCTTGATCCAGCGCATGCTTTGCGCGCCGTCGAGGCCGGCCGGCAGCTTGTCGATCAGGTAGCGCGCCAGGCTGGCCGAGAAGCCGGCGGCCAGCATTTCGCGCAGCACCACGGCTTTTTGCGGCTCGCGCTGCTGCGTCGAGCCCCACGAGATTTCCGCCAGCTGGGTTTCCATCATGCCGCGCATGGCGCGGATTTCATTCATCATGCCGCTCATTTCGGCGGCGGCGTTTTCCTTGACGTGCGCCAGCGCGCTGGCCATCATCTGCTGCATGCGGGCCATGTCCACTGGCTCGGAGGCAGCCTGGCGCGGTGCGGCGGGACGTGGCGCGGCCGGGCGCTGGGCCGGGGCGGCCGCACGCTGCGGCGTGGCGAACTGGGTCTGCAACTGGGGACGGGGCTGGGCCATTTCGGAGGCGGCCGGCGGCGACGCCAGCGAAGCGGCATCGTCATTGGCCAGCGCGAGGATTTCCACCACGCCATCGGCCTGGCGGTTCGACAGGATCACGGCATCGGGGCCCAGCGCTTCGCGCACCTTGCGCAGCGCATCGCGCGACGAGGCGCCCGTAAATTTCTTCACATTCATGACCGGCCTCCCGGGGCGGGGGTGGCGCAATATGGGCTGAACTGTGTGACCATCATCGACTCCTGTTGCTTGAGTGCTGTCTTCCACATGGACACAGATCACCCGGACAGTTTCCATTATTAGCGATGCTTGGAGGAAATGATCGAAGGAACAGGACGGGAAAGTACCCGTTATTCAGTTTGCCAGTAGGAAATTGATGAAAAAATAAGCAAAAAGGTGGCAGGGACCGTCGTCAGGTGACCGACATCCCCCATTCAAAACCCCAAGGCGGCAACTGGGGTCGAACCCTGAGGGTTCGACCCCGGCCCTTCGCCTGGGTTTGCGGTCTTAACGATGCCGACTATTGCGCCCCCACCAGCGCCGTGACGCGGATCGTCTTGGTTTCCGGCACTTCCGCATGCGACAGCACTTTGAGCTGCGGCAAGGCGCGGCGCAGGAAGCGCGACAGCAAGGCGCGCAGCGGCGCCGGCACCAGCAGCACCGGCGTCAGCCCCAGCGCTTCCTGCTGTTGGGCCGCCAGGCCCGCCTGGTGCGCGATGGTGTCGGCCAGGCCCGGTTCGATGCCGGCGCCGTCGCCGCCATTGCCCATCGCTTGCATCAGCAAACGCTCCAGGCGGCTGTCCAGGGTCATCACGGACAGTTCGGCCGAGCCGGGGAACAGTTGCTGCACGATGGCGCGGCCCAGGGCCACGCGCACCAGCGCCGTCAGGTCGTTCGGGTCTTGCGTGCTGACCGTGTGCTCGGCCAGGGTTTCGATGATGGTGCGCATGTCGCGGATGTGCACGCCCTCGGCCAGCAGGTTCTGCAGCACCTTTTGCAGGGTCGACAAGGACAGCATCTTCGGCACCAGGTCTTCCACCAGGCGCGGCGACTCCTTGCCCAGGTGGTCGAGCAGCGACTGCACCTCGGCGCGGCCCAGCAGCTCCGACGCGTGCGAGGTAATCAGATGGTTCAGGTGCGTGGCCACCACGGTGCCCGCATCGACCACCGTGTAGCCCATCGATTGCGCCTGGTCGCGCAGGCTGGCGTCGATCCAGGTGGCGGGCAGGCCAAAGGCGGGGTCGCTGGTGCTCAGGCCGGGCAAGGTGCCGCTGGCCATGCCGGGATTAATCGCCAGGAACTGGCCGTTGAACGCTTCGCCCACGCCCACCTCCACGCCCTTGAGGGTGATGCGGTAGGCCGACGGCTTCAATTCCAGGTTGTCGCGGATATGCACGGGTGGCGCCAGGAAGCCCACTTCCTGGGCGAATTTCTTGCGGATGCCTTTGATGCGTTTGAGTAATTCGCCGCCCTGGGTCTTGTCGACCAGGGGAATCAAACGGTAGCCCACTTCCAGGCCCAGGGTATCGACCGGCATGATGTCTTGCCAGCTGGCTTCTTCCTGCTCGGGCGCCACGGTCGCTTGCGGCACCTCGGCCGGCTTCTCGGCCGCCTCTTTTGCCTGCTCCCGCTTCTTGCTGATCAGATAGGCGGAACCGGCCAGCAATGACGCCAGCAGGATGAAGACCATGTTCGGCATGCCGGGGATCAGGCCCATGCCGCCGATGATGCCGGCGGTAATGTACAGCACTTGCGGTTTCGCAAACAACTGGCCCACCAGCTGGGTGCCGATGTCCTGTTCGCTGGCCACGCGCGAGACGACGATACCGGCCGCCGTGGAAATGATCAGCGAAGGAATCTGCGCCACCAGGCCGTCACCGATGGCCAGCAGGGTGTAATTCTTGAGCGCATCGGCAAAGCCCATGTCGTGCTGCAGCAAACCCACCAGCAAGCCGCCGACGATATTGATGACGGTAACCATGATGCCGGCGATGGCGTCGCCGCGCACGTATTTGCTGGCACCGTCCATGGCGCCATAGAATTCCGCTTCCTGCGCCACTTCCGTGCGGCGGCGGCGCGCTTCGTCTTCGCCGATCAGGCCGGCGTTCAGGTCGGCATCGATGGCCATCTGTTTACCAGGCATCGCGTCCAGCGCGAAGCGGGCGCCCACCTCGGCGATACGGCCCGCGCCCTTGGTCACGACGGTAAAGTTGATGATGGTCAAAATGATAAACACGACGATACCGACCGTGTAGTTGCCGCCAATCAAGAAGTGACCGAACGCTTCGATCACTTTACCGGCCGCATCGGCGCCCGTATGGCCTTCCGTCAGCACCACGCGCGTGGAGGCCACGTTCAGCGACAGGCGCAGCATGGTCGAGACGAGCAAAATAGTCGGAAAAGCCATGAAATCGAGCGGCTTGACCGTGTACAGCGCCGTCAGCAGCACGATGATGGACAGCGCAATATTAAAGCTGAAGAAAATGTCGAGGATGAAGGCGGGCAGCGGCAGCACCATCATCGCCAGCAGCATGATGATGATGACCGGCGCGGCGATGCCCTTGCTGGCGTTGTTGCTCATTCCGCTGAGCCAGGCTGGCAATCTCAGGCCGTTCATGGTGTACTTCCTTTATTCTTGTCTGCCGCGCCGGCTGCGGGCGGCGTCTGCGATGCGGGGTCGAGCGGGTCGAGCTCGGGCGGCACGTCGAGTTTTTTCGGCTTGTCGGGACGCTCGCCCTGGCCCTTGCCATAGCTGCGCAGCTGGAACACGTAGGCCAGCACTTCGGCCACGGCGCCGTACAGCGCCTCGGGAATCTCGTCGCCGATGTCCGTGTGCTTGTACAGCGCGCGCGCCAGGGCCGGCGCTTCCAGGATGGCGACCTTGTGTTCGCCAGCCAGTTCGCGGATCTTCGCCGCCACCTCGTCGATGCCCTTGGCCACCACCTGCGGCGCGCCGCGCGAATTTTCGCCGTATTTCAGCGCCACCGCATAGTGGGTCGGGTTGGTCACCACCACGTCGGCCGTCGGCACGTCGGCCATCATGCGGCGGCGCGACATTTCATGCTGCATCTGGCGGATCTTCGCCTTGATCTGCGGATTGCCGTCCGACTCCTTCGCCTCTTGCTTGACTTCCTGCAGTGACATTTTCATCTTGTTGGCGTAGTGCCACATCTGATACGGGCCGTCGATGGCGGCGATCAGGCCCAGCGCGCCGACGATCAGCAAAAAGGCCGTGATCAGCAGGCTGATCAGGTGAGCCGAACCGGCGCGCAGGGATTCCACCGACAGGCCCAGCACGGCATCTTTTTGGTGCTGCATCACCATCCAGGCGACGACGCCGACGACGAGGGTCTTGGCGATGGCCTTGAGCAACTCCACCAGGGCATTCTTCGAAAACATATTGCCCAGGCCGCGAATCGGGTTGAGCTTGCCGAAATTGGGGGTGAACGCCTTGGAACTGAACAGCCAGCCGCCCACCAGCACGGGCGACGCCAGCGCGACGAGCATGATGGCCAGCGCGTACGGCAGGCAAGTGAGCAGGACCGAACCCACGTCGTAGCCAATACGCAACATCATCGCGTCGGGATTGAGTATCTGCTCCCGGTCCAGCGACAGGCCGGAAACCATGACGGCCGTCAGCCGCCGCACGATGGCGTCGCCGGCAAACCACAGGCAGCAGCCGGACGCCATCAACACAGTGAACGTTGCCACTTCACGCGATCGCGGAACGTCGCCTTCCTCACGCGCCTGCTCGAGGCGCTTCGGTGACGCGGCTTCGGTCTTTTCTGCGTCGCTGTCTTCCGACATCAATCAACTCCGGTGAAGTCCTGCAGCCTGGCTAGGCGCAATACGGACTGGGCATGACGCATTATCGGTTCAAGCGGGCGCGCGCCATCGGCGGAACAGGGGGACAAATCCCCTGTATTTCCTTTACTCTCCAGTAACCTTAACGGGACTTGCGCGCCTCGGCCTGTTTCACCGTCTGCTCTATCGCGCCAAACAGCGACTTGCCGTCATCGCCCAGCATTTCCAGCCGGACAACATCACCAAACAACAGGAAGGGCGTGCTGGCGACGCCATCGGCGATCATCTCCTGGTTACGCCGCTCAACGATGCTGGAAAATCCTTTTTTGACTTCCTTGTTGGCGATGCCGCCCGCGCTGACGACGCTGCCGGCGCGCGCGTTGCGCGTCTGGCACAGATGGGCGAGCAATTGCGGATAATTGAAGGCCATGTCGGCGCCCGCATGGGGCTGGCCCGTCAACTTGCCGTTCAGGCTGCAGCGCAAGGCGTAATGCACCTTGCCGCCGCGCCAGGCGTCGCCCAGCTCGTCGGGCGTGATGGCGACGGGAGAACAAGCCATGGCCGGTTTCGCCTGCAGGAAGCCGTAGCCGCCGGCTTGCTCGTCCGGGGCCAGGTTGCGCAAGGTGACGTCGTTGACCAGCATCAACAGCTTGATGTTCAGGTGCGCCTGGTCGGGCGTGGAACCCATGGCCACGTCGTCCGTGATGGCGGCGATACCCGCCTCATAATCGATGCCCCACTGCTCGTGCGCCAGGCAGATGTCGTCGTGGGCGCCGAGGAAATCGTCGCTGGCGCCCTGGTACATGCGTGGCGCGTCGCGCAGATTGGCGGGCACCTCCAGGCCGGCGGCCTTGCTGGCCCGCTCGATCTGCTGCAGGTAGGACGCACCCGCCACGCGCAAGCTGCTGCGTGGCAAGGGCGCCATGCAGTTGGCGGGGTCGAATTCGAAGGCGCGATGGCCGCGGCCGCTATTGATGGTCTGGTACAGCAAGTCCAGCTGCGGGGAAATGAAACTCCAGTCGTCGAGCGCCTTTTGCAGGGTCGAGGCGATGCCGTCGGCCAGATGGGCCGTTTTCAGGTCGCGCGAGACGACCGCCAGCTGGCCATCGCGCGTGCCATCCTTCAGTGTAGCTAATTTCATGTACGGAAAACTTCGTCAAATGCGGGCAATAGGAGGCTAAAGACGCCAAAAAGCCGGGAAAACCCGGCTTCGGCGCTCAGGGGGAGTTATGCCAGGAGGGCGATCTGCCCGGGGGTCAGATAACACCACTCGCCTTCGGCGATGCCCAGCGATTCCAGGGTCAGGCTGCCGATGGCGGAACGGTGCAGCGCGCTGCAATGGTTGCCGGCGGCGGCCAGCATGCGCTTGACCTGGTGGTATTTGCCTTGCTCGAGCACGATTTCCAGCTGGTGCTCGCCGCGCTTGACGCAGACGAGGGCCGCCAGCGGGGCCGGTTCGTCATGCAATTGCACGCCAGCCAGCAACAGGGCCACCAGTTCATCGGTCACGGGCTCTTGCGTCGTGGCCTGGTAAATTTTCGGAACGTGACGCTTCGGCGACGATTGTGCATGGATAAACGGGCCATCGTCGGACATCAGCAGCATGCCGGTCGTATCGTGGTCGAGCCGGCCGACGGGCTGGACTTCGCGCCAGGTGAACTGTTCCGGCAGCAGGGTCAGCACGCCAGGATGATGGCTCGGTTTGCGCGAGCATTCGAAGTTGGCGGGCTTGTGCAGCGCCAGGTACAGGTGGGCGCGGTATACCCACTCTTCTTCAAACACGTGCAGCACCAGGCCGTCGGTCTCGACGGTGGTGCGGTAACTGGTCTGGGTGACGCCATCGATGACGACATCGCCATCTTCGATAAGGGAACGGCAATATTTACGGGTGCCAAAACCCTGCGATTGCAGGATGCGGTCTAGGGATAATTTACTCATGGGCGTGACTTTACCAGAAGCGGCTGGCAGCGTGAAGCGGCGCCGCTTGCCGCCTGCGCGACGTTGCCAGCCGCACGAAACCATAGCGCAGGCAGAAATACCAAAAAGAACAAGGTGAGATTTGGCGAGAAATGGCTGATTCCTTTGAGATATATCAAGCGCTCGGAATATCGCATTGATAGACTGAAACTTCGTTAGGAATCCGCCTAACGTGCTTTAGGAATAATAACCAGGCAACGACTGACAAGGATATTGTATGAAGCACATCGACACCATTGCCTTAGAAGGCAGCATCGACGACATGCGCAACCGTATCGCCAGCGAACAGGGTGCCATGCATAAAGTACAACTCGGCGTGGCACGCTGGCGCGGCGCCCTGGCCACGCCAGCCCAGGAAGACCGGACGATGGAGGACACGCCCAGTCCCGCCAGCCAGGTGCGCTGGCATGCGGAGGCGCAATGCCATTTCATGTGCTGGCTGGAACAGGGCGGCTTTGCCCTGGCACAAGCGGAGTTCGATCAGGAATCGGCGCCCGTGACGGCGGACTGCGCCGAGAACGACGAGCTTGCTTCAAAGGAAGGATTGGCGCAGCTTACGCAAGCCGCCAGCCCAGCCTTGCCTGCGCACTGCAACGACTGTCCCGCCTGAAGCAAGCGCCCAGCCACCATGCCCCGCCCTTGCATGCATGCCACAAGCACACCCGCCAGCCAATGCAGCCAACGCGGCCCAGCACCATGCCGCAACGCCCATCACCCTTGTGCGCGATGCACAAACGACGATGCACAAAAGGAAACGGCGGCATTGCGCCGCCGTTCCCAAGCCCCATCGGGACTTTAGTGAGGAATGTAAATTCACTCAAAACCACATCTGCGATGCGGCAAGTAGTTCCAAGACCTGCCAATCAAGTTAGTACTGACAACATAGTTGATATATCGCCCCTCCTTGAAAAGAACTACGCTTTCACTATAGCCCAAGCAGCCCCATTTTCAAGCCAATTTACCACCTTATTGAAAATCATTCTCGACTGGCTTGCCTGCCAGTCAAGTGTCATGTCCTCAGCGCAACGCCGGTTGCGACTGCTGCACGGCCGCCTTCATGGCCCCCGCGCCCATGGCGGCGCCAAATTTCTTCAGCACCCGTTCCGGCAAGCCTTCATGCTGCGTGTAGTCGACGATGTCTTCCGCCTTGACGACGTCGCGCGCCACGCTGTCGACCGTGCCGAAATCGTCGGCCAGGCCCATTTCCACGGCTTTCGCGCCCGTCCAGTACAGGCCCGAGAAGGTATCGGCCGTTTCCTTCAGGCGCTTGCCCCGTCCCGTGCGCACCACGTCGATGAATTGCTGGTGGATTTCATTGAGCATGCCTTGCGCATACGCCTTGTGCTTGTCCGTCAGGGGACTGAACGGATCCATGAAGCCCTTGTTCTCGCCCGCCGTCAGCAGACGCCGCTCGACGCCCACCTTTTCCATCACGCCCGTGAAGCCGAAGCCATCCATCAGCACGCCGATGGAACCGACCACGCTGGCCTTGTTGACGTAGATGCGGTCGGCGGCGGCGGCGATGTAGTAGCCGCCCGAGGCGCACATTTCATCGACCACCACATATAAGGGCTTGTCCGGATAGCCCTTGCGCAGGCGCTGTATCTCGTCGACGATCATGCCCGCCTGCACGGGACTGCCGCCCGGACTATTAATATGCAGCACCACGGCCACGGAACCAGCATCGGAAAACGCCTTGTCCAGCGCGGGGATGACGACGGCGGCCGAGCCGCTGCCTTCGGATTCGATGGCGCCGCTGATGTCGATCAGGGCCGTGTGGCGGCCCAGGGTTTCGCTGTCGTCGGCCGTGTTGTAGTCATAAAACACCCACAGGGCGAACAGCACGATCAGCAGGCCGAAGACCTTGAAAAAGATGCTCCAGCGGCGGTGCGCGCGTTGTTCTTGCAGAGTGGCAAATACCAGCTTTTCCAGCACGTCGCGCTCCCAGTTCCCCGCAGGGGCACCGTGGCCGGCGGCCGGCGCGCTGCTGTCCAGCTTGTCATTCGTGTTATCGCTCATGGTTCACTTTGCTTAATTTACGGAAGGCCTGTGCCGGCTTCAGGCCGGCAGCGGCTGGACATAGTCATCTGGCTGCCAGTACAGCTGGCCGTCGCGCTCGGTCACGGGTATCGGGCGCAAGCGGCCGCCCTTGCAGGGACCGCCGGCGCAGTAGCCGCTTTCCGGCACATAGATGGCGCCATGCGTCGAACACATCAGGTACAAGCCGCTGGACTCGAAAAACTCGCCTTCAGCCCAGTCCAGCTCGATCGGCACGTGGGCGCAGCGGTTCAGGTAGCCATACGCCTTGCCGCCGTGGCGCACGACAAAGCCCGTCGTCGCTTCGCCGCCGGCCGAGACGGGAAAGCGCACGCCCTTGCCGCCATCGGCCACGGCGTCGGCGGCGCAAATGAATACTTCGACAACTTCGCTCATCATGCGTGCTCGCTCAGCCATTGGTGCAGATCGGCCACCGTGGCGGCCGAATACAGGGGATTGCAAGCCTGCAACTGCTCGACGGGATGCGCTCCATACTCTACGGCAATACCCGCCGCGCCTGCATTGCTTGCCATCAATAAATCATGACTGGTGTCGCCGATCATCACGGTGCGGCGCATGTCCTGGCCCAGTTCGCGCGTCAGCTCCTGCAGCATGGCCGGATGGGGCTTGGAAAACGTTTCATCGGCGCAGCGCGTCGCATCGAACAGGGACAGCAGCTTGACGGCATTCAGCGACCGGTTCAGGCCGACGCGGCTCTTGCCCGTGGCGACGGCAAGGAAGTACCCCTGCTGCGAGAGTTCCAGCAGCATTTCATGCACGCCCGGAAACAGGGCCAGCTCATGGTCGCGCGACAGATAGTGATAACGGTAGCGCTCGGCCATGCGCGCATGGAATTTCGGCTCCACATCGGGCATCGCCAGCTGCATGGCTTCCTGCAAGCCCAGGCCGATCACGTGCGAGGCCTGCAACTCGGTGGGAACAGGCAAGCCCAGGTCTTTGGCCGAAGCCTGGATGCACTTGACGATGGTCGAGGTACTGTCTATCAGGGTGCCGTCCCAATCGAAGACGATCAGATCAAATTGCTTTCTTGCCATGTTTTCCGACGACAACGCCGCCGGCTCCTTGAGAATGAATGATGGCGACTGACTACCTTGTGGGTAGCATCCCCGCACGCGTTTGATAACTATCGCGCGGCAACGGCCAATGGTTTGCCCAAGCTTACCAAGAAACGCTCGCATTCGGCAGCCAGCGGTGCGTTCAGGGTCATCGTCTTGCCCGTTTCCGGATGCGTAAACGTGATCTGGTGCGCATGCAGGAACATGCGCTTCAGGGCGCCGCGCGTGCTGTCGGCCTTCAACAGGGCACGGTTGAGGGCAAAGTCGCCATATTTATCGTCGCCGGCGATGGGGAAACCGGACGAAGACAGGTGCACGCGGATCTGGTGCGTGCGTCCCGTCTTCAATTCCGCTTCCAGCAAGGCGAAGTTGTGATATTTATGCAACAGTGAAAATACCGTGTGCGAGGCCAGGCCATCGGCCTGTACGGCCACCCGGCGCTCGCCTTCTGCCGTCGTATATTTATGCAATGGCAACTTGATATGCTGGCGCGCATTCTTCCAGTCGCCGGCCACCAGCACCAGGTAGCGCTTGTCGGTGACGCCGTCGCGCATCTGCTCGTGCAAATTCGTCAACGCCGAACGTTTCTTTGCCAGCAACAGCAAGCCGGACGTGTCGCGGTCCAGGCGGTGCACCAGTTCCAAAAACTTGGCGTCGGGGCGCGAGGCGCGCAATTGCTCGATCACGCCGAACGAGACGCCCGAGCCGCCGTGCACGGCCACGCCGGCCGGCTTGTCGATGACGAGCAGCTGCGCATCCTCGAAAATAATCTTGAATTCGGCGGCCGGCGCGCCCGTGGGCGCCTTTTCGGCCACGCGCACGGGTGGAATGCGCACCACGTCGCCGGCGGCGAGACGGTACAGCTGATCGATACGGCCTTTATTTACCCGCACTTCTCCCGATCGCAAGATCCGGTAGATGTGGCTTTTAGGCACTCCCTTGCACACTCTTAATAAGTAGTTGTCGATGCGCTGGCCTGCTTCTTCCTCGGCGATCGTTACGAATTGGGCTTGCGGCTGAACCGGGGGTGTTGAAGGGGGAACAACATCATTTTGACTCTTCATTTACTATGTCTTCCCAGAAATCTCTCTAAGTCCTTCATTTTGAATATATAATTGTTTTTGCTGCGGCCCTGGCTGCTGCGAGTGTAAGAATAAAAGCACATTTTACACAGGGGCGTCTCCACCGGCCTCGCCAAATTGCAAATTCGGTGGAAAAAAATGTATATGCACCATCCCTGCGCGAATCAAGGTTGCACCGTAGTTGTAATCGGATAAGGCGTGGAGATGCTGAAGTGAGTGTGGGATTATAAGGATAAGTACCCGTTAGCGCGACTTATCGAGTCGGGCTCGCGGGTTGATGAAGTTGATAACGCTTGCCGTTTTCGCCAAACCCCGTATGTGGCCAAATACTGAGGGTTGTCGATGATAGGCTGAGGCCAAGCCTCGCCATCGCGATCCCTGTAATGAGCCGGCTAACGATTTTGGCTCTGAATTTGCTGACCACTTGCATTCTCTGCCCCCGATGCAGTTCATTCTCATCCGGGCTGTTTCAGATGAGTTGCAAGTGTCCTGTGCACTCGGCATGACGATTGACCTCACCGCGCCTGTTGCGGCCGTAACGCATATCTCGTACGCGTTGTTGCTCCGCACGCCTGGCATTTCCCCCGCCAGCACTCCCGTTCTCGCATATATCCCTGTACTTTCGCCGCTTCCCCGGAAGCGGCTTTGAGATGGCCTACGGGTCGCGGAGTTATAAAAATGAAACGCATGTTGTTTAATGCCACGCAGCAAGAAGAACTGCGCGTAGCGATTGTCGACGGACAAAAACTGATCGACATCGATATCGAGACAGCCGGGCGCGAACAGCGCAAATCCAACATCTACAAGGGCGTGATCACGCGCATCGAGCCTTCGCTCGAAGCGTGCTTCGTCAGCTATGGCGAAGACCGCCACGGCTTCCTGCCCTTCAAGGAAGTTGCCCGCACGTATTTCCGCGAAGGCGTCGACGTGCGCAATGCGTCCGTCAAGGAAGCGCTGCGCGAAGGCCAGGAAATCATGGTGCAGGTGGAAAAGGAAGAGCGCGGCAACAAGGGCGCCGCCCTGACCTCGTTCGTCTCGCTGGCCGGCCGCTACCTGGTATTGATGCCGAACAACCCGCGTGGCGGTGGCGTATCGCGCCGCGTGGAAGGGGAAGAGCGCCAGGAATTGCGCGAAACCATGGATAAACTGGACTTGCCTGCTGGCATGTCCGTCATTGCCCGCACCGCCGGCATCGGCCGCAACGTCGATGAACTGCAGTGGGACTTGAATTACCTGATGCAACTGTGGCGCGCCATCGAAGGCGCCGGCAAGTCGGCCAACGGCGCCTTCCTGATCTACCAGGAATCGTCGCTCGTCATCCGCGCCATCCGCGACTACTTCCAGCCCGACATCGGCGAGATCCTGATCGACACCGACGAGATCTACGACCAGGCGCACCAGTTCATGAGCCACGTGATGCCCGACATGGTGCACCGCGTAAAACGCTACAGCGACGACGTGCCGCTGTTCTCGCGCTTCCAGATCGAACATCAGATTGAAACGGCGTACAGCCGCACCGTGCCGCTGCCATCGGGCGGCGCCATCGTCATCGACCATACCGAAGCGCTGGTTTCCGTCGACGTCAACTCGGCCCGCGCCACGCGCGGTTCGGACATCGAGACGACCGCCTTCAACACCAACTGCGAAGCGGCCGAAGAAGTAGCCCGCCAGCTGCGTTTGCGCGATTTGGGCGGCCTGATCGTCATCGACTTCATCGACATGGAAGTGGCAAAAAATCAACGCGAAGTGGAACAGCGCCTGAAAGATGCGCTGCACCATGACCGTGCCCGTGTACAAATGGGCAAGATTTCCCGCTTCGGCCTGATGGAACTGTCGCGCCAGCGCCTGCGCCCTTCGCTGTCCGAAGGCTCGCACGTGACGTGCCCGCGCTGCTCCGGCACCGGCCACATCCGCGATACGGAATCGTCCGCCCTGCAGGTGCTGCGCATCATCCAGGAAGAAGCGATGAAGGAAAACTCGGCCACCATCCACGTGCAAGTACCCGTGGACGTGGGCGCCTTCCTGCTGAACGAAAAGCGCGGCGAAGTACTCAAAATCGAGAACCGCCACCGCATCGCCGTGATCCTGATCCCGAACAAGCATCTGGAAACGCCGCACTACAAGCTGGAACGCATCAAGCACGACGATCCGCGTCTGGAAGACAGCCAGGCCAGCTACAACCTGGCCGAAAGCGCTGAAACCGACATGGCGTACAGCAAGCGCCAGAAGGAAGAAGCCAAGCCGCGCCAGGAAGCCGTCGTCAAGACGATCACCCCTGACCAGCCGGCACCGCTGGTCGAGCGCAAGCCCGTCGAAGCGAAACCGGCTCCGGTGGCCGCGCCTGCCGCACCGCAAGGCCTGATCGCCAAGATCATCAGCTTCTTCACCGGCGCCCCGGCACCGGTGGCGCCAGCGCCCGCCCCAGTCGCACCGGCCAAGCCGGCCGGCACCGACCGCGGCGACCGCAACAGCCGTGGCCCGCGTGGCCGTGGCCGCAACGGCAAGCCTGGCCGCGAAGAGCGCGAACCAGGCCAGGGCCGTCCAGCCCAGGACGATGCAGCGAAAGAAGCGGAAGCACTGGAAAAGGCAGCCCGTCCGCCACGCCCGCCGCGTCCGCCACGCGAACCGCGTGAAGCGCGCGAAGCTGGCGATGCAACGGCAGCGCCACGCGAACGGGGCGAACGTCCTGAACGCGCGGAACGTCCTGAGCGCGCCGAGCGCCCGGAACGCGCCGAGCGTCCGCCACGCCAGCCACGCGAAGGCCGCGAACCACGCGCCGACAAGGCTGTTGTTGCTGAAGTGAAAGCTGACGAACTGGCCCTGGTTGGCGCCAGCGCCAGCGCGGTGAATGTCGTCGTGGCATCGAACGGCCCGGAATCCGACGCCGCGCCAACGAGCTTGCTGAAAGCACCGGCGAATGCGGGCCCTGAAGGCGAAGAGACGGAAAGCGACGTGGAAGGCGAAGAACCGCGCCGCCGCCGCCGTCGTGGTGGCCGCAACCGCAACCGCCGCGACCGTGAAACGGGCGAGCTGATCGAATCGGCAAACGGCGAGAACGAAGGCCAGGACGCGCCAGTGATCAGCTTTACGGTCGCTCCGGCGCCGGAAGCCGCCGCTGATGCTAGCCCGGTCGCCGTCGTGGCTGCCGCCGCTGTCGTCGCCGTCGCTGCGCCGGTGGAAGCTGCCGCCGTGGAAGTGGTCGAAGTAGTCGAAGTGCTGGAAGTGGCCAAGGTCGAAGAAGCCGCTCCTGCCGCTGAAGCCGCGCCAGCTGCTGAAGCGATCGTGCCGCAAGCCCCTGTCGAGGCCGTCGTTGCTGCAGCGCAAGCTGAACCAGCCGCTGCCGAACCAGCACCTGCTGCCGAGTACAGCTTTGCCGAGAAAGCGGAAGCTGCACCAGCTCCAGCTCCAGCGGAAATCATCGTCGAAGCCGTGCCTGTTGCCGTCGTGGAAGCCGCACCGGTGGTGGAAGCTGCACCGCTGGTGGAAGCCATCGCCGTGATCGAGGACGCACCGGCACCAGCCGCTGAGGCAGCACCTGCCGTCGTGGAAGCCGCTGCCGTGGCTGCCGCACCGGCGCCAGCCCCTGTCGCTGCTCCTGCTCCTGCCCCAGCGCCTGCCGTCGCTCCCGCTCCAGCACCAGTGGCCGCGCCGCTGGACTTGAACGCGGTGCTCGGCTCGGCCGGCCTGACCCTGGCTGCCACCGATCCGGAAAAACTGCGCCTGGCGCAGGAAGCGGCCGCCAAGGCAGTCGCTCCGGTTCGCAAGCCGCGCGAACGCAAGCCATTGCCGCCGCAATCGGATGAGCCGTTGATCCAGGTCAACACGCAGCGTCCATAAGCGCGCCGGGTTCGCCCAGCCGCCAATGATGAAAGGGGGAGCTCAGGCTTCCCCTTTTTTACGTCCTCACCTTTGCCAGCCAGCCGCCATGCACGACAACGCCAACCTGCCCCCTCCCGACCCCGTCAGCCTGCGCAGCGCCTTCTGGTACTGGCTCAAGCTGGGCTGCGTCAGCTTTGGCGGCCCGGCCGGGCAAATCGCCATGATGCATGCGGAACTGGTGGAAAAGCGGCGCTGGATTTCCGAGCAGCGTTTCCTGCACGCCCTCAATTACTGCATGCTGCTGCCGGGGCCGGAAGCGACCCAGCTGGCCATCTACATCGGCTGGCTGCTGCACCGCACGCGCGGCGCGCTGGTGGCGGGCCTGCTGTTTTTACTGCCCTCGCTGCTGGTGCTGATCGTCCTGTCCTGGCTGTACATGGCGTATGGCCACGTGGCCGCCATCGCCGGCATCCTGTACGGCATCAAGCCGGCCGTCGTCGCCATCGTGCTGGCGGCCGCCTGGCGCCTGGGCCGGCGCACCTTGCGCAGCCCCGCCCTGATGGCCATCGCGGCGGCGGCATTTGCCGCCATCGCCGTGCTACGGCTGCCATTTCCCTTGATCGTGCTCGCTGCCGCCCTGCTGGGCATGGCGGGCGGGCGCTGGCTGCCGGCCCATTTCCAGGCCGGCGGCACGCAACATGGCGGCGCGGCCCGCTACGGCCCCGCCCTGATCGATGACGACACGCCCACGCCGGAGCACGCGCAGTTCAAATGGCCGCGCCTGCTTGGCACGGCCGCCGTGGGCCTGGCGCTGGCCTTCCTCGCCTGGCTGGGCCTGGCGCTGGCGGGCGGCGCGGACCAGCCGCTGGCGCAGATGGGCGTGTTTTTCAGCAAGGCGGCCCTGCTGACGTTCGGCGGCGCGTATGCCGTGCTGCCCTACCTGGTGCAGGGCGCCGCCGACCATTACCACTGGATCACGAGCGCGCAGATGATGGATGGCCTGGCCCTGGGCGAAACGACGCCCGGCCCCCTGATCATGATCGTCGCCTTCATCGGCTTTGTCGGCGGCTGGAGCCACGCCGTGCTGGGCGGCAACCTGTGGCTGGCGGGCGTGTGCGGCGCGCTCGTCGCCAGCTGGTTCACTTTCCTGCCCTCGTTCATCTTCATCCTGGCCGGCGCGCCGCTGGTGGAAGCGTCGCGCGGCAATTTGCGCCTGAGCGCGCCCCTGAGCGCCATCTCGGCGGCCGTGGTGGGCGTCATCGCCAGCCTGGCGCTGTTCTTTGGCCGCCACGTCTTCTGGCAAGCAAACCCGCTGCCGCACTGGGACTGGCTGGCGATTGCCATCGCGCTGGCGGCCGGCGTGGCGCTGATCAGGTTTCAAGTGGGAACCATCAAATTGCTGCTCGCCTGTGCCATCTTCGGCCTCGTGCTATCGTATCTGCCTTGAACGACTTAACGTAAGTGGTATCACCTTTCATGGCTGACAAGATTATCTACCTCGCCGAAGCCCGCAATGGGGCACCGGCGATCCCCGCGCGGCTGGAAAGCCCCAGCGGCAGCGTGGCCGACAGCCTGGGCCGGCCCCTGCATGACTTGCGCATCTCGATTACCGACCGCTGCAATTTCCGTTGCGTGTATTGCATGCCGAAAGACGTGTTCGACAAGAACCACGTGTATCTGCCGCACACGGATTTGCTGTCCTTCGAGGAAATCACGCGCATCGCGCGCCTGTTCGTCGCGCACGGCGTGGAAAAGATCCGCCTGACGGGCGGCGAACCGCTGCTGCGCAAGAATATCGAAAAGCTCATCGCCATGCTGGCCGCCCTGCGCACGCCGTCGGGCCGGCCGCTGGACCTGACCCTGACGACCAACGGTTCCTTGCTCGCCAGAAAGGCGCAAGCGCTCAAGGACGCGGGCCTGAACCGCGTCACCGTCTCGCTCGATTCGCTCGACGACGCCACCTTCAAGCGCATGAACGACGTCGATTTCGCCGTGGCCGACGTGCTGCACGGCATCGATGCGGCGCACCAGGCAGGACTGGGCCCGATCAAGATCAATATGGTCGTCAAGGCCGGCATGAACGAGCAGGAAATCGTGCCCATGGCGCGCCACTTCAAGGGCACGCCCTACATCCTGCGCTTCATCGAATACATGGACGTGGGCGCCTCGAACGGCTGGAACTTGCAGGAAGTCATCCCGTCCGCCGAGGTCGTGCGCCGCATCGCCGCGCACATGCCCTTGCTGCCCATCGACCCCAACTACACGGGCGAGACGGCGGCGCGCTGGCGCTACATGGACGGCGGCGGCGAAATCGGCCTCATTTCCAGCGTCACGCAAGCGTTCTGCAGCGACTGCAGCCGCGCCCGCCTCTCGACCGAGGGCAAGCTGTACACGTGTTTGTTCGCCAGCAGCGGCCACGACTTGCGCAGCCTGCTGCGCGGCGGCCATAGCGACGCGGAAATTTCCTCGGCCGTGGCCCAGCTGTGGCGCGGCCGCGGCGACCGTTATTCGCAATTGCGCACCAGCCAGACGGATTTGACGGGCGGCGCGCTTGAGCACGGTAAAAAGAAAGTGGAAATGTCGTACATCGGCGGCTGAATCGGGCGCGGCGCATGCCCGCCGCTGCTACCATGGCGCATGCACCCATTTTTCTACCTGACATGATCAACAAACACGACATTACCGGCCTGATCCTGGCCGGCGGCCTCGGCACGCGCATGGGCCAGCGCGACAAGGGCATGCTGCCCCTGCACGGCCAGCCCCTGGCGCGCCACGTGCTGCAGCGCCTGGCGCCGCAAGTGGGCCAGCTGGCCATCAGCGTCCACGCCGATGCCGGCGATTACGCGCGCTTCGGCTTGCCCGTGTGGCCCGACGCGCTGCCGGGCCAGCTGGGCCCGCTGGCCGGCTTGCACAGCGGCATGCGGCACGCCGGCACGCCCTACCTGCTGACCGTGCCATGCGATTCGCCCCTGCTGCCGCCCGACCTGGCAGCGCGCCTGGCCGCCGGCCTGGTCGACAACGACGCCGACCTGGCCATCGCCGTCACCGAGGAGCTCGATCCAGCGACGGGATCGACCGTGCGCCGCCCCCATCCCGTCTTTTGCCTGGTGAAAACATCGGCCCTGTCCCAGCTCGATGCCTACCTGCGCGGCGGCGAACGCCGCATGCGCACCTGGCACGGCCCCCTGAAGCTGGCCGAAGTGCTGTTCGACGATGACGGCGCGTTCGGCAACATCAATACGCCGGACGAGCTGGCCGCCCTGCAGGCGCGCGGATTGAGCGTGCCGATGGCGCAAGCGATCCTGGCCGGCACCGTCGCGCCCGTCGCCGGGATCGAGGAATTGCCGTTACCGCAAGCGTTCGAGCGCATCCTGGCAGCCGACATCATTTCTCCCATCAGCGTGCCCGCGCACGACAATTCCGCCATGGATGGCTACGCGCTTCACGGGGCTGACATTGGCGGCGACACGCCAGTGACTTTGGCCGTGGTCGACACCATCCTGGCGGGCCGCCCCGGCACGGTGGCCGTGCAACGCGGCCAATGCGCGCGCATCATGACGGGCGCCGTCATGCCCGACGGCTGCGACAGCGTGGTGCCGCAGGAACTGGTGCTTCAAGCCAATGAAACCAGTATCACACTGGCGCCGGACTGCATCCGCCCCGGCGACAACCGCCGTTTCAAGGGCGAAGACTTGATGCAGGGCAAACCGGCCTTGCTGCTGGGCAAGATACTCGGTCCGGCGGAACTGGGCCTGCTGGCCTCGCTGGGCATCGCCACGGTGCCCGTGCGCCGCCGCCTGCGCGTGGCCTTCTTTTCCACGGGCGACGAATTGCGCTCGCTCGGCGAACCACTCGATGCCGGCTGCATCTACGACAGCAACCGCTACACCCTGCTGGGCATGCTGACCCGCCTCGGCTGCGAGGTACTCGACATGGGCATCGTCAAGGACAATCCGCAAGCGCTGGAAGCGGCCCTGCGCGGCGCCTGCGCCTCGGCCGACGTCATCATCACCTCGGGCGGCGTGTCCAGCGGCGCGGCCGATTTTACGCGCGAGATCCTGGCGCGCCTCGGCGAAGTGGCCTTCTGGCAGATCAACATGCGTCCGGGCCGCCCCATGGCCTTTGGCCGGATTGCCAGCGAGGGCGACACGGCCTTGCTGCTGGGCCTGCCCGGCAACCCCGTGGCCGTGATGGCGGCGTTTTATTTCCTCGCCCGCCCCACCCTGCTGCGCCTGATGGGCGCCGATGCGGAAGCGTCCAGCCTGCCGCTGCTGCAAGTGCCGGCGCAAGCCCCGATCCGCAAGAAACGGGGCCGCACGGAATACCAGCGCGGCATCGTCGAGCACGGTGCGGACGGGCGCCAGCACGTGCGCGTGACGGGGGCACAAGGCTCGGGCATCCTGCGCTCGATGACGCAAGCCAATTGCATGATCGTGCTGCATGAAGCGCAAGGCCACGTGGCGGCCGGCGACCTGGTCGATATCGTGCTGTTCCATGGATTGACCTGATGAAACATCTACTTCTGGCGCTGGCCCTGCTGCCGGGCATGGCGGCGTACGCTGGCGAAGTCCACAGCAATGGCTACACGGTGCGCTTCGACGAGCGCATCGAAACGGCACCGGGCGACTTGCACGGCGCCAGCGTGGGCCGCATCAGCATCGTGCGCGCCGCCGATCAAGGTCTCGCGTGGCAGGAAAACACGCCCTTGCAGCCGGGCTGCGGCGCGATTGCGGCCGTCACCGTCCTCAACGACAGCTATGTGGCCCTGTGCGGCCATCTGGGCGGGCGCCATTACACGCAAAAGATCATTTTCATGCAAGGCAACTCGCCCGCCATGGCGAGCGTGGACCAGTTCGATTCGCCCAGCGCCGTGCGCGTGGAGCGCGACGGATCGCTGGCCGTCGACGTCCTGCGGCGCGACCTGTTTCCAGGCGAGCTGACGGGTCCGCATTACTTTCTCACCGTGTACCGCTTGCACCACGACGACGCCACGTTCGGTTTCGTCCCCAGCTTTGATGGCGATGCCGCCGGGCGCTACTGGCAGCACTACCGCGCCACGCGCCAGGCGGCGCCAGCGGCGGGCGTGCTGCCTGAACTGCTGGCATCGCTGCTGGCCGCGCAGGCTGGCAAGCAGCCCATCTGCACCGAGCTGGCCACGCTCGCCGCGGACCTGCAGCGTGACGGCCAGCCGCGCGATGCACAAGCTGCGCGCACCATGATGCTCGCCTGGCTGCACAAGTTGCCGGCCATCGGCTATCCCCGCTTCGACGCACCTGCCTGCCGGGGCACTTTCTAGCGCGACAGGCGATCGGCGCTGCGGCGCCAGTTCGCTCAACATCCTTCCTCCAGCACCACGACGGCCCGCCCAGCGCGGGCCGCTCGCATTGCCCCTTCGCAATCAATTTGCCTGCGCGGCAACTACCCCGCTATCGAGATAAAAATATTAATTATTTCTTTAAATAACATATAAATAAACACAACACTAATTGTAATAATTTTATTTATTTGTTGATACCACAGTTTCTTCGGTGATAACATCCAAACTCACATAAAAATTCAATTTTGATATTGTTTTCACGAGGAAACTAATAATGAGACACCGTTCATGGATCGCGGGCGCCGGCATGCTGGGAGCGGCTTGCCTGCTTGGCATGTTGTCCCTGGCGCCGCTGCCCGCCTATGCCAAAGGAGCCCCACGGGCCGACGTGCTGGAACATTGCAGCTGGAACCGCCCGGGCGCCGACCCGTTCATGGGAGATGTCGTGGCCGCAGTGGACAGGTACCCGGACATCGCGCCGCAGGTGCGCGAAGCATTGAAGGCGCGCATGCGCGCGCGCCAGTACGATGAAATCGTCGTCATCAGCCGCGACGCCATCCGCGGCAAGGGCAATTACGATGCCCGCATCAGCGACATGCATTTCGGGCCGGGCCGCGTCTGCCGCAATGTCACGCGCGCAGGCTGGAGCGAGCAGATGCAGGAAAGGGGGCTCGTGTACTGCGTACAGGGCGCCTGCATCCTCGTGCCCACCGTGTGCCGCAATGTCAGCCGCATCACGCAGGCGGCGGCCGGGCCGCGCGCTGCTGGCACGGCGCCGGGCGGGGCCACGCCGGGCGGTACTGCGCCAGTGGCCGCAGCGCCACCGCCGGCGGGCGTGCCCGTCATCGAACACCCCGCCGGTGCGCATGGCGGCTCGTTCACGGGCGTGCCGCCGGCCGTGGTGGCCAGCGTGCCCGTGCTGGTCCTCGACATCGTGCGCACGGGCGGCGACACGCTGCTGCCGTCGGGCATCGGCGAGGGGCGCAACGGCGGCGGACCGCCACCGCGCGGCAGCAGCATCATCGAGTCCTATGTCCCCCCCGTCATCCGGCCCTCGCTGCCGCCCACCGACCTGTCCGTCCTGCCGGCCGTGCCGGAACCGCAAACGTGGGCCATGCTGCTGGCGGGACTGGCGCTGATCGCTTACAGCGCGCTGCGCCGCCGTACTGCACGGCCGGCCTGAGACGGCGCGCTACTCGCCGTCGCCGTCCGCCTTACCCAGCAGCAAGGCGGCCGCTTCGCCCGGCAAGGCTTCCACGGATTTCAATTTGCGCGCCATCTGCCGGCTGCGCACTTCCGCGCTTTCGATATTCTTCGCCGCTTTTTCCAGGGTCAGCCGGGTTTGCGACAGCACGTCGCCGAACTTGCCGAATTCCGTCTTGACGGCGCCCAGCACCTGCCACACTTCGGACGAGCGCTTTTCCAGCGCCAGGGTGCGGAAACCCATCTGCAGGCTGTTGAGCAAGGCAGTCAAAGTGGAGGGCCCGGCGATGCTGACCCGGTGCACGCGCTGCAATTCGTCGGCCAGGCCCGGCCGGCGCAGCACTTCCGCATACAGGCCTTCCGTGGGCAAAAACAAAATGGCGAAATCCGTCGTCAGCGGCGGCGCCAGGTATTTGTCCGCGATGGTCTTTGCCTCGCCCCGCACGGCCCGTTCCAGCTCGCGTCCGGCCTGGGCCACGCCGTCGGCATCGGCCCGCTCGGCCGCCTCGACCAGGCGCTCGTACTGTTCCTTGGGGAACTTCGCGTCGATCGGCATCCACACGGGCGGCCCGCCATCGGAGAGACCCGGCAGTTTCAGGGCGAATTCCACGCGCGCGCCGCTGCCCGGCACCGTTTCCACGTTCTTCGCATACTGGTCGACAGTGAGTACCTGCTCCAGCAGCATTTCCAGCTGCACTTCGCCCCACGTTCCCCGCGTCTTCACATTGGTGAGCACCCGCTTCAAGTCGCCCACGCCCAGCGCCAGCTGCTGCATTTCGCCGAGTCCCTGGTGGACTTTTTCCAGCCGCTCCGACACTTGCTGGAACGAGGCACTGAGCCGCGTTTCCAGCGTCGCGTGCAGTTTCTCGTCGACCGTCTTGCGCATCTCTTCCAGGCGCGCGCCATTGTCGGCCTGCAAGTCGCGGATCTTGTTCTCCAGCGTGGCGCGCACTTCCAGCATGCGCTGCGCATTCGATTCCGTCAGCTGGGACAAGGTTTGATTCGTGCTGTCGGCGAAGCGCGCCAGGCTTTGCGCCTGTTCCTCGCGCCCGACCTTGCCCTGCGCCTGCATCTGCGTGCGCAGGCTGTCGAGCTGCTGCAGGGTTGCCGCCTGGAATTGCGCCAGGCCGGCCGCCAGGTCTTGCCGCGTGGCTTGCGCCGACGCCTGCAATTGCAGCCGCACTTCGCGCTCGACCCGGTCGATGCGTTCCAGGCTTTGCTGCTGGTGCTGCTGCACCAGGGCCAGCGTGGTGGCGCCATCGCCAGCCGCGCCACGCGGGCGCAGCAGCAGCAAGATCAATAAAACGATGGCGGCGATGGCGGCGCCCAGCAGGCTGTAGAACTCGATTGGGCTCATGGGATCAGTCAGGTTTGTTGCGCATCCAGTCGGCCGTCTGATAGAACGATTCCATCAGGCGCACGCGCAAGGACTCTTCGATGCCCGTGTCTTCCATGGCCCAGGCCATGGCGCGCAGCCACTGGTCGCGCTCGCTGGTGCCGATGGCGTAGGGCAAATGACGGGCGCGCAGGCGCGGGTGGCCGAATTTCTCGATATACAAGTCCGGGCCGCCCATCCAGCCCGTCAGGAAGAAATACAGCTTGTCGCGCGAGCCATCCGTCGAGGGAGGATGCATGACGCGGATGCCGGCGAACTCGGCTTCGAGCTCCATCAGATCATAAAAACGGTCGACCATTTCGCGCAGCACGGGGGCGCCGCCGATGGTCTCGTACAGGGTGGGGGCAGTGGTATCAGTCATGGCCGCCATGATAACGCAAGCGCTGGCGGCCCACGCGGCGCCGGCCAGATCTGCCTCAATAAATGGCAATATACTTGACTGATCAAGCTTTTATCAACTACCATGCAATTTTAAAACAGGAACAAGACGAACATGCCAACCGCTACAGACACCGATTTGCTGCGCAATACCAACTTCCGCTGGCTGCTGGGCGGCGGCCTCGTTTCCATGCTGGGCGACCAGTTCAGCATGCTGGCCCTGCCCTGGCTGGTGCTGAGCCTGACGGGCGATAGCCTCAGCCTGGGCATCGCCGTGGCCCTGATGGGCGCCCCGCGCGCCGTGCTGATTTTGCTGGGCGGCACCATCGCCGACCGCCATTCGCCCCGGCGCGTGCTGCTGCTGAGCAAATATGCGAATGCCGCCATCCTGCTGGCGCTGGCGGTACTGCTGTGGCTGGACCAGGCCAGCCTGGTGCTCGCGTATGCGGCCGCGCTGGCGCTGGGCATCGCTTCCGCCTTCGCCATTCCCGCCGGCACGGCCATCCTGCCGCAAGCCGTGCCGCCGCAAACGCTGCAAAAAGCCAACGGCTTGCAGATGGGCACACGCCAGCTGTCCCTGCTGGCCGGCCCCCTGCTGGCGGCGCTCGTGCTGGGCGCCCGCGATGGCGGGCAGCACACCCCCATGGCGGCGCTGGCCGCCGCGTTTGCCATCGATGCGCTGACGTTTGTGTTTTCCGCCTGGACCTTGCGCCAAGTCAAGCTGCGGCCGCTGGCAGCGGCAGCCGCAACGCAGGGCATGTGGCGCGACATGGCGGCGGGCCTGGCCATGGTGTGGCGCGACCTTCCCCTGCGCAGCTGTTATGCCTACTGGGCGGTGGTGGCCTTCTTCGTCATGGGCCCGCTGCAAGTGGCCTTGCCCGTGCTGGCCAGCGAACGCCTGCACGGCGCCGCGGCGCTGGGCCTGCTGATGGGTGCGCATGGCGCGGGCACCCTGGCCGGCATGCTGGCGTCCGGCCTGGGCGGCACCTGGCTGCGCCGCCATTTCGGCGCCACCCTGCTGCTCGCCGACGCCGTCGTGGCTTGCCTGCTGATGGCGCTGGGACAAATCAGCACGGCCTGGCACGGCGCGGCCCTGCTGGCCATGACAGGGTTGCTGGGCGGCTATGTGCAGGTGGCCATCTTTACGTGGATACAGCGGCGCGTGGCGCCCGCCATGCTGGGCCGGGCGATGGCGCTGTTCATGGGCATCTTCCTGGGCCTGGCTCCGCTGTCGGCGGCGGCCACGGGCGCGCTGCTGCGCCACCTGAGCGTGGGCGAGCTGTTCTGCGGGGGCGGCGCCCTGCTGCTGGCCGCCGCCGTGGCTGCCGCCCTGTGGACGGACATCCCCCGCATCGCCGGCACCCCTTCGATATCTTCACCTTGAGAAAGTTCTACCATGGATAAAACACGACAAACGGCCCTGAAAGCGGCTTACCGGCAACAAGCGCCCGCGCTGGGCATCATCGCGCTGCAGCACCTGCCCAGCGGGCGCACCCTGCTCGAACGCAGCCGCAACGCGCCTGGCGCGCTGAACCGCCACCGCTTCGAACTCGCGCTGGGCACGCACCGCAACGCCCGCCTGCAGGCGGACTGGCGGCGCGACGGCGAAGCGGCCTTCCGCTTTGATCTGCTCGACGCCGTCACGGTGCCCGACGATCCCGCCTTCGATGCGGACGCCGAGCTCGACACCCTGCTGGCACTGCACCTGGAACAACTGCAGGAGCGGGGCCATGCCCTGTATTGAGCCGCCATGCTTTACACTTGCGCACTCAAGCACTGCGCAGCCAATTGAAAGGACGTCATGATGGATCACCCTCTCCCGCCGCCGGACGGCGCCGTCGCGCTGGACTTCTGCCTGCGCCTGGCGCGCGCCCAGGCCGTGCTGGTACGCCGCTTCGACAGCATCCTGGGCAACCTGCATGGCCTCAGTTTCAGCGATTACCAATTGCTGTACCACCTGCAGCGGGCGCCCGGCGGCCGCCTGCGCCGCATCGACCTGGCCGAACGCCTGGCGCTGACGGCGTCCGGCATCACGCGCTCGCTGCTGCCGCTGGAAAAGATCGGCCTGGTGGCGCGCCAGGCCGATGCGCGCGATGCCCGCGTCGGCTATGCCGTCATCACCGAGGCGGGGCAAGCCCTGCTGATCCACGCCGATGCGACGGCGCAGGCGCTGGGCCAGGAATTGCTGGGCAGCGCCAGCGCGGAGCAGCTGGCCCCGCTGTCCCAGTTGCTGGCCAGCATAGCCGGCAGCCAGCCCGGCAACGGCTGACGCGCTCCCCTTACACCAGCGCCAGCCTGCGCAGGCGCCGCGTCGATGGCCACTGCTCCACGCCCGTTTCGGCGCGGACGGCGGCGCAGCCCGCCAGCACCCGCTCGATGGCCGCCGCGTCGAGCCCCGCATTGAGGGTCAGGCGCACGAGGGCGCGGTTCTTCGCCGTGGCCGGCGCGCAAAACATGGCGCCGAAAATACCTTGCCGTTCCAGCGCCTGGCGCAGGGCCAGGGTGGCCGGTTCGCCGCCCGCCTCCAGCGCCACGATCTGCTCCGTGCCATCGCTGACGTTGTAGCCGAGCTCGCGCAAGCCTTCGCGCACCTGCAGCGTGTGGCGCCGCAAGGCGGCGCGGCGCCCATCGGCGGCCATGATGAAATCGAGCGCCGCGCCCAGCCAGGCCAGTTCATGCGCCAGCAGGCAGGAACTGAAGATGGCGGGGCGCGATTCGGACAAAAAATATCCCTTGAAGCGGCTGGAACAGCTGATGAAGCCGGCGCGCCCGGCAAACGCCTTGGCCAGCGAAGCCGTGCGGAAATG
Source organism: Janthinobacterium sp. GW460-12-1-14-LB5 (assembly GCF_059423585.1). NCBI lineage: Bacteria > Pseudomonadati > Pseudomonadota > Betaproteobacteria > Burkholderiales > Oxalobacteraceae > Janthinobacterium > Janthinobacterium sp. GW460-12-1-14-LB5. The sequence continues at coordinate 50,097 of NZ_JBWKYD010000020.1, read as the reverse complement.
CACGCGGTGTCCCAGCCCCCATTCCTCCACCAGGCCGGCGCCCTGCGGGCCATGCGTGCCCAGCGAGTGCGACTCGTCGACCACCACCACGCAATCGCTGCGCTCGGCGATGTCCAGCAATTCCAGCAGCGGCGCCAGGCTGCCGTTGGTGCTGTACAGGGCATCGACGACGATCACGCCGCGGCCATGCTTTTCCACCTGCCGCCGCAAATGCGTCATGTCGTTGTGCAAAAAGGCGACGGCCTGGGCCTGGGCCGACAGCACGCCTTCCCACAGCGACGCATGGGCCTGCATATCGAGGTAGACGGGAATGCCGGGGCCGGCGATACACTGCAGCAAGCCGACGTTGGCCGCCATGCCGGACTGCGCCAGGATGCCATCCTCGCAGCCCATGTAGCGGGCCAGCCGGCTTTCCAGCCGGTGCTGCTCGCTGCCTTCCTGCAAGTACACGGCCGACATCAGCATGCCGCCCGCGTTCGCCTGCAGGGATGCCACCTGGGCCGCCACCAGCGCCGGCTCGGCCGCGATGGACAGGTAATCATTACCCGCCAGAAAGATGGCATCGGCCGGCGTGGGCTGCCATGCATGCGGATGCTGGCCGCCCAGCAATTGTTCGATGCGCGTGACGTGATGCGCATCCATGCGCCGCACGATGTAATCGGGCAGGCAGTGTTCAGCGCGGACAAACGGCGGGGTGTGCAGGCTGGTCATCATGGTCATGAGTTTTCTCCTAGGGAAATGTTTGTTGCAAATTAAAACCTTGACCGTGTTGCCAACCCGTCCATTGACGTATATCAATGTCCAGTCAGATAGTCGTTCAACCAGGAAAAATTACGCGATGATGACGTTCTGGAAAGCATCAAGGCAGAGTCATGACGCAGCAATGGCAAGGACGATGGACATACTGGCGGCAACGCGTGCGCCAGACACTGCTCCATTCGCTGCTGCATGAGCGCGCACCGCATGAGCACCTGGCCACCCGGGTTGCCATGCTGGCCGCCGTGGGCACGGTGGCCATGCCGCTGTACTACCTGCTGTGGCAGTTTTTTTTCCCGCAAGCCTATGAAAACCTGACCCTGCGCCTGACGGGCGTGGGCATCTGCCTGGCGGGCCTGTTCGCGCGCCGCTTTTCGGCCCGCTGGCTGTCGCGCTACCTGCTGTTCGCCCTCAGCTACATCCTGCCGTTCTTCTTTACCTTCATGTTCCTGATGAACCATGCGTCGTCCATCTGGAGCGAATCGCTGCTGATCGGCCTGGTGGTGCTGTTTCATTTCGAGACGAAGCTGGCGTGCCGCGCCTACCTGATCGGTACGGGCGCCGCCTGCCTGGCCGTCATCGTGCAGGGCGAAGGCGGCTTCCTGCTGCAGCCCACGGTGCTGCAGCAGCTGCCCGTGCACTGGTTCACCATCGCCGCGCTCTCCGTCGTGAAAGTGGGCGGCAAGGTACTGGAACAGGAGCGCCTGTCGGGTCTGGCCGCCGGGCTCGGTTCCGTGGCGCACGAGCTGCGCACGCCGCTGACCAGCGTGGAGGCGAACGTGCGCGGCATGCGCCGCCTGCTGCCGCAGCTGGCCGGCGAGGCCGAGGCCATGCCGCCCCTGCAGGAGGCGCTGTCGCGCATCCAGTTCGAGGTGCGCCACATGCAGCACATGATCGACCTGTTCCTCCTCAGCGCCAGCGCCGTCAACCGCAACCTGGAACCGAGCCAGGTGCTGTCGATGCTGGACATGGTGCATTCCGTGCTCAAGCGCTATCCGTTTACCGGCAACAAGCAGCGCGCCAGCGTCACGCTGGACGTGCGCGCCGACTTCCAGTTCGCGGGACAGGACGAACTGTGCGTGGTGATCCTGCTCAACCTGCTGAGAAATGCGCTGAAAGCCGTGCAGCGGGCCGGCAAGGGCCGCGTGCGCATCATCATCGACGGCGCCCGCCCCGTGCCCCGCCTGCTGGTCATCGACACGGGCTGCGGCATCGCGAAAAACCGCCTGCCGCTGATCTTCGAGCGTTTTTATTCGTATCCCGTGCACAACGGCAGCGGCATCGGCCTGGCCCTGTGCCGGCAGATCGCCCACGCCTGGCAGGCGCGCATCCGCTGCGTCTCGCGCGAGCATGCGTATGCGATCTTCATCCTGGAATTTCCCCAGCCCGTGCCTGCCCGCTTCCAACCCATTTCCTAGCAAGGTGACGCATGCAACTGCCCGTCTACACCCATCCGACCCTCACCGTGCTGATCGATGACAGCGATTCCTTTCTGAAAAGCATGGCTTTCCAGCTCGATCCCGCGCTGGCGCGCAAGACCTTCCACGATACGAGCACGGCGCTGCACTGGCTGCAGCAAACGCACCAGCGCGTCGCCATGCCCCTGCATGTGAATTTCGACCTGCACAGCACGGCGCCCAACGACTGCAATGTCGCCATCGACATCGAGCGCATCTGGCGCATCAGCGGCCAGGCCCAGCGCTTTGCCGTGCCGTCCGTGCTGGTGGTCGATTATTCGATGCCGCAGATGAACGGGCTGGAATTCTGCCAGGCCGTGCGCGACTTGCCGTGCAAGAAGATTCTATTTACGGGGGCGGCCGATGAAAAGATGGCCGTGACGGCGTTCAACCGGGGCTTGATCGACCGCTACATCAAGAAGAGCGACGACGATGCGCTCGACATCCTGGAACAGGAAATCGTCAGCCTGCAGCGCGAATTTTTCCTGCAGCAGTCGGACACCGTGCGCGACTTGCTGTTGCTGCATGACTATAGTTTCCTGCAAGACGAAGCCATGGCCGCCGTGGTGCACGAGCTGTGCCAGCGCCATGGCTTTGTCGAGTTTTACATCTTCCCCAATCCCAGCGGCATCCTGTTTTTCACGCGCGACGGCCACGCCAGGCTGATGATCATCGAGACGGAACGCAGCCTGCACACGCAGTATGAAATGGCGCGCGACAGCGACGCGCCCGAATCCTTGCTGCTGGCCCTGCTGGAAATGCGCGTGATTCCCTACTTTTCCGACGCCGACAGCGATGGCATGTACGCGGCGCACATCGGCGAAAACTGGTTCCGCTACTGCGCCGCACCCACCATCTGCCTGGGCCGCGTGACGTATTTCTGGGCCCTGTTCGACGTGCCGGCGCACCAGCTGGGCCAGCCGATTCTGTCCTACGCGCAATTTTTACGCGCGCAGGCGGGCGACAGCGTCGGCGCTTAGGCGTCAGCTCAACCTTCGCGCAAGGTCTGCAGCGGCGGATGCTTCAAGACATTGCGCAAGCCCAGCCAGCCGCCGGCGATCGCGCACAGGGCGCCGGCCAGCAGGCCGAAGGCCCACACGCCCGGCGCGAAGCTCCAGGCGAACTTGAACTGGTACGTGGCCAGAGCCCAGCCCATGGCCGCCGCGCCCGATGCCGCCAGCAAGCCGGCCAGGGCGCCGACGAGCGAAAACTCGATCAGCTGCGCCTGCGCCAGCTGGCGCCGCGTGGCACCGAGCGCGCGCAGCAGGCCCGCTTCGCGCGTGCGCTCGTCCTGCGAGCCCATCAGCGCCGCATACAGCACCAGCAAGCCCGAGGCCAAAGTGAAGGCAAACAGGAATTCGACGGCCGTCACCACCTGGTCCAGCACGCCCTGGATCTGTTTCAATACGCCGCCCACGTCGACCACCGTCAGGTTCGGATAGTCGCGCAGCAAGGCATTGCCCAGGTCCGCCTGCGCGGGAGGCCGGTGGAACGCCGTGATCCACGTCTGCGGCGTGTCCGCCATGGCGGCCGGATTGATGATGACAAAGAAATTGACGCGCATCGAGCCCCATTCCAGCTTGCGCAAGCTGGTAATGGCCGCTTCGACGGGCTGGCCGGCGATGTCGAAGCGCAGCTTGTCGCCCAGTTTCAGCTTCAGGGTCCTGGCGATGCCCTCTTCCACCGACGCCTCGGCCGGCGCGCCCGGCTTGTCGCTGAACCACTTGCCGGCCACCAGCTTGTTTTCTTCCTGCATGGTCGCCATCGTCGACAGATTGAATTCGCGGTCGGCCAGGCCCTTGGCGCGGTCATCCTCGTAGGTGCTTTCCGTGATGGCGTTGCCGTTCACGGCCACCAGGCGCCCGCGTATCATCGGATACAGCGGTGCGTTAGCCACGCCCGCCTGGGCCAGGCGCGCGGCGATCGGCTCCTTTTGCTCGGGCAGGATATTGATCATGAAGCGGTTCGGCGCATCGGGCGGCGTGGCATTGCGCCAGGCCACCATCAAGTCGCCGCGCACCACCGTCAGCAGCAGCAAGGCCATCAGGCCCAGGGCCAGCGACACCACCTGGATGACGGTGGCGCCCGGACGGCGCTGCAAGGACGTGACGGCAAAGCGCCAGCCCTGGTGATTGAAGGCGCCGCGCAAGGTTTTCAGCGAGCGGATGCCCAGCCAGCCGGCCAGGGCGAACAGGCCGAAGCCGCCGAGGAAGCCGGCCGCCGTCAGCAGCGCCAGTTTCACGTCGCCCGCCTGCCACAGCAGCAGCACGACGAAGGCGGCGATGCCGAGGCCATACGTGGCCAGGGCCAAGGCCTGCGGCGGCTCCTGCTCGCGGCGGATCACGCGGTTATGGGGAACATTGCGCAACTGCAAAATCGGCGGCAAGGCAAAGCCCAGCAACAGCAGCATGCCGGTGGCCACGCCCTGCAGCGCGGGCAGCAGGGACACGGGCGGCAAATCGCTCTGCACCAGCTTGCCCAACAGCTCCAGCAGCACCAGGTGGCCGCCGAAGCCCACCATCACGCCGATCACGCTGCCCGCCAGGCCCACCAGCAGGAATTCGATCACGTACATGGCAGTGACCTGGTTTTGCGTCAGGCCCAGGCAGCGCAGCATGGCGCAGGCATCGAGGTGCCGCAGCATGAAGCGGCGCGCCGCCATGGCCACGGCGACGGCCGCCAGCATGGCCGACAGCAGGCCGACGAGCGACAGGAAACGGTCGGCGCGGTCCAGCGTCGACTGCATCTGCGGGCTGCCCGATTCCAGCGATTCGATGCGCACGCCTTTTATCGACTGCGCCTTGATCTGGCTTTCCAGCCAGGCTTGATATTGCGCAAGCTCGGCCGCCTTGGCGGGCGGCGCCGACAGCAGCAGCCGGTATGACACGCGCGAGCCGTTCTGCACCAGCGCCGTGGCGGCCAGGTCACTCAAGGGCAGCATCACGCGGGGGGCGAAATTGAGGAAGGACGCGCCGCGGTCCGGTTCGCTGGCGATCAGTTGCGTGACCGTAAATGCCTTGTCGCCCAGGGTCAGGGTGTCGCCCAGCTTCGCGTTCAGGCTGGACAGGATCGCCGCATCGACCCACACGGTGCCCGCTGCGGGCACCTGGTCCGTCGGCTGGCCCACGGCATCCTGCGCTTCGCTCGCTTTGGTGGTGATTTTCAGCTTGCCCCGCTGTGGGTAGCCGGGCGAGACGGCCTTGATGGACGCCAGCTGCGAGGTCGATTGCTCGCCCTCGCCCGCCTGCGCCATGCTGGGGAACGTCACCGTGTCGGCCAGGATAAAGCCGCGCTTCTGCGCTTCGGCGCGCCAGGCCGCGTTGACGGGCTGGTCGGCGTTGATGACGAGGTCGGCCCCCAGCAACTGGTGCGCGTCGCGGTTCAGGCCCGCGCGCAAACGGTCGACGAAAAAGCCGACGGCCGACAGGGCCGCCACGGCGACGATCAGCGCGACGAGCAGGAAACGCAGTTGCCCGGCGCGCCAGTCGCGCCCGGTCATTTTGAGGGAGAGGCGGAGCATGGGCGGCGGGTCTTTATAGTCAGTTATTGCGCGGCGCCGTGGGCGGCGGCGTGCTGGGCGAAATACGCATCGACGGTGGCAAGAAACGCGTCTTTTTGCGCCTGCGGCAGGAAGGCGGCGATAAAACCGTTGCGCGCCAGGCGTTGCGCGTGCGACAGGCCCAGCGGCAGCGCGTCGAAGATGGCGTCAAAATTGTCGTTCATGTAGCCGCCGAAATAGGCGGGATCGTCCGAGTTCACCGTCACCAGCAGGCCCGCGTCGAGCAGTTGCACCAGGTTATGGTCATGCATCTGGTCGAACACGCGCAGCTTGGTGTTCGACAGCGGGCAGACGGTGAGCGCGACCTGTTCGCGCGCCAGACGGGCCGTCAGTTCCGCGTCTTCCAGGCAGCGCACGCCATGGTCGATGCGTTCGACTTTCAAGTCGTCGAGCGCCGTGCGGATGTAGGCTGGCGGGCCTTCCTCGCCCGCGTGGGCCACCAGGTGCAGGCCCAGCTCGCGGCAACGGGCAAACACGCGCGAGAATTTCTCGGGCGGGTTGCCCACTTCCGACGAATCGAGGCCGATGCCGATGAACTTGTCGCGGTGCGGCAGCGCGTCTTCCAGGGTCTCGAATGCCTCTTCCTCGCTCAGGTGGCGCAGGAAGCACAGGATCAGGGCCGCGCTGACGGGGCTGTCCTGGCAGGCGCGGTGGATGCCGTTGATCACGTCGGCCATGGCCACGCCGCGCGCCGTGTGCGTTTGCGGGTCGAAGAAGATTTCCGTGTGCAAGACGTTATCGGCTTCGGCGCGGCGCAGGTAGGCTTGCGTCATGTCATAGAAATCCTGCTCTTTCAAGAGCACGCTTGCGCCAGCGTAATAAATGTCGAGAAAAGACTGCAAATCTGTAAAAGCATAGGCGCTGCGCAAGTGTTCCACCGATTCATAGCCCAAAGGCACGCCATTGCGCTCCGCCAGTGCGAAAATCAGTTCTGGCTCCAGCGAGCCCTCGATATGGATATGCAGTTCGGCTTTGGGCATGCCGCGGACGATCGCGCGCAATTGGGGGTGCATCATGGGTGTTCCTTATAGGGTGAAGATAACAATGCTGGCACGCGCACGCGCACGCGCGGCGCGCGGGGCCATCGGACATGCAGGCATCTTAGCGCAAGATGGCCAGCCGCACCGGCGCCCGGCCGCCATGGCCCGCACCGGCACGCACTGGCGAATTGTCGTATGATGGTTTAAAAGGTACAAAAAAGTTCATTGAAATGGATGAAAAATTTGATGTTTTATCCAATTAAATCAACAATTTACAAACAAGTATTAAGGATATGCTGACATATCTTTTGACTTCCTGATCCTTTAGAGCAATAATAAATTTCATGGGGTAATGGTAGGTGCAACAAGCGCTATCAACAGTGAAAAAAAGCCGGCTGGCCACGTCAGCACACGGCATCAAGCGCCAGTTTTTTGGTCCGGGCAATCCGGACTCGCAAAGACAGCCGGGCTTGAAACAACAATAAAAATCGGTACGGGGTACAGGAAAAGTTCAGACGGCAAGCCCAGGCGAGTGCCAGGCGGGCGGCCATGGTGACTGGCAGTTCAGGTTTACATTAAAGGACATTGACATGACCATTTTTGATAACTATGCAGCACGCTACGAGCGCACCCGCGAAGAGGAAATGTCGCTCACCGAGTACCTGGCCCTGTGCAAGAAGGACAAGCTGACGTATGCCAGCGCGCCCGAACGCATGCTGGCCGCCATCGGCGAGCCGCAGCTGGTCGACACGCGCAACGACACGCGCCTGTCGCGCATCTTCGCCAACAAGATCATCAAGATCTACCCCGCCTTCCGCGAGTTCTACGGCACCGAGGAAGTCATCGAGCAAGTCGTCTCGTATTTCCGCCACGCGGCGCAAGGCCTGGAAGAACGCAAGCAGATCCTGTACTTGCTGGGGCCTGTGGGCGGCGGCAAGTCGTCGATCGCGGAAAAACTCAAGTCGCTGATGGAACACGTACCCTTCTATTGCCTGAAAGGCTCGCCCGTCAACGAATCTCCGCTGGGCCTGTTCAACGAGGAAGAGGACGGCACCATCCTGGAAGAGGATTACGGCATCCCGCGCCGCTACCTGCGCAACATCCCCAGCCCGTGGGCCGTCAAGCGCCTGCATGAATACAATGGCGATATCAACCAGTTCCGCGTCGTCAAGCGCTATCCGTCCGTGCTGAAACAGATCGCCATCTCGAAAACGGAGCCGGGCGACGAAAACAACCAGGATATTTCCTCGCTGGTGGGCAAGGTCGACATCCGCAAGCTGGAAGACTATGCGCAGGACGACCCGGACGCCTACAGCTATTCGGGCGGCCTGTGCCTGGCCAACCAGGGCCTGATGGAATTCGTGGAAATGTTCAAGGCGCCCATCAAGGTGCTGCATCCGCTGCTGACGGCCACGCAGGAAGGCAATTACAAGGGCACGGAAGGCTTCGGCGCGATACCGTTCGACGGCATCATCCTGGCCCACTCGAACGAGTCGGAATGGAAGACCTTCAAGAACAACCGCAACAACGAGGCGTTTCTTGACCGTATCTATATAGTCAAGGTGCCATACTGCCTGCGCGTCTCCGATGAAATCAAGATCTACGACAAGCTGGTCGCCAATTCCTCGCTGGTGAAAGCCCCGTGCGCGCCCGGCACCCTGCGCATGATGGCGCAGTTCGCCATCCTGTCGCGCCTGAAAGACCCGGAAAACTCCAGCATTTTCTCGAAGATGCTCGTCTACGATGGCGAAAACCTCAAGGACACGGATCCGAAAGCCAAGTCCATGCACGAATACGTCGATTACGCGGGCGTGGACGAGGGCATGAACGGGCTGTCGACGCGCTTTGCCTTCAAGATCCTGTCTAAAGTGTTCAACTTTGACAATTCCGAAGTGGCCGCCAATCCCGTGCACTTATTATATGTACTGGAACAGCAGGTCGAGCGCGAGCAGTTCGCGCCGGAACTCGAGCAGCGCTACTTCTCCTATATCAAAGAGCACCTGGCGCAGCGCTATGTGGAATTCATCGGCAAGGAGATCCAGACGGCGTACCTGGAAAGCTATTCGGAATACGGCCAGAACATTTTTGATCGCTACGTGACGTTTGCCGACTTCTGGATACAGGACCAGGAATACCGCGATCCGGACACGGGCGAAAGTTTTGATCGCGAATCGCTGAACAATGAGCTGGAAAAGATCGAGAAGCCGGCGGGTATTTCCAATCCGAAAGACTTCCGCAATGAAATCGTGAACTTCGGGCTGCGCGCGCGGGCGTCGAACGGCGGCAAGAATCCCGCCTGGACCAGCTACGAAAAGTTCCGCACCGTGATTGAAAAGAAAATGTTTTCGAATACGGAGGAATTGCTGCCCGTGATTTCCTTCAATGCCAAGGCCAGCGCCGACGATGCCAACAAGCACGCCGACTTCGTGGCACGCATGGTGGAAAAAGGCTATACGGCCAAGCAGGTACGCCTGTTATGCGAATGGTACTTGCGCGTACGCAAGTCATCGTAGCGCGGACAGCGGGCGCGCCCCGCCCGGAGACTGGCGGGGCGCGCAAGACGAGAAGCAAGGAGGCACCCTTTGACATACCTCATCGACAGGCGCTTGCAAAGCAAGAATAAATCCGCCGTCAACCGCGAGCGTTTCCTGCGGCGTTACAAGGGCCAGATCAAGGATGCCGTGGGGCGCGCCATCAAGGGGCGCTCGATCACGGACGTCGAGAATGGCGAAAAGGTCAGCATCCCCGTCAAGGACGTGGGCGAGCCGTCGTTTGGCCACGCGCATGGCGGCGTATGGGAAGTGGTCAATCCCGGCAACAAGGAATACCTGAAAGGCGACCAGATCGCCCGGCCGAAAGGCGGCGGTGGCAGCGGGCGGGGCAAGGCGGGCAACAGCGACGAGACGACGGAAGACGATTTCATCTTCGAATTGTCGCGCGAAGAATTCATGAATTATTTCTTCGAAGACTTGGAATTGCCGCACATGGTGAAAACCCAGCTGACGGCCACCACGGAATTCAAGAACCAGCGCGCCGGCTACAATATGTCGGGCACGCCGTCGAACATCCACGTGCTGCGCTCCCTGCGCGGCGCGCTGGGGCGGCGCATCGCCGTCGGCGGCGGCGCCCGCAAGCAGCTGGCGCAGGCCGAGGAAGACCTGGCCGAACTGTTGCACGAAGGCGCGCCCGACAGCGACCCGCTGGTCACGGAGCTGCGCCGCCTGATCCACCACCTGCACACGCGCTTGCTGGCGATACCCTTCATCGACCCGTTCGACTTGCGCTACAGCAACCGCATCAAGGTGCCCAAGCCCATGACGCAAGCCGTGATGTTCTGCATCATGGACGTCTCCGGCTCCATGGACGAGTCGCGCAAGGACACGGCCAAGCGCTTCTTCATCCTGTTATATCTGTTCCTCAAGCGCGTCTACGACAAGATCGAGGTGGTCTTCATCCGCCACCATACGGCGGCGGCGGAGGTCAACGAGCACGATTTCTTCAATTCGCGCGAGTCGGGCGGCACCGTCGTGTCGTCGGCCTTGCACTTGCTCAACACGATTATTGACGAACGCTATGGCGCCGGGCAGTGGAACAGCTATGTGGCGCAGGCATCCGACGGCGACAACTGGGACAACGATTCCGTGCTGTGCCGCCAGCTCCTAATTAATACCATCATGCCCAAGGTGCAGTACTACACCTATGTCGAGATCACCGACGGCCCGCAGCAAAACCTGTGGGAGCAATATGCGGGCGTGCTCGACCATCACGCCCATTTCGCCATGCAAAAGATCGTCACGCCGGCCGATATCTACCCGGTCTTCCGCGAACTGTTCAAGAAACAGGTGAAATGATGAGTGCAGCCTTTGACCGCGCCAGCAATACCCCGGGCGAACCGTTCGTGCGCCTGCGCCACCCGAACGCCTTGCCCGAGCAGTCGGAATGGACGTTCGAACTGATCGAGCAAATCCACGAGGAAATCCGCCGCGTGGCGAAACAGTTCGGCCTCGACACCTATCCGAACCAGCTGGAAATCATCACGGCCGAACAGATGATGGATGCCTACACTTCCGTCGGCATGCCCGTCTCGTACAACCATTGGTCGTTCGGCAAGCATTTTCTGTCTACCGAGAAAAGCTACAAGCGGGGCCAGATGGGCCTGGCCTACGAGATCGTCATCAACTCGAATCCGTGCATCGCCTATTTAATGGAGGAAAACAGCCTGACCATGCAGTCGCTGGTGATCGCGCATGCGGCCTACGGGCATAACTCCTTTTTTAAAGGCAATTACCTGTTCCGCGCCTGGACGGATGCGGACGCCATCATCGACTACATGGTGTTTGCCAAGAATTACATCGCCGAATGCGAGCAGCGCCATGGCGTCGATGCCGTGGAACTGCTGCTCGACTCGTGCCACGCCATCCAGAACTATGGCGTGGACCGCTACAAGCGGCCGGCGAAACTGTCGATGGCGAAGGAATATGCGCGCCAGAAAGAGCGCGAAGCCTATGTGCAGTCGCAGATCAACCAGCTGTGGCGCACCCTGCCCCGGCGCGACGAGGATGAAGACGAGGACGACCAGCGCAAGGCCGCGCCCCGCTTTCCGCCCGAACCCGAGGAAAACCTGCTGTACTTTATCGAGAAGTACGCGCCGCTGCTGGAACCGTGGCAGCGCGAGATGGTGCGCATCGTGCGCAAGATTTCCCAGTATTTCTATCCGCAGCGGCAAACCCAGGTCATGAACGAGGGCTGGGCCACTTTCTGGCACTACACGATATTGAACCAGTTATATGATGAAGGCGTGGTGGGTGACGGCTTCATGATGGAATTTCTCAAAAGCCATACCAACGTCGTCTACCAGCCCCCCATCGACAGTCCGTACTACAGCGGCATCAATCCGTATGCGCTGGGTTTCGCCATGATGAGCGACATCCGCCGCATCTGCGAGCATCCGACGGACGAAGACCGCGCCTGGTTCCCCGACATGGCAGGCAGCGACTGGCGCAAGAGCCTGGACTTCGCCATGCGCAATTTCAAGGATGAAAGCTTTATCGCCCAGTACCTGTCGCCGCGGCTGATCCGCGAATTCCATTTCTTTGCCGTGCTCGACGACGACAAGAATGAAAAGCTGGCCATTTCCGCCATCCACGACGATGCCGGCTACCGCTACGTGCGCCAGCAGCTGGCCGAGCAGTACAACCTGGGCAACCGCGAGCCGAACATCCAAGTGTGGTCCGTGAATACGCGCGACGACCGCGCCCTGACCCTGCGCCACACGCAATTCCAGCGCCGCCCGCTGAACCAGCAGGCGGCCGAGGTGCTCAAGCACGTGGCGCGGCTGTGGGGCTTCGATGTGCACCTCGATACGGTCGACCCGCAGGGCGCCGTTCTGGGCACCCTGAATTGCCGGCGCGAGAAGCGCAACCGGCGCGACGACCCCGTTGTCCGGCCATGAAATGATTTGTTGATAATAATCAATGGCAAGAATATAAGCGTTTCCTATGCCTACATAGGAATTCAGTATGGCCTGACGGCGTCAAATGGGCCGCCGGGAGCGCCTTTTTTGACCTGGGTGAAGTTCATTGCGCACCTGTTTGGTGCGCGCGGATGGTTAAGTGGTCTGGTTCCGAGCCAAAACATTTCCAAAAAGAAAGATTTTTCTCCAAATTTAGCAGTTTCCATATTGGATATCACGAAATATAATTCCGCCAGATCGGCACATCGGAGAACTTAGCAGCGGTCGCCCAAAACGGCTGTAAAAAACCGATAAGACCGCCTTTTTTTCTGTCCGAAAGCGTGCAAAGATGACATAAGCAAGTACGTTTTCAGGGCGCAAAAGCGCCAAAAATTTAACCGGTTTTAGGCGTTAAAAATCTGTGTAAAATAAAGAATTCGTATGTATAATTCGGCGACGTCCCGGATACGGCTGGAGCTTTGTGTCGTCATTTTGGGGTTCAGTTGCAAGACAAGAGATGGTATTTGGAGAAAGCAGGCATGAATTTTTCGAACGAGAAAAGTCCCAAGAACTACACAGGCATCACTATCGTTGTCCTGCTGCACGTTCTCGCGGCTTACGGGATCGTGACGGGCTTGGGCAAGCGGTTGGTCACCAAAATGATGGAACCGGTTGAAACCAAGATTATCGAGGAAGTCAAACCGCCTCCACCGAAGGATCTTCCACCGCCACCACCGCCGCCAGAAATGAAGGCGCCACCGCCGCCATTCATTCCGCCAGTCGAGGTGAACGTGCAGCAGCCGCCACCACAGCAGAACGTGATTGCAAATGCGACTGCCGTGAAGCCAGCATCGAATGTATTGGCACCGCCAACGCCGCCTGCACAGCCTGCGCCAACTCCTGGACCAGCCAAATCGGTGCGTACGCCGGCCGTGGTTGACTTCAGCGTCTGCGAAAAACCGGCTTATCCAAAGTCGTCGCAGCGTAACGAGGAAACCGGTGTGGTGACACTGTCGTTCCTGATCGGTGTAGACGGCAAGGTCGCTGATTCGAAGATCGTGAAGTCCAGCGGCTTCAGGGACCTGGACAAAGCCGCGGTGCAAGGTATCAGCCGCTGTACATTTAAGCCGGCAACAGTTGACGGCAAGCCGGAACAAGGCTGGCAGCAAATGCAATACGTTTGGTCGCTGGATTAAAACCCGAGACAGTTATCCCCTGTCTCACACTATGATTTCGTTGTCATTACGTTCAGCGATCTGTTATTTTTAATTTTGGAGGAAGCATGTTTAAGAATACCCGTTTGTCCGCATTTTTTGCCGCGGTTCTGTTGTCCGTTACCGCTACTACCGCTCTGGTAGCAGCTCCGGCATTCGCTGACGCGCCAGCATCGGCTGCCGCTTCGGCTCCTGCGGCAGACGCTGCACCAGCACCAGTTGCTGCAGATGCAGCCGCTCCAGCAGCAGACGCAGCCGCTCCAGCCGCTGATGCAGCCGCTCCAGCCAAAACCGAAGAAGTCCACAACCCGTTCGGCCTGCAAGCAGTGTGGGACGGCGGCTTCGTGCCACGCGCCACCCTGATCATCATGGTCATCATGTCGATCGGTACCTGGTACATCATCATCACCAAGCTGATCGATCAAATGAAGATCTTCAAGCAAGCTAAAGAAGCCGCTGCCAAATTCTGGAAAGCACCTTCGATCGCTGCTGGTTCGGCAACCCTGGAAGAAGGTTCGCCATTCCGCTTCATCGCTGAATCGGGCACCAAGGCAACGGCTCACCATGACGGCGCCCTGCTGGAACAAATCGATCTGTCGACCTGGGTGACGATGTCGATCCAGCGCGCTTCGGACAAAGTCCAATCGCGTCTGCAAGATGGCCTGTCGTTCCTGGCAACCGTTGGTTCGACCGCACCGTTTATCGGTCTGTTCGGTACCGTTTGGGGTATCTACAACGCACTGACCGCTATCGGCATGACCGGTAACGCATCGATCGACAAAGTGGCAGGTCCAGTTGGTGAAGCACTGATCATGACCGCTTTCGGTCTGCTGGTCGCTGTTCCTGCCGTTCTGGGTTACAACTGGCTGGTTCGTCGTAACAAAACCGCAATGGAAGACATCCGCTCGTTCAGCGCCGACGTTCACTCGGTTCTGGTTTCCGGCGTAATGTCCACCAGCGAAGCTGGCCGTGCTGCCGGCGCTAAAAAGATCGGATAAGTCATGTCGATGTCCGTCGGCTCCGACAGCGGAGAACAAGATCAGGTAATGTCAGAAATCAACACGACGCCGCTTGTCGACATCATGTTGGTTTTGCTGATCATTTTCTTGATCACCAGTCCGGTTGTCCTCAAGCTGCAGAAAATCGATCTGCCGATCGAGGCCAACCAAGCCCTTCAAACCAAGCCGCAAAACGTTAACATCGTTGTTAACAAGGATGGCGAGATTTACCTGGGCCAGACCAGACTGAGAGACACGAACGAATTGTTCGATTATCTTAAAGTTGAAGCAGTGAAAGTACCGCAGCCGGAAGTACACGTTCGTGGCGACCAAGAAACACGCTACGAATCGATCGGCCGGGTTATTTACACGACCCAACGTGCCGGGATCCAGAAGGTCGGCTTCATCACCGAACCACCTGACAAGGGCTGATAGCGACTGACAGCGGCGTCCCGGCAACATGGGGGCGCCACTGAAGGAAGCTTGCCGGGCGGCAGTTTCGCCCGGTGCTTCGTTGGACTTCTTAAAGGAAACACTATGAGTATGAATGTCGGTTCGGGAAGCGCAGCAGGCGCGGATCCGGAACCAATGATGGAACTGAACATGACGCCCCTCATCGACGTGATGCTGGTGCTGATTATCATGTTGATCATCACGATTCCTAAGCAAAACCACTCGGTGAACCTGAACATGCCGGTCGGCACCCCGCCGCCACCGACAACCGAACCAGTGGTCGTCACGATCGATGTCGATTTTGATGGCACTATCTTGTGGGACAATCAGGTCGTACCTGATCGTAATACGCTGGAAGCCAAGCTGAGCAACGTTGCTGCGCAAGCAGATCAGCCGGAAGTGCATCTGCGTCCTAACAAGCTGGTGGAATACAAAGTCGTCGCCGGTGTGATGGCGTCGGCGCAGCGTCTGGGCGTGACTAAAATCGGTCTGGTCGGCAACGAGCAATTCCAGTAAGCTGCAGCAATCAGGTTCTCTTTACATCCGAATAGGCAGGACTTCCTGCCTATTCGCTTTTTACTGAAAGACTTTCTCATGTCCAAGTTTCGTCTCGCTCATCTCGGCCTCGTCATGGCCGCTATCGGTTTTACCGCAGCAACTCCCGTAATCGGCCTGGGCTCGCTGGCATACGCCGCGGACACCGTGCGCGCCGAAGTGGGCAAGCCATTGCAAGAAGCGCAAAAACTCGCTGGCAGCGGCAAGAACAAGGAAGCGCTGGCCAAACTGCGCGAAGCAGACAGCGTCGGTGGCAAGACTGCCTTTGAAAGCTACCAGATCGAACGCGTGCGCGCTTCGGCCGCCGCCGCCGCCGGCGACAACGGCACCGCCATCAAGGCTTTCGAAGCCGTCATCAATTCCGGCCG
Organism: Janthinobacterium sp. GW460-12-1-14-LB5; assembly: GCF_059423585.1. Lineage (NCBI taxonomy): Bacteria > Pseudomonadati > Pseudomonadota > Betaproteobacteria > Burkholderiales > Oxalobacteraceae > Janthinobacterium > Janthinobacterium sp. GW460-12-1-14-LB5. Next base: position 34,305 of record NZ_JBWKYD010000020.1, on the reverse strand, counting down.
CCTGAGCGCCGCCGAAGCCCCGAAATTCACGCAAGCGCTGGCCGGCATGTACTACCGCGCCAAGGACTGGCCAAATACCATCACCTGGATCAAACGCTCGCTGAAAGACCGCGACGACGCGCAAATGCGCGAACTGCTGATCCAGACCTACTACGTCAGCGGCAACTACGCCGAAGCGGCCAAGGAACTGCAAGCGCGCGGCGGCAACTCGGAAGCGAGCCTGCAAATGCTGGCCAACATCCAGTTGAAGCAAAACGACAAGGCTGGCTACGTCGCCACCCTGGAAAAACTGGCCGGCAGCTATCCAAAGACCAGCTACTGGGCTGACCTGCTGAACCGCGTCTCGGGCAAACCTGGCTTCTCGCAACGCCTGGGCCTGGACGTCCAGCGCCTGCGCCTGGCCAACGGCCTGTTCACCAAGCCTTCCGAATACATGGAAATCAGCCAGCTAGCCCTGCAAGCAGGCAATCCTGGCGAAGCTTTGAGCATCATCGAGCAAGGCTACAAGAAAGGCGTGCTGGGCACCGGCACCGATGCGCCACGTCACCAGCGCCTGAAAGACCTGGCCCTGAAAACCCAGGCCGACCTGAAGGCCAACGCCGCCAAGTCGGAAGCGGAATACGTCAAGAACAAGGACGCCGACAGCTTGAGCAAGCTGGGCTTCGCCCTGGTGTACGACGGCCAGGCCGAAAAAGGCCTGGGCCTGATGAATGACGCGGTGAAACTGGGCACGGCCAAGTATGCGGAAGAAGCCAAGCTGCATCTGGGCATCGCCTACATTCACGCCGGCAAGAAATCCAATGCAACGACGGCACTCAAAGCCGTCAAGGGCACGGATGGCGCGGCTGACCTGGCCCGTTACTGGACGTTAATGAACAAGTAATTGACATCGAACCCAAGCTACTGCGCGTCGCGCTTTGCAGCCTGTGATGCTCACCGTACTACAGTACGGTTGCGCTTCTCGGCCACAAATCACTGCCGCTCGCTACGCTTGGGTTCGACGTTGAGAGTGCATTGAATCAATACTAAAGCGTTGCCAGCATACCCGCCGGCAACGCTTTTTATCATTTCAGCAGTGAAATTCGCCCTGTGCCCACCCTGCCGGGTGTGCATCCCTGAAACAGTCCGTATAATCCCCCTTTTGGCACAGTTTTTCATCAGATTCCCATGAAGGTATTCCGCGGACTTCCCAATGCCCAGGCTCGAGCGCCCTGCGCTCTGACCATCGGCAATTTTGACGGTGTCCACATCGGCCATCAAGCCTTGCTGGCGCGCGTGCGCGAAGCTGCCACAGAACTCGGCATTGAAGCGGCCGTGATGACGTTCGAACCGCATCCGCGCGAATTCTTCGCGCAGCGCGCGGGCGACCTGTCGAAAGCGCCACAGCGCATCGCCAACTTGCGCGACAAGCTGCAATCGCTGGACGACGCCGGCATCGACCGTGTCGTCGTCGAGCATTTCAGTGCCCAGTTCGCCGCCTTGACGCCGCAGGAATTCACGGAAAAAGTCCTCGTCGACGGCTTGCACGTGAAATGGCTGATGGTCGGCGACGACTTCTGCTATGGCGCCCGGCGCGCTGGCGACGTGGCCATGCTGCAGGAAGCGGGCCGTCAATATGGTTTCCATGTAGAAACATTGCCGACGGTAATGAACGGCAGCACGCGCATCTCCTCGTCGGCCGTGCGTCTGGCGCTGGCCGCCGGCGATTTCCCGCTGGCCACGCAGTTGCTGGGCCATCCGTACGCCATTTCCGGCCACGTGATCCACGGCCAGAAACTGGGCCGCACGCTGGGTTTCCCCACCCTGAACCTGCGCGTGGCGCACCGCCCTGCCCTGTCCGGCATCTTCATCGTGCAAGTGCACGGCCTGGGACCGCAGCCGCTGCCGGCCGTGGCCAGCCTGGGTGTGCGCCCTACCGTCGACGACAGCGGCCGCGTCTTGCTGGAAGTGCATCTGTTTGATTTTAATCAATCGTGCTACGGCAAGCTGGTACGCGTGGAATTCCTGCAAAAGCTGCGCGACGAAGAAAAGTACGACGATTTGCCCACCCTGACGGCCGCCATCGAGCGCGACTCGAACCAGGCGCGTGCGTATTTCGCACTGCGCCGCAGCGCCATTACCGCCACCGACCGAATTTGATCCCGGCCAACTCCGCCGCCTGGCGGCACCTGCCGCCGCAAACTATTCAACACCATTAAAGAAGATTATGTCCGATCAAAACAAGCCAGCCACGCCCAAGCAGAACAAGAAGCCTGAAAGCAAATACCCGGTCAACATGACGGAAACCCCATTCCCGATGCGCGGCGACATGGCCAAGCGCGAGCCGCAATGGGTGCAACAATGGCAAGACAAGAAGATTTACGAGCGCGTGCGCAAGGCTGCCGCTGGCCGTCCGAAATTCATCCTGCATGACGGCCCGCCGTATGCGAATGGCGACATCCACCTGGGCCACGCCGTCAACAAGATCCTGAAGGACATGGTCGTCAAGTCGCGCTCGCTGGCCGGCTTCGACGCGCCCTACGTGCCGGGCTGGGATTGCCACGGCATGCCGATCGAGATCCAGATCGAAAAACTGCACGGCAAGAACCTGCCGACGGCCGACGTGCTGGAAAAGGCCCGCGCCTACGCCAACGTGCAGGTCGAGCGCCAGAAGAAGGATTTTATTCGCCTGGGCGTGCTGGGCGAGTGGGACAACCCATATCTGACCATGGCGCACGGCAATGAAGCGGACGAATTGCGCGCGCTGGGCAAGCTGCTGGAAAAAGGCTATGTCTACCGCGGCCTGAAACCCGTCAACTGGTGCTTCGATTGCCAGTCGGCGCTGGCCGAGGCGGAAGTGGAATACGCGGAAAAACGCGATCCGGCCATCGACGTCGGCTTCAAGTTCGCCGAGCCGGCCAAGCTGGCGGCCGCCTTCGGCCTGCCTTCCCTGCCGACCGATAACGGTTTCATCGTCATCTGGACCACCACGCCGTGGACCATCCCGTCGAACCAGGCGCTCAACGTGCACCCGGAAGTCAAATACGCGCTGGTGAAAGCCGAGCGCGATGGCCAGCCATTGCTGCTGATCCTGGCGCAAGACCTGGTCGTGGCCAGCCTGGCGCGCTTCAAGCTCGAAGGCACGACGATCGCCACCTGCGACGGCGCCGCCCTGGCCGGCATCAGCTTCCGCCACCCGCTGCACGCGGCCGACGCTTTCTACGACCGCCTGTCGCCGTTGTACCTGGCCGAATACGTGACCACGGAAAGCGGCACGGGCGTGGTGCACTCGGCGCCAGCCTACGGCCTGGACGACTTCATCTCGTGCAAGGCGCACGGCATGAAGGACGACGACATCATCAAACCCGTCATGGGCGACGGCAAGTTCGCCTCGACCCTGCCCCTGTTCGGCGGCATGACCATCTGGGAAGCGTCGAAACCGATCTGCAATGCCCTGAAAGAAGCGGGAGCCTTGTTCGAAGTCAAGATGTTCGACCACAGTTACATGCATTGTTGGCGTCATAAGACGCCGATCATCTACCGCGCCACGTCGCAATGGTTTGCCGGCATGGACGTGACGCCGAAGGACGGCGGCGCGACCCTGCGCGAAACGGCCTTGAAAGGCATCGCCGATACCGAGTTCTTCCCGGACTGGGGCCAGGCGCGCCTGCACGGCATGATCGCCAACCGCCCTGACTGGACCTTGTCGCGCCAGCGCCAGTGGGGCGTGCCGATGGCCTTCATCGTGCACAAGGAAACGGGCGACCTGCATCCACGCACGCCGGAACTGCTGGAGCAAGTGGCCAAGCTGATCGAAAAGGACGGCATCGAGGCATGGCAGGCGCTGGATCTGAAAGACCTGATCGGCGACGAAGCGGCCATCTACGCCAAGAACAAGGACACGCTGGACGTGTGGTTCGATTCCGGCGCCACGCACCAGACGGTGCTGGGCGGCCCGCAGGCGCACGGCTCGCACTCGACGCAGCTGCAATTCCCGGCCGACCTGTACCTGGAAGGCTCGGACCAGCATCGCGGCTGGTTCCACTCGTCGCTGCTGGTGTCGTCGATGCTGAACGGCCGTCCGCCATATAAAGCCCTGCTGACGCACGGCTTCACGGTCGATGGCGAAGGCAAGAAGATGTCGAAGTCGCTGGGGAACACCCTGGCGCCGCAAAAGATCTCGGACACCCTGGGCGCGGACATCCTGCGCCTGTGGATCGCTTCGACCGACTACACGGGCGAGCTGTCGATCTCCGACGAAATCCTGAAACGCGTGACGGAATCGTACCGCCGCATCCGCAACACCCTGCGCTTCCTGCTGGCGAACACCTCGGACTTCAATCCGGCCACAGATGCCGTGCCGGTGGCGGAGATGTTCGAAATCGACCGCTATGCGCTGGCCAACATGGCATCGCTGCAAACGCAGATCGAGAACAACTATGCGCGCTACGAGTTCCACCCCGTCGTGTCGAAGCTGCAGACCTACTGCTCGGAAGACCTGGGCGGCTTCTACCTGGACATCCTGAAGGACCGTCTGTACACCTCGGGCTTGACGTCGCACGCGCGCCGCTCGGCGCAGACGGCCCTGTGGCACATCACGCAAAGCCTGCTGCGCCTGATGGCCCCGGCCCTGTCGTTCACGGCCGAAGAAGCGTGGGCCGTCTTTGCCGGCGCGGAGGCGTACGCCGCCAGCGATGAAACCATCTTCACGCAAACCTGGTGGCAGCTGCCGGCAGTGGCGGATGCGGCCGAGCTGCTGGAGAAATACACAGCCCTGCGCGCCGTGCGCACGGATGTGACCAAGCAGCTGGAAGACTTGCGCACCTCGGGCGCCATCGGCTCCTCGCTGCAAGCGGAACTGACGATCAAGGCCGCGCCGATGAAGTACAAGCTGTTGACCACCCTGGGCGAGGACTTGAAGTTCGTCTTCATCACCTCGCAGGCAACGGTGGCGGAAGTGGCCGACGAAGCAGCCGAGGAAGTGCTCGTGGCCGCGTCGACGGCGCCGAAGTGCGAGCGCTGCTGGCACTATCGCGCCGACGTGGGCACGGACACCGCGCATGCCACCCTGTGCGGCCGCTGCGTCAGCAATCTGTTTGGAAAGGGCGAAGTTCGCCGTTTCGCTTAGACTGTCACCCCGGGGCGCTGCCTGCGTCCCGCGTCCAACCGCCGCCTGCTGCCAGGCGGCGGCTTTATCTTCCCTGGAAAAATATGGCCACTAAAAACCGTTTTTCATCGAAATCGTCCTCCTCAGCGTCGCTCGTGCCCTGGCTGGGCATTGCCGCCATCGTCATCCTGTTCGACCAGATCACCAAGATCACGATCCTGAAGACCTTCCGCTATGCGCAGGAGATGGTCATCACCTCGTATTTCAACCTGGTACTCGCGTATAACAAGGGCGCCGCGTTCAGCTTCCTGTCCGACCAGGGCGGCTGGCAGCGCTATTTCTTCACCGCCATCGCCCTGGCGGCCGCCGTCTACATCATCTACCTGCTGAAAAAGCACGCCGGCCAGCGCATGTTCTGCTGGGCCCTGGCGCTGATCCTTGGCGGTGCGCTGGGCAACGCCATCGACCGCCTGGTGTATGGCCACGTGGTCGACTTCCTCGACTTCCACTGGAAAAGCTGGGGCCATTTCCCCGCTTTCAATATCGCCGACAGCGCCATCTGCATCGGCGCGGCCCTGTTCATCATCGATGAACTGCGCCGTGTAAACAAATAGACAAGCAGGAGAACGGCATGGAATTGTCCGGCAAAAAAATCGTCCTGGGACTTTCGGGCGGCGTCGCCTGCTACAAGGCGGCGGAACTGTGCCGCGCGCTGACAAAGGCCGGCGCCTCGGTGCAGGTGGTGATGACGGATGCGGCCAGCCACTTCATCACGGCCGTCACGATGCAGGCGCTGTCCGGCCACCCCGTGCACACCAGCCAGTGGGATGCCCGCATCGATAACAACATGGCGCATATCGACTTGACGCGCCATGCGGACGCCATCCTGATCGCGCCGTGCTCGGCCGATTTTCTGCGCAAACTCGCGCATGGCGTGTGCGACGACCTGCTCTCGACCCTGTGCCTGGCCCGCCCGGCCCACCTGCCTTTGCTGGTGGCGCCGGCCATGAACGTGGAAATGTGGCAGAACCCCGCCACGCAGCGCAACGTGCAGCAACTGCACGACGACGGCATCACCCTGTTTGGCCCGGCCGCCGGCGAACAGGCTTGCGGCGAAGTTGGCCTGGGCCGCATGCTGGAACCGGAACAGCTCTTGACAGAGCTGATCGCCGCCTTCCAGCCGAAAGTCCTGGCGGGCAAGCGCGTGCTGGTCACGGCCGGCCCCACGTTTGAAGCCATCGACCCCGTGCGCGGCATCACCAATCTGTCCTCGGGCAAGATGGGCTATGCGGTGGCGCGCGCGGCGCGTGAAGCGGGCGCCGAAGTGCTGCTCATTTCCGGCCCCACGGCCCTGGACGCGCCGTTTGGCGTGCGCCGCATCGACGTGCAAAGCGCGCAGCAGATGCACGATGCGGTGCTGGCCCACGTCGACGGCCAGCATGTCTTCGTCGCCGTGGCCGCCGTGGCCGACTGGAGAGTCGCCAACGCCAGCGACCAAAAGATGAAAAAGCAGGCCGACGGCTCCGTGCCCGAACTGCAGTTCGCGCAAAACCCCGACATCCTCGCCACCGTGGCGGCGCGCACCAACCTGGCCGGCTATCCGTATTGCGTGGGCTTTGCCGCCGAATCAGAAAACCTGGTGGAATTCGGCTCGGTCAAGCGCGAGAAAAAAGGCATTCCTCTGCTGGTTGGCAATATCGGCCAGAACACGTTTGGCCAGGACGACAACACCATCATCCTGTTCGACGAGGAAGGCCATACCGTGCTGCCGCGCGCCTCGAAACTGAACCTGGCGCGCCAGCTGATTTCGGAAATCTCGAAACGCCTGGCAAAAAATTCGCTGCTCAAATAATCCTTTTAAACGACTTAGCTTAGTTAGTTAGATTCATGAAAAATATCGACATCAAGATCCTCGACGCCCGCATGCAAGAACTGCTGCCGGCCTACGCCACACCGGGCAGCGCGGGGCTGGACCTGCGCGCCTGCATCGACGAGGCGATCACCATCGAAGCCGGCCAGACCGTGCTCATTCCCACGGGCCTGGCCATCCACATCGGCGACCCGTCGTATGCGGCCATGATTTTGCCGCGCAGCGGCATGGGCCACAAAAACGGCATCGTTTTGGGGAATCTGGTAGGCTTGATCGACTCCGATTACCAGGGCCAGCTGATGGTATCGACCTGGAACCGGGGCCAGAGCGCCTTCACGCTCAATCCCATGGAGCGCCTGGCGCAACTGATTATCGTGCCGGTGCTGCAAGTGGGCTTTAACGTCGTCGAGGAATTCGGCGACAGCGAACGCGGTGTTGGCGGTTTCGGCAGCACCGGCAAACATTAAGGATTGACACTTATGCCAGGTTTCCGCCATCTGATCCCAGCCCAGACTTCGCTGCACCGATTGGCCACTCCCCTCCTGTTGGCCGGCGCGGCCATTCTGGCCGGCTGCACCACGCCGGTGACGACTGTCAGCGGCCCGTTCAACGTCGTGCCGGCGCCCGAGGCCCCGGCCCTGACGGCGCAGCAAAAGGCGGCGCAGGAAGAGCTGGTGAAGATGGTAACCCTGCAGGACCGCCTGTCGAAAGTCTCGGCGCCCCTGCTGATCAACAATGCGGACCTGTGCAAGACGTATGCGCGCAACCTGCTGGGCTTCACGGCGCAGAACAAGTATTCCTACCCTGGCATCTATGCCGACGCGGCGCAGGCGGCACTCGGCTACGGCGAACAGATGCAGGTGTCCGGCGTCTTGCCGGGCAGCGGCGCCGCGCGCGCCGGCTTGCGCAAGGGCGACGGTTTGCTGGCCGCCGAAGGCAAGCCGCTGCCGGCAGGCCCGAAAGCGGAAGGCCCGTTCGGCGCCATCGTCGGCCCGCTGGCCTCGAAGAACGCAAGCCTGAACATGACCATCGCCCGCGACGGCCAGCAGCAGGACCTCAAAATTCCCGTCACGCGCGCCTGCGCCTTCCGCGTCGCCCTGGGCAATGCGGACAATATCAACGCGTATTCGGACGGCGCGCGCATCATGCTCACGCGCGGCATGATCAATGCGGCGCAAAACGACGAAGGCATCGCTTTCGTCATCGCCCGCGAAATGGCGCACAACATCCTCGACCACGCGCGCAGCCAGCGCTCGGCCGGTACGGCCGGCACCATCATCGACAGCCTGGGCGCCGTGCAGCCCGACGTCTCGATGCTGACGGGCGCCGCTGGCATCAAGGCCATGCCGCAGGAACTCGATGTGCAAGCCGACACCCTGGCCATCTACCTGCTGGCGCGCGCCGGCTACAACGTCGACAACGCCGCCCGCTTCTGGCAGCGCATGGCCACGCAAGTGCCGGCCACGGTCGCCAACGGCTACACGGCCCTGCACCCGGGCACCAACTCGCGCATGGCTGCCGTCAACCGCGCCGTCATCGACGTGCGCGCCAAGCAGGCGGCGAAGAAGCCGCTCAAGCCTTAGCACGGAGGCGCCTGACAAAACCGTCGCGAGCGGCAGTGATTTGTGGCTAAGAAGCGCAACCGTACTCTAGTACGGTGAGCATCGCAGGCCACAAAGCGCGACGCGCAGCAGGTTTGCTCAGGCGCCGGGGAAGTTCGGGAAGTAGGTGCCCATGATCCAGGTCAGGGCACCGCAGAACACCACGGCCAGAAACAGGACGATGAGCAGCTTGCCGAACTTGGGAATACCCTCTTCTTGCGTCTTGACTTCATTTGACATGAAAATTCTCCGCAGGGTGGTGGAACAGGTAGTATATCCACAATCTTGAATACTTTTCCATACTTTGCCGCAAACATACGGCATGTAACTCGCGCGCGCCATGGACAGCATCGACCTTGAAGTTCTGAAGACCAGCGCCGCCTGGCTCGCCGCCGGGCACCGCTGCGAACTCGTCACCGTCATCAAGACCTGGGGTTCCAGCCCCCGCCCCGTGGGCGCCACCCTGGCCATCTGCGACGATGGCACGGTGGTCGGCTCCGTCTCGGGCGGCTGCATCGAGGATGACCTGATCGACAGGGTGCGCGTGCACGGCATTGAGCGCACCTTGCCGGACATCGTCAGCTACGGCATCAGCGCGGACGAGGCGCACCGCTTCGGCCTGCCCTGCGGCGGCACCATCGAACTGGCCATCGAGCCGCTGCATGCGGGCAGCAAGGTGGCCGAACTGCTGGCGCGCCTGGAAGCGCACGAACTGGTCGAACGCCGCCTCGACCTGGGCACGGGCGCCGTCACCCTGCAAACCGCCGCGCCGGGCGCCGTGCTGGCCCTGGAAAATGGCGCGCTCACCACGCAGCACGGCCCGCGCTGGCGCCTGCTGATCATCGGCGCCAGCCAGCTGTCGCGCTTCGTGGCGCAAATCGCCATGGCCATGGATTACCACGTCATCGTCTGCGACCCGCGCGAGGAATACCGGGGCGGCTGGAACGTGCCCGGCGTGCCCCTGCTGCACGCCATGCCGGACGACCTAGTGCTGGAACTCAAGCTCGACAGCCGCAGCGCCGTCGTCGCCCTCACGCACGACCCCAAGCTCGACGACCTGGCCCTGATGGAAGCACTCAAATCCCCTGCGTTTTATGTCGGCGCCATCGGCTCGCGCGCGAATAACGCCAAACGCCGCGAACGGCTGCTGCAGTTCGACGTCAGCGCGGAGCAGCTGGCGCGCCTGCATGGCCCCATCGGCCTGTACATCGGCAGCAAGACGCCGGCCGAAATCGCCATCTCCATCCTGGCCGAACTGACGGCCGTGAAAAATGGCGTGCCCGACGCCCTGCAGATCCAGCATGCGGCGGCCCTGAGCCCGCCCACCACGGATATCTGCGCCCGCTAAGGGCCGCAGCAAGAAACGCGGTGCGCCGGCGGCGCACCCCTGCTACCTTCACTGAATTTGGCCACCATGACCCTGCTGCACTGGACCCTCCCCCTGCCCGCCGGCTACCGCCGCGACGACGTCATCGCCTTTCACAGCCGCGACGGGGAAGCCGTCGCCGAACAGGTCACCGCAGCAGGCCTGCGCAAGGGCATCCTGCTTGCCGGCGTGCCCGTGGTGCTGGACGTGGCCTTCACGGACGCTGCGGCCGTTTGCCGCGCCGAGATCGACGGCGGCGCCAGTGACGCTGTGCAAACGGCGCTGCACGGCGCCCTGCTCAACATCCTCGGCCTGCGCATCGACCCGCAGCCGTTCGCCCTGCTGGCCGCCGCCGACCCGCTGCTGGCGCCTTTGATAAGCGTCAATCCGGGCTTGCGCATCGTGCAATCGGCCAGCCCCTTCGAGGCGCTGACCTGGGCCATCATCGGCCAGCAGATCAATCTGTCGTTCGCCATTTCCCTGCGCCGCACGTTTATTTTGCAGGCGGGGCGCCGGCATGCCAGCGGCTTGTGGTGCTACCCCGAGGCGCGCGATGTGGCGCGGCTGGAAATCGAGGATTTGACCAGCCGCAAATTCTCGCGCGCCAAGGCGGAAACCGTGCTGCGCCTGGCGCGCCTGGTCGACGACGGGGAATTGTCGCTGGAACTGCCCCCTTCCGGCGACGTGGCGGCCATTTCGCAGGCGCTGCTGGCCGTGAAGGGCATCGGCCCGTGGACCGTCAATTACGCGCTGCTGCGCGGCTACGGCTATGCCGACTGCTCGCTGCACGGCGACGTGGCCATCCGCGCCGCCCTGCAAAAACTGCTCGGCGAAGAGGTCAAGCCGGACATGGCGCGCACGGAGCAGTGGCTGCGCCAGTACGCGCCGCACCGCACCATGGCGGCCGCCCACCTGTGGGCCAGCCTGCACGCTCCGGCAAAAAATATTTCAAACGAGCGGGAATAAACGGCGGGCGGCATGCGTCTATCCCTTGCAAGCCCACCAAACCTCAAGGAGACCATCATGCGCTTTACTGCTATCGCCACCCTCGCCGCCCTATTGTCCGCCCCGCTGGCCTTCGCCGCCGACGTCATGCCCGCCAACGGCATGCTGGTCAACGCCAGCGGCATGACCGTGTACGTGTTCGACAAGGATGTCGCCGACAGCGGCAAGAGCGCCTGCAGCGGCGGCTGCCTGGTCGCCTGGCCCGCCGTCATCGCCACCGACGCGGCGCCCGCCGCCCCGTATGGCAGCATCAAGCGCGAAGACAACGGCGCCATGCAGCTGACCTACAAGGGCAAGCCCCTGTACCTGTACAAGGAAGACAAGAAGCCGGGCGACGTGGCCGGCGACAATTTCAAGAACGTGTGGCACGTCGTCAAGCCCTAAGCTCACCATCCCGCCACCACGATGACCATGCAAGAGGACAGCCGCCAGCTGCAAGCGTGCCTGCCCGGCCTGCGCCGCTATGCGCGCGCGCTGGCCGGCGCCGCGCACGCGGACGACCTGGTGCAGGACACCGTGGAGCGGGCCTGGCGCAAGTTCGACCAGTGGCAGCGCGGCGGCGAGATGCGGCCCTGGCTGTTTTCCATCATGCATAACCTGCACGTGGACCAGCTGCGCCGCCCCGGCCTGGCCCTGCAGGAGCTCGACGACGATACCGTGCTGCCCGCCCCTGAGCACGCGCCGGGGCAAGCCATCGCCATCGGCGAAATGGATGCGGCGCTGGCCCGTTTGCCGCTGGGGCAGCGCGAAGTGATCCTTCTGGTCGCGCTGGAACAGATGCCGTACGAGCAGGTGGCGGCCACCCTGGACATCCCCGTCGGCACAGTCATGTCGCGGCTGGCGCGCGGGCGCGACCGGCTGCGCGAACTGCTCGACGGCCGCCCTGCCGGCAGCCAGGGCAGCGGCCCACCCACCCTGAAAGTCGTGAAATGACAACGCAAGCCATCAGCGAAGCGCAATTGCACGCCCTGGCCGACGGCGTCCTGCCCGAAGACCAGCGCGCGGCCGTCGACGCCCACCTGCGCGCGCATCCCGGGGACGCCGCCAGGGTGGACGCCTGGCGCGAACAGAACCGGCAATTGCGCGCCCTGTTCGATCCCGTGCTGGACGACGCTGTGCCCCCGGCGCTGCTGCAGGCGGCGGCCCCGCCGGCGGCGAACGGCGCCTGGCGCCGCCCCGCCATGCAGGCGGCAGCGGCCGTCGTGCTGGTGCTCGCGGGCGGCGCGGGCGGCTGGCTGCTGCGCGGCGGCGATGGCGTGCCCCCCGGCGCCAGCCCGGTTTCCCTGGCGCGCAGCGCCGCCATCGCCCATGCCGTCTACACGCCCGAAGTGCGCCACCCCGTGGAAGTAGGCGCGGAACAGGAGGCGCACCTGGTGCAATGGCTGTCGAAACGCCTGGGCAGCAAATTGCAGCCGCCCGCGCTGTCGCCGCTCGGCTATCACCTGATCGGCGGGCGCCTGCTGCCCGGCGATGGCGACGGCCCCGTGGCGCAATTCATGTATGAAGATGGCAAAGGCCAGCGCCTGACCCTGTACGTGGCGAAAGAACGGGCCGGCAAGCAGGAAACGGCCTTCCGCTACGCGCAGGAAAAGGATCTGAGCGTGTTTTACTGGATCGACGGCCAGCTCGGTTACGCCCTCTCGGCGAGCCTGCCCAAGCAGGAACTGGGCAAGATCGCCGGCGCCGTGTACGCGCAGCTGGAGCAGCCGCGCTGAACCAGGCCGCCCATGTGTTGCGCCGCGCGCGGGTACGTCAGCCCAGCGCGCGCCTGAGTTCCGCGTAGGCCTCGACCAGCCGTTCCTTCGAATAGCCGCGATTGAGGCCACTGGGATTGGGCAGTATCCACACGCGCGCGCCGCCGAAGCGCTCCGGCTGTTCGCCCCATTCCAGCTGGCGTTTTCCCGTCATCGCCGCGTAGGCGGCCTTGCCCAGGAAGGCGATCCACTGCGGCTGCATCAATGCCAGTTTGTGCTGCAGGCCGGCCGCCGCTTGCGCGAATTCGTCCGTTCCCACCTGGTCCGCGCGGCTGGTCGGACGCCCGACGGCCGCCGTCAATCCCAGCCCGAAACCGAGCACGCTGGCATCGTCCTGCGGCGCCACCAGGTGCGGCGTGAAGCCGGCCAGGTGCAGCACGGGCCAGAAGCGGTTGCCGCGGCCGAGAAAATGGTGGCCGGCCGCCGCCGCGTCCACGCCGGGATTGAGGCCGCAAAAAACCACCTGCAAGCCGGGAGCGAGAATGTCGGGCAAGCCTTGCGCCACTGTGATGTATGTCATGGAAAACTCCAATATCGGAAGCCGCAGTATGCCACCGGCCTCCGCCATGCAGCGCAGGGCGGCTGGTGCTACCATCCGATACTGATGCGCTCATCCATATGCCGGATGGCCGTCGCGCGTCCCCGCACCATCCCCACTCCGAGGAATACACATGACGACCCTGACCATCAATGGCAAGCAGCACGAACTTGCACTGCCTGAAGACACGCCCCTGCTGTGGGCCTTGCGCGACGAACTGGGCATGACCGGCACCAAATTCGGCTGCGGCATGGCCCTGTGCGGCGCCTGCACCGTGCACCTCGACGGCGAAGCGATCCGCTCCTGCGTGACGCCCGTGTCGGCCGCCGCCGGCAAGAAGATTACCACCATCGAAGCGGTGGGCGAAGACAAGGTCGGCTTTGCGCTACAGCAAGCCTGGCAGGAACACGGCGTGCCACAATGCGGCTATTGCCAGGCTGGCCAGATCATGTCGGCCACGGCCCTGCTGCACAAGACGCCAAGACCGAACGACCAGCAAATCCGCGAAGCGATGAGCGGCAATATCTGCCGCTGCGGCACCTACACGCGCATCCACGCGGCCATCAGGCAGGCCTCGGCCAGTATCCACGCGAAAGGAGCGGCCAAATGAGCATCCATGACACTGCCGCCGCACATTCGCCTGCGCGGCGCCACTGGCTCAAGGCCGCCGGCGCGCTGGCCGGCTTGACCCTCGTGGCCGGCCCTTCCGGCCTCGTGATGGCGGCCGATGCCGTCAAATACGGCGGCGACAAGATGGCGGGCGGCGTGGTCGACGACACCCTGGTCTTCCTGTCAATCGCCGCCGACGGCATCGTCACCATCGTTGTACACCGCTCCGAAATGGGACAGGGCATCCGCACCAGCCTGCCCATGGTGGCGGCCGACGAACTGGGCGCCGACTGGGCGCAGGTGCGCGTGCAGCAGGCGCCCGCCGACGAGGCGCGCTACGGCAGCCAGGATACGGACGGCTCGCGCAGCATGCGCCACTCGTTCCGCGCCATGCGCCACGTGGGCGCCACGGCGCGCCTGATGCTGGAAACGGCAGCCGCCGTGCGCTGGGACGTGCCCGTGACGCAAGTCAAGGCCGTCAACCATGCGGTCGTGCATGCGGCCAGCGGACGCTCGCTGTCGTTCGGCGCGCTGGCCGAGGAAGCGGCCAAGCTGCCGGTGCCGCCACGCGCGCGCATCAGCCTGAAAACGGCGGGCGAGCTGCGTTATATAGGCCAAAGCAGCACGCGCGGCATCGACCTGCACGACATCGTCACGGGCAATACCCACTTCGGCATCGACACGCGCCTCGACGGCATGGCGTACGCCGTCATCGCCCGTCCGCCCGTCTTCGGCGGCAAGCTGAAAAGCGTGGACAAGACGGCGGCCCTGAAGGTGCCGGGCGTGCTGCGCATCGTCGAACTGGCAGGCAGTCCGCCGCCGGCCATGTTCAATCCGCTGGGCGGCGTGGCCGTCATCGCGAAAAATACCTGGGCCGCCATCAAGGGCCGCGAAGCGCTGGTGCTGGAATGGGACGATGGCCCGAACGGCGATTACGACTCGAAAGCCTTCCGCAAGACCCTGGAAGCTGCCGTGCGCCAGCCGGCCAGCCCGGCGCGCGACCAGGGCAAGACGGTGGCCACCCTGGCCGCCGCTCCCGCCGCGCGCAAACTCAGTGCCGAATATTATCTGCCCCACCTGGCCCACGCCACCATGGAGCCGCCCGCCGCCACCGTGCGCATCGCCGGCGGCAAGGCCGAAGTGTGGGCCTGCGTGCAGGCGCCGCAGGCGACGCGCAGCAACGTGGCCAAGGCCCTGGGCCTGGCGTATGACGACGTCACCGTCCACGTGACCCTGCTGGGCGGCGGTTTCGGGCGCAAATCGAAGCCCGATTTCGCCGTCGAGGCGGCGCTGCTGTCGAAAGCCATGGATGGCGCGCCCGTCAAGCTGACGTGGACGCGCGACGACGACCTGCAGCACGACTATCTGCACACGGTGTCCGTCGAACGGCTGGAAGCGTCGCTGGATGCGAAGGGCATGCCGACGGCCTGGCTGCACCGCACGGCCGCCCCCACCATCACCTCGACCTTTGCCGCCGGCGCGAACAAGCAGGCGCCGTTCGAGCTGGGCATGTCGGCCATCAACGTGCCGTTCGCCATTGCGAACATCCGCGTCGAGGTACCCGAAGTGCCGGCCCATACGCGCATCGGCTGGTTCCGTTCCGTGTCGAATATCCCGCACGCGTTTGCCATCCAGTCGTTCACGGCCGAACTGGCGCACGCGGCAAAGAAGGATCACCGCGACTACCTGCTGGCATTGCTGGGCCCCGCGCGCAAGATCAACCCGGCCGACCTGTCCGATGGCTGGAACTATGGCGAAGATCCGGCGAAGTATCCGGTCGACATAGGCCGCATGCGCCACGTGATCGAACTGGCGACGGCCAAGGCGGGCTGGGGCCGCAAGCTGCCCAAGGGACGGGGGCTGGGCCTGGCCGTGTCCTACAGTTTCGTCACCTATGTGGCGGCCGTGATCGAAGTGGAAATCAATGCGGCCGGCGAAGTCATCGTGCCCAGGGTCGATATCGCCATGGATTGCGGCCCGCAGATCAATCCGGACCGCGTGCGCTCGCAGATCGAAGGCGCCTGCATCATGGGCCTGTCGCTGGCCATGAGCGGCGAGATCAGCTTTAAGAATGGCCGGGTCGAGCAAAGCAATTTCCACGACTATAGCGTGCTGCGCGCCGCCGACGCGCCCCACGTGATCCACACGCACCTGGTGCCCGGTACCCTGGACATGGAGCTGGGCGGCGTGGGCGAGCCGGCCACGCCGCCCATCGCGCCGGCCCTGTGCAACGCCATCTTCGCCGCCACGGGCAAGCGCATCCGCGCCCTGCCCGTGGGCATGCAGCTGGCGAAAAAAGGCTAGCCGCGCCGCGCGGCCGGCAGCTGCAGCAGCAACGCGGCGGCGGCGACCAGGGCGGCGCCGGCCGCCAGCAGCCACATGGGCCAGTTGAGCACGAGCAGCACCCCACCTGCGGCGGCGCCGATGGCGCTGCCCAGGTACAGCGCCGATTCATTGAGGGCGATGGCCAGGTTGCCGTCGCCCTGCCGCGCGCGCACGGCCAGCAGTTGCTGGTTCTGCGGCACTTGCAGGGCCCAGCCGGCCGCGCCCCACAGCACGATCGGCGCCAGCATCAGCCAGGCCGACCAGCCGGCCGCCAGCGGCAGCGCGCCCAAGGCCAGCGCCAGCAGCAGCAAGATGAGGCAGGTCAGCTTCGGCGCCGCCACCTTATCCGCCCATGGCCCGACCAATACGCTGCCCGCGATGCCGCCCACGCCCCAGGCCCACAGGAAGGGCGTGGCGGATATCGCGGCGCCGTGCGCGGACCACGCCAGCAGCGGCGCAATAAACGTGTACATGCCCAGGCTGGCGATGGCCGCCAGCAGCGACACGAGCAAAATGGCCAGCACCTGCCCATCGGCCAGCAAGGCCAGCTTGCGGCGCAGCGAGGTCGCCGGTACTTCCGGCAGCGCGGGCAGCTTCCACAGCAAGCCCGCCAGCGCCAGCGCACCGAGGCCGGCGACCAGCCACAGGGCCGCCGTCCAGCCCAGCTGCTGCGCCAGCAACAGGCTCAAAGGCACGCCCAGCACCGTGCCGCCCGCCATGCCGCCCATGATCGCACCGATGGCCTTGCCGCGCTGCCGCGGCGCCGACACGCCCGCCGCCGCCGCGATGCCCAGCGCCAGGTAGACGCCCGCCCCGATGCCGGCCACGGCCCGCCACGCCAGCAGACTGGTAAAACCGGGCGCCAGCGCGCTGGCCCCATTCGCCAGCACGAATACGCCCAGGGCGGTCAACAGGCCGGAGCGCTGCGCGCGCGCCGGCAGCAAGGCCACGGCCAGGGGCGAGCCGAGGCCATAGGCCAGCGTAAACGCCGTTACCAGCTGCGCGGCCATGGCCAGGGAGATGGAAAAGGCACTGGCAATCATCGGCATCAGGCCCGCCGTCACATACGACGCCATGCCCAGCGCGAACGCGCCCACGGCGATCAGGTAGACGGTGGCGGGCAGCGCGGCATCGGCAAGTGCGGGTGCGCGGGAGGAAGAATAGTCAGACATGGGCAAGCTTTCGGGAAGAAAGCAGGCATTCTGGAATACAATATAAACAATTACAATTTAACTGTTTATGCTATTACTGATAGCAACAGGCTCACCGGAAAACCCCCACCATGCGCACTTTGGCCCGCACCCGCCACGAACTGGCCGCCTACCTGCAGGCGCGCCGCGCGCGGCTGTCGCCCGAAGACGTGGGTTTGCCCGGTGGCGGGCGGCGCAGGACGCCGGGCTTGCGCCGCGAGGAAGTGGCGGCGCTGGCCGGCGTGGGGCTGACCTGGTACACCTGGCTGGAGCAGGGGCGCGACATCGGCGTCTCGAGCGCCTTTCTCGACAAGCTGGCGCAGGTGCTCAAGCTCGATGCGGGCGAGCGGCGCCACCTGTTCCTGCTCGCGCATGCGCGTCCGCCCGCCGAAGAGGGCAAGACGTTTTGCGTGGTGCCGCCGCCCGTGCGCCGCCTGATGCACGAACTGGCGCATCCGGCCTATGTGCTCAACCTGCGCTGGGACGTGCTGGCGTTCAATGCGGGAGCGGACGCCCTGTTCGGCTTTGGCGCGCATGCCGCCGCGCGCCGCAACCTGCTGTGGCTCTTGTTTACCGACCCGCTGCTGCGCTCGCGCTTCACGGCCTGGGAAGAGCAGGCGCCGCTGATACTGTCGAGCTTTCGCCGCGACTATGCGCGCGCCACGCAGGAAGCCGATATCCACGCGCTGGTGGACGAACTGGAAAAAGTCTCTCCCGAATTCAAGCTATGGTGGCGCCGCCATGACGTGCATGCGCCATGCGCCGGCGTGCGCCGCCTGACCATCGGCGGCGAGGACATCGCGTACGAGCACACCTCGCTGACCATCGATGCGGACCGCCACCTGCGGCTGGTCGTGTACGCGCGCCAGCTGGCAGAAGACACCGCGCCGTAAACGAAAAAACCGCTGGCCCTCTTGCGAGGAACCAGCGGCTTCGAATTGGTTGCGGGGACAGGATTTGAACCTGTGACCTTCGGGTTATGAGCCCGACGAGCTGCCAGACTGCTCCACCCCGCACTCGAATTATATACCAGATTGTTGCGCGGCGTAAAGGGCATGATTTGACAATGTCATGCCTGCCCCGCCTGGCGAATATTGTTCCTGGGTGGAAATGGAAAAAGCCGCCGATCTTTTGCAAGAATCAGCGGCTTTCCGGTATTGGTTGCGGGGACAGGATTTGAACCTGTGACCTTCGGGTTATGAGCCCGACGAGCTGCCAGACTGCTCCACCCCGCACTTGAATTATAAGGGCAAACGGGTGGCTTAGGCAATAGCTATCTCAACTTAGACTGCAATAGAGCTATTTAATTATAAAACCAGGCCAATTGCCGGTTGGCATTGTGTCCGCCCGTCACGCCACACAGCGCGCAATCGGTGTACAGTAAGCGTTACACCAGACACCCATTTTTCCGAAGCCTGCCCATGAAATTCTGCTCCGAATGCGCCCATCCTGTCAGCCTGTCCATTCCGGAAGGCGACAACCGTCCCCGCTATGTGTGCGCCAACTGCGACGCCATCCATTACCAGAACCCGAAAATGGTGGTCGGCTCCATCCCCGTGTGGGAAGAGGATGGCCAGCTGCAGGTCTTGCTGTGCAAGCGAGCCATCGAGCCGCGCCTCGGTTACTGGACCCTGCCGGCCGGCTTCATGGAAAACGATGAAACGACGTCCGATGCGGCCGAGCGCGAAACGGTGGAGGAAGCGGGCGCGAATATCGAACTGGGGCCCCTGTTTTCGCTGCTCAACGTGCAGCGCGTGCACCAGGTGCACCTGTTCTACCTGGCGCGCCTGCGCGACCTCGATTTCGCGCCGGGCATCGAAAGCCTGGACGTGCGGCTGTTTACGGAAGCGCAGATTCCCTGGGATGACCTGGCCTTCCCCACCATCCGCGCCACCCTGGAACTGTTCTTTGCCGACCGCGTGAAAATCCGCGAAGGCGGCAGCTACGGCTTCCATACGGGCGACATCACGCGCCCGATGGCGCGCGCGGATGCCGAGTAAGCCCCCCCCTCACCTGCCAATTGACCCTGCATGATTCCCTGGCTCGACATCCACACCCCGTTTCCCGACGTCTCGCGCGCCCTGAAAGACGAGGCGCCCGGCCTGCTGGCGGCCGGCGCCGACCTGTCGCCCGCGCGCCTGCTCGACGCCTACAAGCACGGCATCTTCCCCTGGTTTTCCGAGGGCCAGCCCATACTCTGGTGGAGCACCGATCCGCGCATGGTGCTGATGACGGACGACTTCAAGGTGTCCGACAGCCTGGCCAAGGCGATCCGCAAGGTCGAGCGCAGCGCCGCCACGGACGGGCGCTGGCAGCTGCGATTCGACAGCGATTTCGACGCCGTCATGCGCGCCTGCGCGGCGCCGCGCAAGGATGGCCCTGGCACCTGGATTTCCGACGAGATCATCGCCGGCTACACGGGCTTGCACAAGCTGGGCTACGCGCACTCGTCGGAGCTGTGGCTGGACGGCGAACTGGTGGGCGGCGCGTACGGCGTATCGATCGGGCGCATGTTCTATGGCGAATCGATGTTCGCCCGCGTTTCGGACGGTTCGAAGATCGCGCTGGCGCACCTCGTGCGTTTTTTACGGGCGCGCGGCGTGGCTATGATTGACTGCCAGCAAGAAACGAAGCACCTGGCCTCGCTGGGCGCGGCGCCCATTTCGCGCGCCCGCTTCCTGGCCCACGTGCGCGTCGCTATTGAAGCAGCGCAAATCACCGATTGGCATGCTGCGCCACCCGCATAAAAAAGCTATGATATCTTCAGGCACATTTCCATTGCCGCGGACAGACCAGACAGGATCAGCATGACGCACCTGAACGAACTACCGTTTGCCACCCTGCAGTTCTACACGACGGCGCCCTACCCGTGCAGCTACCTGGACGACCGCCAGGCCCGCTCGCAGGTGGCCACGCCATCGCACCTGATCAACAGCGACGTGTATTCGGAACTGGTGCGCAACGGCTTTCGCCGCAGCGGCATTTTCACCTACCGCCCGTATTGCGACGGCTGCCAGGCCTGCATTCCCGTACGCGTCGTAACGCAATCGTTCACCCCCAACCGCAACCAGCGCCGCGCCTGGAACCGCCATGCCGACCTGCAGGCGGGCGTGGCCACCCTGTCCTTCCTCGACGAGCACTACGAGCTGTATCTGCGCTACCAGAGCACGCGCCACGCGGGCGGCGGCATGGACCAGGACAGCCGCGACCAGTACGCGCAATTCCTGCTGCAAAGCCGCGTCAACACGCGCCTGGTGGAGTTCCGCGAACCGGACGGCACCCTGCGCATGGTCAGCATCATCGACGTGCTGGCCGATGGCCTGTCGTCCGTCTACACGTTTTTCGATCCCGACGTGCCGGGCGCCTCGTACGGCACCTACAACGTGCTGTGGCAGATCGCCCAGGCGCAGGAACTGCGCCTGCCCTACATCTACCTGGGCTACTGGATAGAACAAAGTCCGAAGATGGCCTATAAAATCAACTTCAAGCCGCTGGAAGCGCGCATCAAGGGGCAGTGGGTCGTGATGTAAAAAAAGGGCTTGCGCCCCTTTTCCATTGCCTACTTGCTCTTGTCCGGAAACGCCGGACGTGCAGGCCGCGCGGGCGGGTTCTTCGCCAGTTCGGCCTGGATCACCTCGATCGCCTTTTCCAGCTGCGGATCGCGCCCGGCGATGACGTCGGCCGGCGTTTGCTCGACTTCGATATCGGGCGGCACGCCTTCGTTTTCCACGCCCCAGCCGTTTTCGCGCGTCCAGAACGCCAGGTTCGGCGCCGTGATGGAGCCGCCATCCATCAGCACGGGGAAGCCGAGAATGCCCACCAGGCCGCCCCACGTGGCCTTGCCGATCAGCGGACCCATGTTGTTCTTACGGAACATCCACGGCAGCAGGTCGCCGCCCGAGCCGGCCGTCTCGTCGATCAGCATGGCGCGCGGCCCCTGGATCGAGGCGGACGGCGTCTTCATGTCGGCGCCATAGCGCATGGTCCACCAGGCGATTTCCTTCTTCTGCAGGATCTCGATGTAGTAATCGGCCACGCTGCCGCCGCCATTGAAACGCTCATCGACGATGATGGCCTGCCTGTCCGCCTGCGGGAAGAAATAGCGCTTGAAGTAGGTGTGGCCCAGTCCCGCCGTATTCGGCACGTACACGTAGGCCACCTTGCCATTGGTGGCCGCATTGACCTTGCGCATATTGCCTTCGATCCAGTCGCGGTTGCGCAAGGCATCCTCCGTCGGCACGGGCACCACAGTGATCGTGCGCGCGCCCTTGCCGTCGGCCGATGGCCCCACGGTCAGGTCGATGGCCTTGCCGGCCGTGTTCTCGAAGGCGCTGTACAGGTTGGTCGGCGGCAACAAAGGGCGGCTGTCGACGGCCAGCAGGTATTCGCCCGCCTTGACGTTCAGGCCCGGCTCCGTCAGCGGCGCGCGCAGGGCCGGATTCCAGTTCAAGCCGCCATACACCTTCTTGAAGCGGTAATGGCCGTCGCGCACTTCATAATCGGCGCCCAGCAAGCCCCCGGGCACCTTCTTCGTCTCGATAAAGTCGTCGCCGCCGCCGCCGCGGTGGTGGCCCACGGCCAGTTCGCTGCACATCCACTGTATCAACCGGTTCAGGTCCGCGCGGCTGGACAGCTCGGGCAGGAACACGGCGTACTTGTCGCGCATGGCCTTCCAGTCCACGCCATGCATGCCCGGGTCATAGAAGTAATCGCGGTTGATGCGCCACACTTCATTGAAAATCTGCGTCCACTCGGCGCGCGGATCGGCCTTCACCTCGATGGCGTCGACCTTGATCTTGCCTTCGCCGGGCGCCAGCAGCTTGCCCGTGGCGGAGCCCATGGCCCAGTTGTCCTTCTGGCGGTACAGCAGCTTCTTGCCGTCGGCCGAGACCTCGAAATCATCGGCTTCGGCCACCACGGTTTCCGCCTTGCGCTCCTTCAGATCGAAGCGCTGCACGGCCTTCTTGCCGTCGCTTTCGCGCAACAGCAATATCTGCCCCGCGGCGCCGGCCGTCAGGCTGGAAAACTGCGCGGCAGGCAGCGGCAGGTCGACGATGCGCGTGGCGATACCGTCGAAATCGATGCTGATCGGCGCCACGGGCGCCACCGTCACTTTCGGGTCGTCGCGGCCCGTCTTCGGATCGGTCTTCGGCTCGTTCTTAGGCTCCGCTTCCGCCTTCGCCGTGTCTTTTTTACTCTCCGCGCCGGCGGCCTTTTCCTCGTCGCTTTCCTTGATCAGCGGCGACGGCAGGTCGCGCCGCAGCACAGCCATCCACACGGTGCGCGTCACCAGATTGTCCTCATTCTGCTGCGAGAACCAGTTGTTGCTGGGGCCAGCATTCGTCGACGCGAAGAAGTACAGGTATTTGCCGCTCTTGTCGAACACGGGCTGGGCCACGTCGGACAGGCCATCGGTGACGGGCATCGACTTGTTCTGCTCGACGGAATAGATGTAGGCGCTGCGCGTGTAGGTGGGCGAATTGAGCGTGTAGGCCAGCCAGCGCGAATCGGGCGCCCACGAAGCGCGCATGCTCTTGTCGACGCCATACATCGGCTCCGTGGCGATCTTTTGCACCTTGCCGTTGCCGACGTCGATCACGTACATGCTCCAGCCATTGTCGGCAAACGCGATCTTCCTGCTGTCGGGCGACCAGACGGCGTTGTCATAGAAGCCGCTGCCATTGAGCTTGAGCTTTTTCACGGCGCCCTTGCCGTCCTGTGCCCGCACATGCAGCGCATATTCTCCCGACTCGTCCGAGAAATACGCGACCGAGCGGCCATCGGGCGACCAGATCGGCGTGCGCTCGTGCGCGCCGGCCGTCTGCGTCAGGTTGCGCACGTCGCCCTTGTCGGCGGGGATGGTGACGATCTCGCCCCGGTATTCGAAGGCGATGCGCGCGCCCGACGGCGAAATCGACGCGTCGCGGATGTATTTCGCATTCTTGACCCAGCGGGGGCGCGTCTGCCCCAGGTCGCTGGCCACGCCGATGCTCAGCTTGCGCGCCTGGCCGCTGGCGATGTCAAACGAGTGCAGATAGCCGGCCTGCTCGTAGACGATGGTGCCGTTCGCGGCCGACGCGTTGAGCACGGGGAAATCCTTGTGCTGCGTCAACTGGCGCACGGCCTTCGTCTTGACGTCGTAGGCAAACAGGTTGAATTCGCCGTTGCGGTCGGAGCGGAAGTACACGCTGTCGCCTATCCACATCGGGTCGACGTCGTTCGAGCGCGTGGTCGGCTGGGGGATTTTTTCGATCGACTTGTCGCTGGACGAAAACAGCCACAGCCAGGAATTGGTGCCGCCCCGGTAGCGCTTCCACTGTTTGAAGGCGGGCATCAGGGGGTTGTAGGCGATGCGCTTGCCATCGGGCGAATACGTGGCGCGCGACGCGTTGGGGATTTCCAGCTGGGTTTCCACGCCGCCCGCCACGGGCACCGTGAACAGCTTCTGGAAGCGGTTATTGAAGGCGGCGCGGGGCGAGGTGAACATCACGGACTGACCATCGGGCGTGAACGATTGCGCCAGATCAACACCCGGGTGGAAGGTCAGGCGGCGCGGCACGCCGCCGGCCGCCGCTATTACGTACACGTCGACATTGCCGTCGATGTTGGCGCTGTACGCGATCAGGCTGCCGTCAGGCGAAAAGACGGGATTGGACTTGTCGCCCAGGTCGGACGTCAGGCGCCGCGCGCCGCCGCCGTCGAGGTTCGATAGCCATAAATCGCCCGCATAGATGAAGGCGATGTGGCGGCTGGAAACGGCCGGTTCACTCAGCATGCGGGTGTCTTGCGTATTGGGCAGGGCCAGGGCCGGGTGACTCAGCAGCAATGCGCTGGCGGCCGCGATAGCGGTCAGGATGCGTGTCTTTTTCAATCGATGTCTCGCTTATGAAGTCAAGGGAACAGGGAAGAAACAGGAAAGTCCAGGGCTCGATGCAGATTATCAAGGGATTAATATTGCATCAGACCAACAAGAACTATACACCCGGCCGCCGCGCGGAACACGGTAAAATACGGCACTTATTTCGCGCGCCGCCAGCCCTTCCCGGCGGCCCGCACACCTACTCAAAGCGCCCCATGTCTGAAAAATTCCTGTACTCCCTCGCCCGCCCGCTGCTGTTTTCGATGGATGCCGAAGCGGCCCACCATTTCACCCTGCCCGCCCTGAAACGCGCCAGCGCGCTGGGCCTGACGAAGCTGGCCGGCAAACCGGCTGCTGATCCGCGCACGGTGATGGGCATCACCTTCCCCAATCCCGTCGGCCTGGCCGCCGGCCTGGACAAGGATGGCGCCTATATCGATGCGCTGGCCGACCTGGGTTTCGGCTCCATCGAAGTGGGCACCGTCACGCCGCGCGCGCAGGCGGGCAATCCGCAACCGCGCATGTTCCGCCTGCCGCAGGCGCAGGGCATCATCAACCGCATGGGTTTCAATAATGGCGGCGTGGACGCGTTTGTCGCCAACGTGCAGGCGTCGAAGTTCTACCAGGAGCGCGCCGGCGTGCTGGGCCTGAACATCGGCAAGAACGCCGATACGCCCATCGAGCGGGCCGCCGACGACTATCTGCTGTGCCTGGAAAAAGTCTATCCGTACGCCAGCTATGTGACGGTGAACATCTCGTCGCCGAACACCAAGAATTTGCGCCAGCTGCAGGGTGCGTCCGAACTCGACGCCCTGCTGTCGCAATTGAAGGATGCCCAGGCGCGCCTGGCCGACAAGCACAAGCGCTACGTGCCGCTGGCCCTGAAGATCGCCCCGGACATGGATGGCGAGCAGGTGAAAAGCATCGCCGAGTCGCTCACGCGCCACCGCATCGACGGCGTCATCGCCACCAACACGACCCTGTCGCGCAGCGCCGTCGAAGGCATGCCGCACGGCGCCGAGGCGGGCGGCCTGTCGGGCGCGCCCGTGTTCGAGCTGTCGAACAATGTCATCCGTTTGCTGAAGGCGGAACTGGGCGACGCCCTGCCCATCATCGGCGTGGGCGGCATCATGCAGGGCAAAGATGCCGTGGCCAAGTTCGAGGCGGGCGCGCAACTGGTGCAGCTGTACAGCGGCCTGATCTATGCGGGTCCGGCCCTGATCAAGGATTGCGCGCGCGCGCTGCGCGGCAGGCAGCCGGCATGATAGCCAAGGTCAGACTCGGTTCCAGCGGCCTGGAAGTGAGCCGGATCTGCCTGGGCACGATGACCTTCGGCGAGCAGAACAGCGAAGCCGAAGCGCACAGCCAGCTCGATTACGCGCTGGAACGGGGCATCAACTTCATCGACACGGCCGAAATGTATCCGGTGATGGCCAGCGCGCAGACGCAGGGCAGCACCGAGCGCTACATCGGCAGCTGGCTGAAGAAAAGCGGCAAGCGCGGCGACATCGTGCTGGCCAGCAAGGTGGCCGGGCCGAACTCGCGCATGCACTGGATACGCAAGGGCAAGACGGATCACGACGCGGTCAACATCCGCGCCGCCGTCGAAGACAGTTTGCGCCGGCTGCAGACGGAGCACATTGACCTGTATCAATTGCACTGGCCCAGCCGCAACCTGCCCATCTTCGGCGCAAGCGTGTACAACCCGCGCAAGGAGCACGCGTCGGTCGCCATCGAAGACACGCTGGCCGTGCTGGGCAAGCTGGTCGACGAAGGCAAGATCGGCCACATCGGCGTGTCGAACGAATCGTCGTGGGGCGTGTGCGAATACATCAAGCAGGCCGAGCTGAAAGGCTTGCCGCGCATCGCATCGATCCAGAACCTGTACAACCTGACGGCGCGCCATTTCGAGACGAGCTTGCTCGATGAAACCTGCCACCGCGAAAACGTCAGCTTGCTGGCCTACAGCCCGCTGGCGTTCGGCCAGCTGACGGCGAAGTACCTCGACGATCCGCAAGCCCAGGGCCGCCTGACGCGCTTTCCGGCCGGCTGGAGTCCCCGCTACGTGCGCCCCGCCACCATCGCGGCAGCCAGCCAGTATGCGGCGCTGGCCCGCGCGCACGGCTTGACGCCGGCGCAGCTGGCGCTGACCTGGTGCTACTCGCGCTGGTTCGTCGCCTCGACCATCATCGGCGCCACCAGCGTGGCGCAGTTGCAGCAAAATATCGACGCCCATCAAGTTACCTTGTCGCCGGAACTGGTGGCGGCCGTCGACGCCATCCACTCTTGCCTGCCCAATCCGGGGCAGTAAGCCCCGCCGTCTGGCGGCGCGTACCGCCGCCAGACCCCCCCCCCCCCCCCCCCACTTCCCACGCCCATCGCAGATAGTCGTATTTATACAACAGCCGGCAATTTACTGCTGTGCAGCATTGCGGCCTTGCCGTACCCGGTCGTATGCTGGAAACGAGGCCATATGCGCTACGCGCACCATGTCGACGTCTTTCAGATATTTATTGCATATCGATAGACAGAACGATTCGTAAGCACGCCGCGTGCCCACTGTTAATCTGATTGCATCACCGGACCGCCATGGTCCGCGCAACCACCAACCGAAGAGATATCGTCGATGAGTTCAAGCACCGCCCGCCAACACGTTCCCGCCCTGCCCGTGAAAACCGTTATCGCCGCCAGCCTGATCGCCTGCTTCAGCCTGCCCATGCAGGCGCAAGCGCAGCAAGAGCTGCCGGCCGAAGGCGAATTGCAATCGGTAGTGGTCACCGGCACCTTCGCCAAGAACCGCCGCACCATCGATTCCGAATCGCCGATCGACATCCTCACCTCGCGCGACCTGCAAAGCACGGGTTCGGGCGAACTGGCCACCGTGCTGGCGCGCCTGCTGCCATCGCTGAACTTTGCCCGCGCCACGGGCGCCGACGCCAGCGACGCCGTGCGTCCGGCGCAATTGCGCGGCCTGTCGCCCGACCAGACCCTGGTGCTGGTGAACGGCAAGCGCCGCTATACCTCGGCCGTGGTCAACGTCAACGGCTCGCTGGGCCGCGGCTCGGCGCCCGTCGACCTGAACGCCATTCCCCTGGCCGCCATCGACCACGTGGAAGTGCTGCGCGATGGCGCGGCGGCCCAGTACGGCTCCGACGCGATCGCCGGCGTGATCAACATCATCCTGAAAAAAGGCGCGGCCGGCGGCGATATCGAAGTGGGCTATGGCCAGACGCAGGAACGCGACGGCAAGCAAAAATCCATCAAGGGTTCGGCCGGCTTCGCCCTGGGCGACGACGGCTGGGTGCGCGTCTCGGCGGAAGTGGCGGAGCGCGACCCGACCAACCGCGCCGGCGCCGACTTCCGCAATCCGCTGGAACCACGCTACGGCAAGGTCAACCAGCGCTATGGCGACCCGGAAAGCAAGCCGGCAACGATATTCCTCAACAGCGAATACCATATCAGCGACAACCTCGACTGGTATGCCTTCGGCAACTACGGCAAGCGCGACACGTCGGCCGCCGCTACCTGGCGCACGGCGCTGATCACGGACCCGAACAATTCGAAGCTGTTCGTCCAGCGCACGCCGATCTTCCCGGAAGGCTTCTTGCCGCTGCAAAACAGCACCCTGACCGACCAGTCCTTGGTGACGGGCTTGCGCGGCGAGGCGGCCGGCTGGCGCTGGGATGCCAGCATCAATTACGGCAGCAACAAGTTCGAGCTGGACCTGGACAACACGGTCAACCAGTCGCTGGGCGCGAACAGCCCCACGCACTTCTATGCCGGCTCGCTGAAAAACGAACAGACCGTATTCAACCTCGATGCGGCGCGCGAATTCCCCGTGGCCGCCTTCTCCGGCCCGCTGACGGTGGCCGTGGGTGCCGAAGCACGCCATGAAAAATACACGATCGGCGCCGGCGACGCAGCCTCGTACACGGGTAGCGGCTCGCAAGGCTTTGCCGGCTTCCGTCCCGCCAACGCGGGCAGCCACTCGCGCCACAACGAGTCGATCTATGTGAACCTGGAAGCGGAAGCGACGAAGAAACTGTCCGGCGGCGTGGCCCTGCGCCATGAGCGCTACAGCGACTTCGGCAGCACCACCTCGGCCAAGGGTTCGGCCCGCTATGCGTTCACGGACGCGCTGTCCCTGCGCGGCACGGTGTCGAGCGGCTTCCGCGCGCCATCGCTGGCGCAGCAGTACTACACCATCACCACCACCAACTTCCAGGTCGTCAACGGCGTCAACACGCCGATCGAGACGGGCACCTTCGCCGTCAACACGCCGCAGGCGCGCGCCCTCGGTGCACAAGACCTGAAACCGGAAAAGGCCCGCAACTACAGCCTGGGCCTGCAGTTCCAGCCCAACCGCAACTTCACGACGACGGTGGATGCCTACCGCATCGACATCGACAACCGTATCCTGTTTTCGGCCAATCTGATCCTCAACAATGATTTGAAGAGCATCCTGGCCGCGCAGGGCACGCCCGTGGGTTCGGGACGCTACTTCACCAACGCCGTCGACACGCGCACGGAAGGCGTGGACATCGTCAGCACCTACCGCATCGACCTGCAGGACAAGGACCGCCTGGACCTCACCGTGGCGTACAACCACAACAAGAGCACGGTACGGAAAATCGCCGACAATCCGGCCATCCTGACGGCCAACAACCTGAAACTGATCGACCGCCAGAGCATCGACCGCATCACGGTGGCCTCGCCGAAGGACAAGTTCAGCCTGGCCGCCGACTACGGCTTCGGCATCTGGAATGCGCACGGCGTCGTAACGCGCTACGGCAGCTTCACCGTGCCGCAGAACGACGTCAAGCTGGACCAGACGTATGACCCGCAATGGGTGCTGGACGTGTCCGGTTCCGTGAAACTGGGCAAGAACTGGCGTCTGGTGGCCGGCATCGACAACGTCACCAACCGCTACCCGGCGCAAGTGACGAGCAACGGTAACCTGAACGTCAACGGCACCCAGCCCTACAGCATCTTCGCGCCAAACGGCTTCAACGGCCGCTATTACTATGCCAAGGCTGGCTATAGCTGGTAATAGCTGGCAATAGAGCAAGGCAGCACGGGAGGCATTTGCCTCCCGTTTTCATTCCGGCCGGCTCCCTGGCGTACGGGTAGTCATCCTGGCCCGCAATCGGCTACCATGGGTGCTACTCTTCTTGAGAACGGATCACCATGCCCAGCTGGCACCTGGCCGACGCCGCCGAACTGGCGGCGCGCCATCGCTACACTTTCTATAAATCGCCGCCCGAGGCCATCGCCCAGGTGCGCCCCGGCGAGGTGGTCAAGCTGATCTTCGCCTTCCACAGCGACGATCCGCAGGCGCCGGGCGCCGAGCGCATGTGGGTGCTGGTCGACACGGTCGAGGCAAATGGCCACTTTACGGGCAAGCTCGACAACATGCCCGGCTACATCGCCGATCTGCGCGCCAAGGACCCCGTCGCCTTCGAGGCGCGCCACATCATCAATACGCAGCACGACGATGACGACAACCTCGTCAACCGCTACGCGGGCCTGTGCTTCGTGACGAAAAAAGTGCTGGAAGACGGCGCGCCCGTCGGCTACCTGTACCGCGAGGAGCCGGACAACGCCGACGACAGCGGCTGGCGCTTCACGGCCAACGACGAAAGCGACGACTACATGAACGACAGCGCCAACGTGGCCCTCGTCTCGCTGGGCGCCGTGCTCGGCGTGGACGACCGTTTTATTAAGCTGCTGGACGCTCCGGCCGGCGCGGCCTATGCCTTCGACCATAGCACGCAACAATTCATGGCGGTTGACGAATGACAAACGATGATCTGAAAGACTTTTGCGCAGCCCTGCCCGGCGCGCAAGCCGTGCTGTACGGTGCGCCGTCGAACATCCTCGTGTATGAAGTGGGCGGCAAGAAATTTGCGTATTTCAAGACCAGCATGCCCGAGCAGTGGCGCTTCAGCCTGCGCGTCAGCGCGGAACGCTTTGTCGAACTGACGGACATGCCGTGCGTGAAACCGGCCCGCTACATGGGCCGCTTTCACTGGGTCACCATCGTCGATGTGGCGCGTTTTCCTGCCGATTACCTGATGGAACTGGTGCAGGATAGCCATGCGCGCGCCGTGGCCAGCCTGACCCGCGCGCAGCGGGCCGCACTGGCTTAAAGCGCGTCCTCGCCCGCCATGGCGCGGTCGATGTCTTCGCGCGTCAGGTCCGGCGCCAGTTGCAGGATGAACTCGTAGGCATAGGCGCGCAGGTAGGCGCCGCGGCGCACGGCCAGGCGCGTCGTGTTGGTGGCGAACAGATGCGACGCTTCCACGGCCCGCAGCCCCTTGTCGCGGCCATGGTCGAAGGCCATCGAGGCGACGATGCCCACGCCCAGGCCCAGCGCCACGTATTGCTTGATGACGTCGGAATCCATGGCCGTGAGGATGATATCGGTGGCCACGCCCGCCTTGGCGAACGCATCGTCGATATGGCCCCGGCCCGTGAAACCCTTGTCGTAGGTAATCAGCGGGTATTTCGCCAGGTCTTCCAGGCGGATCGGCGAATGCTCGAGCAGCGGATGGCCGTCCGGCACGACGATCAGATGGCTCCAGCGGTAGCACGGGAACGACACGAGGTCGGGGAACTGGCTCAGGCCTTCCGTAGCGATGCCGATGTCGGTCTTGCCCGAGAGCACCCATTCCGCAATGTGCTCGGGTGCGCTTTGTTGTAGCGCAATACGCACCTCGGGGAAAGCGGCGCGGAAGCTTTGCACCACTTTCGGCAACGCATAGCGCGCCTGCGTGTGCGTGGCCGCCACGGACAAGGTTCCGCTGGTCTGGCCGCTGTATTCGAGGCTGGCCTGCTGCAGGTTTTCCGCCTCGATCAGCAGGCGGTCGACGATCTTCAGGATGCCCTTGCCCGGCTCCGTCAAGCCCGTCAAACGCTTGCCGTTACGCTCGAAAATCACCACGCCCAGCTCGTCTTCGAGTTCGCGGATTTGCCGGCTCACGCCCGGTTGCGACGTGAACAGGGCGTTCGCCACTTCCGTCAGGTTATAGCCGCGGCGGGCCGCTTCGCGGATCGATCGCAATTGTTGAAAGTTCATGGCTATCCTGTATCAAGTTCGGGTGGGTTCAACAAATACATGGAGGCGTTTCGGACGGACAACTAATGTCTCGCCTTCCTTCAGCTGCAGATGGGTAAAACGCTCGTTCGACATCACCGCTTCGATCAGTTCGCTGTTATCGACGCGCTGCAAGTCCAGCTGGGCCAGCGGGCCGATGGCATGCGCGCGGCTCAGTTTCACGACGATGCCTTCCGCACCCTGCGTGTAGCGGTCGATTTCCAGGTCGTGCGGACGCACATAGGCCGTGCCCTTGCTGTCGCTCACGCCCGCGTAATCGGGCACCTCGAAACTGGCGTCGCCCGTGGCCATCACGCCGTCATGCACGCGGCCGTGGAACAGGTTGACGTTGCCCAGGAAACCGTACACGAACGGCGAGGCCGGGTGGTTGTAGACTTGCTCTGGGGAACCGAGTTGCTCGACCGTGCCCTTGTTCATCAGCACCACCTGGTCCGCCACTTCCAGCGCCTCTTCCTGGTCATGCGTGACGAAAATGCTGGTCACGTGCAAGTCGTCGTGCAGGCGGCGCAGCCAGCGGCGCAATTCCTTGCGCACCTTGGCGTCGAGCGCGCCGAACGGTTCGTCGAGCAGCAGCACGCGCGGTTCGACGGCCAGGGCGCGCGCCAGGGCGATGCGCTGGCGTTGTCCGCCCGACAGTTGCGGCGGATAGCGGTCGGCCAGCCAGTCCAGCTGCACCAGCTCCAGCAAATCTTTCACTTTACGGCGGATCTGGTCTTCCGACGGACGCTCGCTGCGCGACTTCACGCGCAAGCCAAACGCCACGTTTTCGAACACCGTCATGTGCTTGAACAGCGCATAGTGTTGAAACACGAAACCGACTTGCCGCTCGCGCACGTGGCGGTTCGACGCGTCTTCCGCATCGAGCAGCACCTGGCCGCTGTCAGGATGTTCCAGGCCGGCAATAATGCGCAGCAAGGTTGTTTTACCGCAACCCGACGGGCCCAGCAGGGCCGTCAATTCGCCAGCGGGAAAGTCCAGCGAGATATTGTCGAGGGCGACGAAATCGCCGAAGCGTTTATTGATGTTTTTAACTGCGATGGTCATATCAGTGCTCCGTAGAACGTAAGGCGGAATCGTCGGCGTCGCTCTCGTTCAAACGCCACTCAATAAAGGCTTTCAAGGCCAGGGTCACCAGCGCCAGCAAGGCCAGCAGCGAGGCGACGGCAAACGCGGCGGCGAAGTTGTACTCGTTGTACAGAATCTCCACCTGCAAGGGCATGGTGTTCGTTTCGCCGCGGATATGGCCGGAGACGACGGACACGGCGCCGAATTCGCCCATGGCGCGGGCATTGCACAGGATCACGCCATACAGCAAGCCCCATTTGATATTTGGCAAGGTGACTCTGCGGAAAGTGTTCCAGCCCGAGGCGCCCAGCACGATGGCGGCCTCTTCCTCTTCGCTGCCTTGCGACTGCATCAGCGGGATCAGTTCGCGCGCCACGAAGGGGAAGGTAATGAAGATGGTGGCCAGCACGATGCCGGGCACGGCGAACAAAATCTTGATGTCGTGCGCCTGCAGCCACGGGCCGAACCAACCCTGGGCGCCAAACATCAGCACGTAGATCAGGCCGGAAATCACGGGCGAGACGGAAAACGGCAAGTCGATCAGGGTCAATAAAATGCTCTTGCCGCGGAACTCGAACTTGGCGATGCACCACGAAGCGGCCACGCCGAACACCAGGTTCAGCGGCACGGCGATGGCGGCCGTGATCAGGGTCAACTTGATGGCGGAAATCGCGTCCGGGTCGATGATGGCGGCGATATACGCTTCCCAGCCCTTCTTGAACGCTTCCGCAAACACGGCCACCAGGGGCACGATGAGGAATGTCGTCAGGAACAGCAAGGCGATGGTGATCAATACCGTGCGCACCCACAGCGGCTCCAGCACGACGGGGCCGACATTCGGCTCGAAGCGGCGCGCTGTCGGCCGCGCAGTGTCCACGCCAGCGGCGGCAGTCGTATTCGTACTCATGATTTCTTCGCCTTTCCGCGCGTCCATGCTTGCAGCAGGTTAATTGTCAACAACAGCAGGAAAGACACCACCAGCATCACCACGGCGATGGCCGTGGCGCCCGCGTAATCGTATTGTTCCAATTTGGTAATAATGAACAGCGGCGTGATTTCCGACACCATCGGCATGTTGCCGGCGATAAAGATCACGGAACCGTACTCGCCCGTGGCGCGGGCGAAGGCCAGCGCAAAGCCCGTCAGCAACGATGGCAAAATCGTGGGGAAGATGACGCGGATAAACGTTTGCAGGGAATTGGCGCCCAGGCTGGCGGCCGCTTCTTCCAGTTCCTTTTCCGCGTCTTCCAGCACCGGTTGCACGGTGCGCACGACGAACGGCAAGCCGATGAAGGTCAGCGCCACCACCACGCCCAGCGGCGTGAACGCCACCTTGATGCCCAGCACGCCTTCGATGAACTGGCCGAACCAGCCGTTCGACGAGTACAAGGCCGTCAGGGTGATGCCGGCCACGGCCGTCGGCAAGGCGAACGGCAAGTCGACCAGGGCGTCGATGATGCGCTTGCCGGGGAATTTATAGCGCACCAGCACCCAGGCCAGGATGCCGCCAAACACCACGTTCAGCAGGGCGGCGATCAGCGAGGCGCCAAACGTCAGGCGGTATGACGCCATCACGCGGTCGGACGTGACGGCGCTGAAGAAGGCGTCCCATGTCATGGTGAAAGTTTTCAGGAACACCGACGACAAGGGAATGAGGACGATCAAGGCCAGGTAAAAGAGCGTGAAGCCCAGTGACAGCTTAAACCCCGGCATGACCCGAAACGGCGCTCCGCGCGCCTTGGGCGGCGCTAGTGTTGCTTCAGACATGGAAACCCCTTCTTATTACATTTTTGAGTTATAGGGCGCAATAATCACATGCAATCGTTATAAAAAGAACTAACCATTTCTCATTTGCTTAGATGGATTTTGCATACTTGCCGGCAGAATCGGCGGGCGAAAAAAGGGGTCGGACCCTGCGGG